>JAUVGW010000194.1 GCA_030593565.1 Phycisphaerae bacterium | reverse complement strand
ACAGACGCCACACTGTTTTCAATGGGCAAGGTCTACACTACATCGGGGGCGAAGACCCGAACCCCACCTGGCATGTTCACCAAGCCCCATCCGACGCCAAAAAAAGTTGAAAATGCCCAACTACTGCGTAACTTGGGCTAGAAGAAAGCCCACGGCGTGAGCCGTGGGGCTCTGGCGTGTGCGAGCTGGCGAGCCCCGAAGGGGCGAAAGGGGAGGTCGGGTGGTATCTTTCGCCCCGCCGGGGCTGGGCAAAGCGCGTGTCGAGGCGATCCCACGGCTCGCGCCGTGGGCTATGTGCTGACGCCCCTGCCAGGGCTTCGACATTCCCCGATAATCCGTGACGGACCCCAAAAAAGCGGCCCGCCGTCGGACGCAATGCCGGCGGCGGGCCCTGTTTCGGTTGCTGCTGTAGATGCAGCCACGTTCGCTGCTCTACGGCAGCCACCTCATACATATACCAATTTCCATGAATCACCTCCTCTCTCAGGGCAGCCTCCCCGATCGGCCCCGAACGGAGCCGCCGGGCTTTGCCCAGTCCGCCGACCGTCGCCAACGGACCCACGCGGAACGGCCGGGCCGATCCACGGCGGGGCGTCCGATACCTGCCTTGCCTCGCCCATTTTTGAGGGTTGCCCAGGTGCCGCACCATCCTCGCACACTCAGTGTAGCAGGCCGAAAGCACCGAAGTCAAGTATTTTTACAGCCCTGCCGGGGGAAGTGAAACGCGCCGGTTTCGTTACAGACTCTGCGGGCTGCGATATCGGATGTAGCGTCGGCCCCCG
The DNA here is from genome assembly GCA_030593565.1 of Phycisphaerae bacterium. Classification (GTDB taxonomy): domain Bacteria; phylum Planctomycetota; class Phycisphaerae; order UBA1845; family UTPLA1; genus JAFGQA01. Next base: position 8,854 of record JAUVGW010000194.1, on the reverse strand, counting down.
GTGGCCGACGTGAAGTGCTGAGAGGTTCCTCCACGCATAGGTCGGCCACGGGGGGCCGACGCTACTCCGCTGAGTGTAAGGACGTCCCCGACGTTGTAGCCGGCACTGTGGCACCGGCGTCTCGCCGGTGATAAAGACGCGCCACGAGACGCTTGTGGTGAAGTTTCCGGCGATGGTGCTCAAATAGGCGGGACGCCTGTACCGCACATTGGGTGCGGGCGGCGGCCGCGCCGTGCCACATGTCTTGTGGGAGCTACGCTGTGATGACGGGACGACCTGTGCCGCGCGCCATTTTGGGATAGGCTATGTGATCCGCGGAGGCATTGATGAACACCGACATCCATCAGGCAATTCGGGATCTTCTGGACGAGCACGGGATCGTGTACCGAGCTGTTCACCACGAGCCGACCCACACGTCCGAGGAATCGGCCCGGGCGCGCGGTGAAAGCGTGCGGATCGGCGGCAAGGCGCTCTTAATCAAGACGGCCGACGTCTTTCGGCTGTTCGTGATGAGTGCCGCGTTGAAGCTGGACAATGCGGCAATCCGCCACAAGCTCGGCACGCGCCGGACGCGCTTCGCCACACGGGAGGAACTAAAAGACCTGACCGGCCTGGTCCCCGGCTGCGTGCCGCCGTTCGGCGAGCCGATCCTGCCGTTCCCGTTGTACGTGGACGAATCGATCCAGGCCAACGACCGCATCGCCTTCAACGCCGGCAGCCTGACGGACTCGATCATCATGCCGGTCGAGGACTACATGCGGATCACAAAGCCGAAGGAGGTATTTCGGTTCAGCCTGCAACCGGAATGACGGCGGATGTTTAGATTGGGTTGGCATCGAACGGTTCGGTGACCACAGTAGGTGGAGGGCCGCCATGAATGCTGATCCACAGCCGCAGGTGATTGAGTATGCACGCTGTCCCAAGACGGCTGGAAGAAGCTATGCGGGTGCGGCCGGGCTCGCCTCGTCCCTACTCGGGCTCCTGAGTTTTTCGATCCTTGTTCTGATCGGGAACCGCAGTGGTGTCGCGTTGGCACTATTGGGGCTGCTCGCCGTTTTCAGCGCCTTGGGCCTTGCACTGAGTGTGTCTGCGTTGCGGAAGCGGCCTCGGGTTTTGGCCATTGTGGGAGGGTGCCTCGCCACAGTGGGTTTGATAGCGACGGCGGCTGCTCTGGCCGAGCCACGGATCAACCCACTGTCGCCGGCGGCCAGGGTTGCGTTGACGAGAGCCGCCATCGGTCCGAACGGTTCAATCTCCCGCGCGCTGAAGTTCTACAAGCACGATGTTAGCACGTTTCCTGTCGACCTTTCGTTGCTTTGCGCAAAGCCGAGTAATGCCGCGCAGGCGAGCAAGTGGCTCGGTCCTTATCTTGAAGACCCTCAGGGCTTCCGGGACCCCTGGGGCCGTGCCTTTCGATATACATACGAGGGCGTACGCAACAAGGGCGGGTACGATCTGTGGAGCGTCGGCCCCGACGGCATCGACGGGACGGCGGACGATATCGCCAACTGGCCGTGATGGACTGTCGGTCGGCGACGTGATTGCGGTCGTGCGATGGGCCTTCTACACTGCGGCGGTTGCACTGTCCTGTCGAGTAGAAGACCATGACCCGCCGTCGCACATCACGCGCCACGCAATCCCGCAGGGAGAAGCTGCCAACGCCCGCTGCGGGCAGCCTTGATCCTCGCGGTGGTGGTCGGCGCGGGTGGGCTGTGGCGGTGCTGCTGTTGGCGCTCGGTTTTGCTGTGTACGGCAACAGCCTCGGCAACGCCTTTGTCCTTGACGATCATCACGTTATTCTCGGCGACCCGCGGGTGGGGGAGGGCCGGATCGGGGAGTTGATTTCCGGCGAATACTGGCCCGGTCCACGAGGCAATCTGCTGTATCGGCCGCTGACCATGGTCAGCTTTGCGGTGAATTGGGCGGTGTCGCACGAGGCGTGGGCGTTTCGGTTGGTGAATCTGCTGCTTCACGTCGGCGTTGGGTTCGTCTTGTTTCTCCTCGCCAGGGATTGGACGAAGTCCGTCGGCGTCGCGCTGATCGCGGCCTGTGTGTTCATCGTGCATCCCATCCACACTGCGCCGTTGAATGCGATTGTGGATCGGGCCGAGCTGGGCGCGGCACTGTTTGGGTTGCTCGCGGTGTGGTTGTGGTGGCGAGACGGGGTATACCGGTGTGCGGTGGGTGCCACGGGCGGCTTGACCGCCCGTGCCGGCACTGGCAGCAAGCTGCCAGTGGCACCCGCCAGTCAACGTGTAGTAGTCTCAGATGGGGCGAGGGGGAGCGGCCATGACGGCACGAAGGAAGCCCGGAAACAATCGTCGCGGCGTGGTCACTGGGTCGGGCCGGTTGCGGCGGCGGTATCGTTCGCCACGGCAACGCTGTTCAAGGAAAACGCCTTGACGCTGGTCGGCGTGGTGATCTTGCTCGACCTGTTCTATTGGAAGGCGGGCGAACGGGGCGCTCGTGCCGGCTGGTTCGGCCGGCGGATTCGACGGTGTTACGTTCCGCTGCTGATCGTGGTGGTGGCATATTTGGGGGCTCGGTGGGGCGCATTGGGCACGATCGCACGGCCGCCCGCGGTGGTGGCCGTGGTGGACAATCCGATTGCCCATCCCGCATACGATCTGCAACCGGGCGACAGCCGATTTCTGGCTCGATGGGGCACGCCGGTGTCGGTGTTCGGCAAGGCGGCAGGACTGATGGTCCGGCCTCACCCGCTATCTTGGGATTATTCCTACGCGAGCATCGAGACGGTCAAGCGGCTGCGCGATCCTGGATTGCTGCTCGGCGTCGTCTGGCTTCTCGTCATGGCGTGGGCGATGGCCGCCTCCTACCGACGCGCCCGGCATGTCTTCATCGCGCTGGGGCTGTCGCTGATAACGTACAGCATCGTGTCCAACACGTTTATCGTGATTGGCACGATCTTTGCGGAGCGGTATCTGTATCTTCCGAGCGTTGGCTTTTGCCTGCTGGTCGGGATCCTGGCCGGCGGATGCATCGGCGCCCTGCGCACCGGGGCCGGGGCTGTTCGGCGGGCGGCGGCGGGCGGCTTTCTAGTCGCGATCGCTGCCGGAGCCGGTTGGTGTGCGTGGGCCACGGTGGATCGCAATCGCGACTGGCGATCCGACCAAGCCCTGAACGCCGCCGACCTGAAGACGCATCCCCAATCGAGTCGGCTGTGGTGCTCCGCTGCCATCGACGCCTTGAACGCCAAGGACATGCAGACGGCGGCCGACAAGGCGGAGCGTGCCATCTCCATTTGTCGGGAGTTCGTCACCGCCTGGCGCGTCGCCGGCCTTGCGCACTGGCAGCGCGGCTCGCACGATCTGGCGCTGCATCGTCTCAAAACGTTCTTCGAGCTGGGCGGGGCGGACGACGAGGAAGCGGTCGTTGCGGTCGCCAACATACTCAGAACACGCGGTGACCATCAAGCGTCCATCTCGCTGCTTGCCGAGTTTGTGGCTCGGCGTCCGAGAGAGGCGACTGCGCGGAACAATCTGGCGTGGTATCTGATCACCGCCGAGCCGGCCGGTTTACGAGATGCCGCGACGGCGCTGCGTCACGCGAAATCGGCGATCCGGCTCGCACCCGGGCAGGGCGATTTCGTGGATACCTACATCTCCGTGTTGATTGAGCTGAACCGTCGAGATGAGGTGGTTCGCGAGTTACGGCGTTTGTTGCCTACACTCGGCGAGGCGGATCCCTATCGCGGCCCGTTGGCGAGGAAACTCGTGGAATTACAGGGGCCGTGAGGGACCTGGTGGGACGCCTCAGTGCCACGAGATGTAGCGTCGGCCACAGGGGGCCGACGCTACGTTGGGTGTCGTTGCCCGCCGTATCTGTCCTGGCCCCCGATGAGCAGGGCAATCGCAAGAATGGATCTCGCTCATGAGCTGCGAGTCTGTTGAAGGGGGGTTGACAGGCACGAAACCGATCAGAGCCGCCTTCTGTGAAGGCGGTGCCCTCCAAACGCCACGGCACACCGCCTTCACAGAAGGCGGCTCTGATCGGGCTTCAAACAGACTCGTAAACCCAGTGGCATCTGGGCGGGGGGCTTCCGTACGATTCTTGCGATTGCCCTGCCCCGATGAGCAATACCGAGGGCACGAGGTTGACCTGATTCTCCGCGACCGGATAATGGCGATCTCGGGCGGGAGACAGGACAGAGCGCGCGGCGCATGTGAGGATAGCCCATGCAAGACATCACGGAACATCTGGTCGAGCTGATCAAGTCGGCCTCGACGGACCTGCCGCCGGACATCGAGCAGGCATTGAAGGAAGCGCACCAGGCCGAGGACGACGGCTCGGTCGCACAGGGGGCGCTGCAAACGATCCTGGAGAACGTGCAAATGTCCCGCGAGACGGGCCGGCCGATCTGCCAGGACACGGGCACGCCCATCTTCTACGTCTGGTACCCCGAAGGCGGCTCGCAGCGGAAGATGCGCGAGCAGATCCAGGCAGCCGTGCGAACGGCGACGGAGCGGACCTATCTCAGGCCCAATGCCGTCGAGGCGCTGTCGGGAAAGAATTCCGGCGACAACATGGGCGTCGATTTCCCGACGATCCACTTCGAGGAATGGGATCAGGACGCCCTGAAGATCGGGCTGATGCTCAAGGGCGGTGGTTGCGAGAACGTCGGCGCCCAGTACAGCATCCCATCCCCCGAGTTCCCCGCGTCGCGCGACATCCAGGGCGTGCGCAAGGCGGTGCTCGATGCGGCGTTCAAGGCGCAGGGCCTCGGCTGCGCGCCGGGCATCCTGGGCGTCGGTATCGGTGGCGACCGTGCGACGAGCATGATCAAGGCAAAGGAGCAGTTGTTCCGCCCGCTGGGCGACAGCAACCCCGATCCCGAGCTGGACGCCATGGAGAAGCAGTTGCATCGCGAGATCAACACGCTGGGCGTCGGCCCGATGGGCTTCGGCGGCAAGACGACGGTCTTCTGTGTGAAGATGGCCCAGCTTCATCGGCTGCCTGCGTCGTTTTTTGTGTCGATCGCCTACATGTGTTGGGCCGATCGGCGGAAGACCATGACGATCAAGAACGACGCCGTCGCCATCGATGCGCCGCAGGCGTAATGAATGTTTAGCCGCGACCCGGCAGGGGAGCGCTCGACCGAGGACACAAACGACATGGCTACGAAACTTACCGTCCCTATCAGCGAAGAACAGATCCGTGCACTCAAGGTCGGCGATCAGGTGTTGCTAAGCGGCATCATCTACACCGGTCGAGATGCGGCGCACAAGTATATGATCGAAAACTTCATCAAGGGCGATTGCCCCGATTCCGAGAAGGCCCTCTACGAGGAGTTGAAGCAGGGCTTGGCCGGTTCGGTGATTTATCACTGCGGGCCTGTCGTGCGGAAGCGCGACGACGGCAAGTACGAGTTCGTCGCCGCCGGTCCGACGACGAGCATCCGCGAGGAACCGTATCAGGCCGACGTGATCGAACATTTCGGGCTGCGCGCCGTGATCGGCAAGGGCGGCATGCGCGACAAGACGCTGACGGGCTGCAAGGAGCACGGGGCGGTGTATCTCCACGCCATCGGCGGGGCGGCCACGCTGATCGCCGACACCTGCGAGGAGGTCGTCGATGTATTCAAGCTCGACTTCGGCGTGCCCGAAGCCTTCTGGAAGATTCGCGTCAAGGACTTCCCGTGCGTCGTGACGATGGACTCGCACGGCGAAAGCCTGCACGCGAAGGTTCAGGCTGAATCCGAGGGGAAGTTGAAGAAGCTACTCGCGGGATAGCCGCCCGCGGCTAGAGCATTTCACGTTTGTCTGTAGCGGCCGACGCCCCTGTCGGCCGTGGATTGTTCGACCATGCTACGTCCGACATGGGGGTCGGACGCTACGAATGGATTGAAACTGCTCGAACGTTCGCTTTCAATCATGCTTCAGGTCCGCCAATAACTCGCGCAGGCGGTCGTACGCCCGGACGAGACACGACTCGATCGCGCCGGTGCTCCAGCCCGTGATCTCGACGATCCGCCGATGCGGCAGACCATCATATCGATGTAGGATCAGCACAAGACGCTGCCTGTCAGGCAATTGCGCGACGGCCCGGCGGATGCGCTCCCGGCGTTCGGCCTGTTCGGTCGGTGCTTCGTCTTCGACAACAACGCACAGACGGGCCGCGTCGTCGGGCAGGGCGCCGGGCTCTCGGGTCGCGCGCCGCCGCCTGTCCCAGCATAGATTCGCCACGATGCGGTACAACCAGGTGGTAAACTCCGCGACAGGGTCATACCTAGCGGCCGACTCCCACACACGGATGAAGGCGTCCTGACAAATGTCCTCCGCGGCGTCCCAACTCCCGAGAAACCGGTACGCCAGCGCCAGCACCCGTTCCTGATGTCGACGCACGAGCACCCCCAGCGCTTCGCGTTGTCCCCGCCCCGCGAGGCGCATCAGGTCATGATCGCTCGCATCCGGCGGTACTTGGGATGTTGTGTCGTCGCTCACTGCGTCTCGTGTCACCCCCACAGCGGGAGAAGGTGCGTCCGGGACGCACCCTACGTCGCTCGCGTCACCCCCCACAAACCTGGACCACACCACGTCGCTGTGGCACCGGCGTCTCGCCAAACCAGCCGGGACGTCTGGATTAACGCCGATCATAGCCAAACGTCGAATCGGCGGTGCCTTCTCGCGCCGGAACTCCTATCATGGCCGTTATGGACCTGTTCGCCGAACAACGTCAGGCAGCCCTCGATCGCGTCCGACCGCTCGCGGTCCGAATGCGGCCGCAAACGCTGGACGAATTCGTCGGCCAGCAGCACTTCCTCGGACCAGGAAAACTGCTGCGCCGATTGCTAGATGCCGACCGGCTGGCCAGCGCGATCTTCTACGGCCCGCCCGGAACCGGCAAGACCACACTCGCACAAATCATCGCCAATTGCACGAAGGCGGCCTTCGAATCCACGAACGCCGCGGCCATCGGCGTCAAGGAGGTTCGCGAAATCCTCGGGCGGGCCCGGGACCGTCTCGAGGTCGACGGCCGGCGGACCGTCCTGTTCCTCGACGAGATTCACCGGTTCAACCGAGCTCAGCAAGACGTGCTGCTCGGCGATGTCGAAGACGGCATCGTCATCCTGATCGGCGCGACGACGGAAAACCCGTTCTTCACCGTCAACGCGCCGCTCGTCTCGCGCAGCCAGGTCTTCCAGTTCGAGCCGCTTGGTGAGGACGACATCGCCGTGCTGATGCGCCGCGCGCTGGCGGACACCGACCGCGGCCTCGGCAAACACGGCGCGACGATCACAGACGAGGCGCTGGCTTTTCTCGCGACAACCAGCGACGGCGACGCCCGCCGAGCCTTGACGGCGATCGAGGTCGCGGTGCTGTCGCAGTTGCAGAATGCCCAGCCCCCGGCGGAAGCCGGGGATTCGCAAGATAGACCGCAAACTCCCCATGAAGAGCCGCGGACTTCAGGCAGCGCGGCCGCTCAACCCCCGGCTTCCGCCGGGGGCTATGGTGAGGACAAGCCGGATGCCGCTTCTGGAATCACGATTACGCTCGACATCGCGCAGGATTCCATCCAGCGCAAGGCACTCGTCTACGACGGCACGGGCGACGAGCACTACGACGCAGCCAGCGCGCTCATCAAATCGATGCGCGGCAGCGACCCGGACGCGACGGTCTATTGGATCGCGCGGATGCTGGAAGCGGGCGAGGACCCCCGGTTCATCGCCCGGCGGATCGCGATATGCGCGGCCGAGGACGTCGGCAATGCCGACCCGATGGCACTGGTCCTGGCGAACGCGGCCGTGCAGACAACCATCTTCGTCGGCTTGCCGGAGTGCCAACTGCCGCTGGCCCAGGCGGCGATCTACATCGCCTGCGCCCCGAAGTCCAACGCCAGCGCGATGGCCATCTGGACCGCCGCGAGCGACGTGAAGAAGGGCCGCACGATCCCCGTCCCCAGACACCTCCGCGACACGCACTACAAGAGCGCCCAGCGCCTCGGCCACGGCAAAGGCTACCAATACGCCCACGACCACCCAGGCGGCATGGTCGCCCAGGACTACCTCGGCGTGGACAAGACCTACTACACCCCCACCGACCGCGGGCACGAGAAGCAGATGGCAGCGTATTTGGAGAAGTTCAAGAAACTCCGCAGTATTGTTACGCGAAGCGAAAACGGACATTAAAAGGACACCTTCCGCAGGCACGCCTGCGCGGTTTTGAAAGGTAAACGTCCAATGATGTTACCCGACCACATTGCCTTTGGGATGCTGCTGCCCTGCACTTTCAAGAGGTTCCGCAACCTACCCGCCATCCTAATAAGCGTTCTGGCCAGCGAGACACCCGATCTGGCGGTCATTTTCAGCGGCGGACCCGGGACAATTGGGTATTTAACTCACCGCACATTTACCCATAGCTTTGTCCTCGCTCCAGTCTTTTGCATCCTCCCCCTTCTGATCATATACATGATCTTGCGGAAACGCGCGACGAACACTGTACCAGAACTTTACTTGGCGTCCTTGCTTGCCTACTGCGTTCATATCTTTTTGGACCTGATCACGCCCTTTGGCACGCAGTTGCTTTACCCATTCAATGTCATTCCATACAGCCTGGATATCTTCCATGCATTCGACCCGGCCTTCTTGATAGTGTCCGTTTCTTTGATAGTCACACTTCTTGTCCACTTCGCAAAGAGGCGACCCTTTGGGTCACGCCTGATTCTTTGTTTCCTTGGCATATACTGCACTTACGCTCTCGGGACCGCCATTCACAAGCATACTACTCCGAACCTGATTATGTGAACATGTATGAATAGTGTCACTCCGCTGCGTAATTGACGTGAGCCTCCTGAAAGTAGGCGCGGACAATATCAGGTCTCTTCTGTGTCGCCATGA
>JAUVGW010000031.1 GCA_030593565.1 Phycisphaerae bacterium | reverse complement strand
CCGATCTTCGAGAAGGTCGCCCGCATCAGCCTGCGAAACATGCAGGTCGGCCTGGAGGTCAAGGCGCAGTCCGGCGGCGGGACCATGATGCCGATCATCATTACCGGCGTTGCCAACGTGAAGGTTTCGTCGGATCCCTCGATTCGCCCGAACGCCATCGAGCGGTTCCTCGACCAGCCGGCACAGGAGATTCAGCGCGTTGCCCGTGAGACGCTGGAGGGCGGGCTCCGCGCGGTCATCGGCAAGATGCGGCCGGAGGAGATCGTCGAGGATCGTGACAAGTTCGTCTCGACGGTGATGCACGAGGTGACGGACGACTTTGGCAAGCTCGGACTGATCATCGATAGCGTCAACATCCAGAACGTCAGTGACGATGAGCAGTATCTGGTGTCGATTGCCAGGAAGGCCCGAGCCGCGGTCATCTCGGAGGCTCGCAAGGCGGAGGCGGCGCGGGCGGCGGAGGCTGCCATTAAGGAAGCCGAGGCCGGGGCTTCTGCTCGGAAGGCGAAGGCGACGCGCGACTCCGAGGCGAAGACGACGGAGGCGACGGCGCATCAGGCGGCGGAGGAAGCGCGTTTGGGGTCCGAGAAGGCCATTGCCGAGGCGGACAACGCGTTGCGGATCCGAAAGGCGGAACTCGCCCGGGCCGCGGCGCTCAAGGAAGCCGATCAGCAGGAGGCGGAGGCAAAGGCGGAGACCGCGCGGCTCAAGGCGACGGAGGTCGCCACGGCCATCGCCGAACGCGACGTCGCCCGGGCGAAGGCGGAGGGAGACGCGGCGAGCGTTATGGAGGAGGGCAAGGCTCGTGCGGCCGCCTTGGAGACGGTCGGGCAGGCCATTCAGAAGTACCCCGATGCCTTGAAGGTGATGTTGGTCGAGATGATGCCGAACATCGTTGGATATCTCGCCAAGACGATCCAGCAGATCGACCTTGGCGACGTGACGGTCATCGACAGCGGGAGTGGGCAGGGCATTGCGGGGGCCGCGATGGGGCGGGCCAAAATCCTGACGGAGTCACTCGCTACGGTCGAGAGTGTGTTGGGAATCGACCTTCGCGATCTGAGCCGGAACATTGCCGGTAGGATTGTGAAATCGGATGATGACAAGCCCTCCGGTGGGACCGAGCCGGTGCAGGCGCCGCCCCGCCATCCGGAAACCAAAAAGTGAGAACGGGGGCGGCGCGTCGTCGAGGCGGCGTATTATGAGAATCGTGGCCGGCCGGTGGTTTGCATGTGCCGCCAAACGGCAAGCCGGGGGGGGGAGTGTGCCCTGCTGGGATGGGATTCCGGATGTCGTGGAGATACCGGTTCCAGGAGCGGGGAGCGTGTTTCGGATTGGGGGGCCTGTGTCGGGGCGGGCGTGTGTTTTTGGGGCAGGGGGCGTGCAGGGCAGGTGGGAGGCCTTGTCTTGGGACGATGTTACCGGTCTGGGCAGGTCGCGAGGCCCGATACGGGCCGAAAAACGGGATTTCGTGTAATCCGGCGTTGCTTCACACCTGGTGAGACGGTACAATCCGATAGTAGCGGTCGAGCCCGAGATCCGCTTTGGGGAGGAAGCCGACCGACCTACCGGCCTGGGATGCCTGTCGAAGTGCGGCAGGCGCCAAGAGGCAACCGGCGATGTGCTATCCGTGGCGTCGGATGGAATCGTCCCCGCCCTCGCTACGACGGTACCCCAACCGAGCAACCAGGAGACAGAGCCATGCTATCCCGTTTGCGTCGAGTCGTGATTTCAACAGCCGTCATCGCGCTGTTTACCGTGACCGCTTTGGTCATCGTCGGATGTGGCGGCATCAGTCCGTTTCTTTCGGCGCAGTTCGCGTCGACGATGGTCGGAACGGATGAAGGTGTACTCGCTCAAGGCGGTGCGAACCTTCCGGAACCGGAAGATGAGACGATCGCCAGCGCCGCAATTACCTCCGTGGCCGACTTGCCGGAGATATTCCGGGGGCTGTCCGTCACTGTGGCGAACGAGTCCCAGACGTATGTGAGATTCTCGATGGTTTTCGCCGTCTCCGCGGGCCCGGGTGGCTTCGTAGAGGACGACCTGATCCAGGATTACATCACGGCGGGTTACGACGATGCGCTCATACCGGGTTCAGGTAACATCGCGACCATCGGCTGTGACACGCTCACGCTCGTGAGCGGCACGCGGCTGCTCACCATGGAGTTTGGAATCGGTCAAGGTGATCTGGCGACACTCGCGCCCGGCATCGTTGGCGATCAGGAGACGCCGCAGTTGTATCAACTGAGGCGCCGCAACAACGCCAGCGATATCATCCCGCTACCTGAGATCATCATCTTCGGTGAGGATGATTCGGACTTCACATGCACGGGCGGCGACATTCTCGGCGATTTGTGTACGCAGCGCGGCTTCGTCTATTCCAGTGCCGCTGATATCCCGGTCGGCAAGGCGATCGAGGCCTCACGCATTCAGGGAACCGTCTGCAACGAAGGTTTCGGCACCGCGCCCGAGTGGCGGCTTGACAAGACCACGCTCGATGGGCAGGTGCAGCCTTACCAGTATGGCGCCGGCGGCACCATCATCGTCACCATCCTCGATCGGTGGAACGACTCCGTCGAGGAATCCAGAAATCAGGCCGTCTGGCTCGTCACCGACGGGGACGGCAATACGATCCATTTCCCGCAGCCGTAAACGGTCGGCGGGATCAAATGTCGAAAAAGCCGCGGTCCAAGGCCGCGGCTTTTTTTGGGTTCTTCACGGATTATCGGGGAGCACACAGCCAAGTCAGCCACGGAGTGGCGTGAGAAGATAGCCCACGGCGTCAGCCGTGGGATCCCATCGGCACACGTGTTATTTAGCCCCAGCGGGGCGGAAGATGCGGTTTGGTGGGCTCTATCGCCCCTACGGGGCTCACCGGCCCGCACACGTTCCAACCCACGGCTCGCGCCGTGGGCTATGTTCTATCGCCCCTCACGGGGCTTCGACATTTCCCGGTATTCCGTGAAGAACCTTTTTTGGGGGGCCGCTTCGGGGGGAATCCGCGTGACCTTTGCCGGCTGCCGTGTTATGCTTCGTAACGAGCCCTTCGATCCCACGGACCGGGGACGAAGTGATCCTATCAACGCCTCGTCGCACGGAACGGACTCCCCGCCGAGCTAGATGGCCGCAGGAGTGTTCCAGCCATGCAAGGCTACGTGCTCGCGTTCCGACCAGATACGTGTAACGGTACGATCATTGCCGATTCCGGCGAGGCGATCAGATTCGCGGACTCGTCGTGCCGGGCCGAATTGCACGGCGGCGACATCGTCCGGTTCCATGTCGGCGACGATGCCGAATCGAAGGCCGCTTGCGATGTCGAGATCGTAGAACGCTGGCCTGATCGTTTGAAGACCTGCCACCGCCCTCAGCTCGAGGCGCTTCACGCGACGCTGGAGATGGATAGTCTCGTCAGTTAGTACAGCTTAAGAAACGGTGCAGCGTCCCACGTCCCTATCGGCCGTCGAGATTGGGCGGTATTTCTCGTCCAACACGGGGGTCGGACGCTACGTGGTCTCCAGAAACGCCATAGGCGTCACTTCCCATTGTTGATTGCCGCCACAGCGGAGATGGGCAGGGCTTGCAGCGGCCTCGGGTATATTTGCGCGCAGAAGTGGGCACACTTGAGCAGCGAGGCACCGGACCGCTATACTTCGCGGGTCGTGTGCAATCGGATTTCATGCTTGGCCCGCTTGTCTGGAGGCAAACCCATGTCTCGCGCATCGTTCGTACTCCTTGCCGTTGTTTTGATTGCCGTCGGTTCCTCCATCGGATGCCAGCAGGGGGACGGGGCCGCGACTGATGCGACCGTTGTTCAGATCGGTTCGACGCGCACGCCGGGACTGTTCGGCCCGCCGGCTGAGTTTCGGGCGTTGCATCCGCGGCTTGAGGAGTGTTTTGGGCAACGTGTGTTGTTCCGCGCCCAGCCGGACGGCCGCGCGCTCGGGATGCAGCTTGTGCAGGGGAACATCCCCTATGCCTTCATGTCGGCCGCGGAGTATGCCGCCGTCGAAGACGCGGGGCAGCTTACGCTGATCGCCTCGGCCGTCAATGCGTTGGGCAAGACGTCGCGTGGGGCTCACCTGATCGTCAAGGCGAATTCACACGTCAAGACCATCGCCGATTGCCGGGGGAAGCGGTTCGCGTTCGGCGTACACGGCGATCTTCTGACCGATCTCCTCACGCAACGTGCGCTAGAGGAGGCGGGCGTTCCGGTGAAGGAACTGCTCACCGAGCTGCTGACGCCGCCCATTGCGTTTGAAGGTCGGCTCTATCTCGACAAGAAGGTTGCCCAGACGATCGCGAATGACATCACCGTCAACGCAGGCGTGGTTGACGAGGTGTTTTGGGAGTCGATGCCGGATACCGGAGGCAATATCATCACCGGCCCGTCCAAGGACCAGTTCAAGATCGTCGGCGAGACCGTTGTGGTGCCCGAGATGGTCGTTGTTGCGGGACCCGCGGCCAATGAAAGCGATATTGCGAAGTTTGGGGACTACCTGCTCGAGAAGGTCAAGGCCGATGATGCGGTCTGCCGGCAATTGGGCGTTACGGGCTTCGCGCCGCCCGACAAGGCCGCGTACGAGGCTGTTCGGAAGTTGTTGCCGGAGTAGTGGCGTTCGGTTGGGGGCTGGGGCGTTGTTGAAAGGTGAATAGCTACGTTCGTGTCTAGCGGTCAGATGGGGTGGCATGGGTAACGAACGACACGCCCTGAAAGGGCGGGACGTTCATTACCCGTGGGGACACCGCTGGAATGGACGCTCACGGGTAAACTCCGCCGCCGTTGGCGGCTCCGTTTACCCATGCCACCCCGCCGGAAGCCCATGGATTGCGATCCATGGGCTTGGCGCACGCTTCGTTAGCCATTCAAAGATCAATAGTAGGTGTGGCACCTCCGTCTGTGGACGCGGCGGGTGTGGCCTGGTAGACTCCCGATTGCGAACGGGGCGGAGGCGGTCCGGGACGTTGATGACACTTGGTGGAGCGATCCGAGATTATGGCTATGCGAACATTCGGTGATCTTGTGTATCCCAGTGCCGTGCGCAACGCCGCGCTCGTCCGCGACGGCCTGCTTGTGCTGTCGGGCAGTCTCCTTGTGGCGATCTGTGCGAAGATCCAGGTCCCGGCCGCTCCCGTGCCGGTGACGATGCAGACATTTGCCGTTCTGCTCGTGGGGGCGGCGCTCGGTGGCAAGCGGGGGGGCTTGGCGCTCGTGGCCTATCTGCTGGAAGGCGCGGCGGGGCTGCCTGTCTTCGCCGGACCCGTCGCCGGTGCGGCGTACCTTGTCGGGCCGACGGGGGGGTATCTGTTCGCGTTTCCGTTGGCGGCGTTTGTCGTCGGGACGTTGGCCGAGCGGGGTTGGGACAGGCGGTTGGGGACTGCCTTGCTCGCCATGGCTATCGGCATGTTGATGATTCTGACCGTCGGTGCAACGTGGCTGGCCGTGTTCCTCGGCATGTCTGAGGCGTTCCGGGTCGGCTTGGTGGCATTCCTGCCTGCCGGCTTTCTGAAGGTTCTGCTGGCCGCTATCGCGCTCCCTGTTGCATGGCGAGGCGTCCAACGGTTGGAACGCGGCTCGGTGGAGCCGTAGGACCGTGTGGTCTCCGGCCGCAACCGGACTGTGGCACAGGCGTCTCGCCTGTGATTCCACCGGCGGGACGCCGGTGCCACGGTGCATCCGTCTTGCAGTCCTGATGTCCTGTCTGGTGTTTCCCGGCTGTATCAAGCCAGGCCCGATCGAGGTGGATCTTTCCTCGAAGCCCGTTCGTTTTGTCATCAATCATCAGGGTTGGCCCCGGCCGTTTTGGTGGCCTTGTGTCAACGAATTCGCCATCGCTACGGGCGAGGATGACAAAGGCGAGCTCCTGTGGCATCTCGAGTCGACCGATTCCGTTGGCGAACCGGCGCACTATCTCGCCTTTATTTACGGTCGTGTTCCGCGAGGCTTTCGGCAGGTGGCTCCGGAAGGCGAGCGAGCCGCCCGTCCGCTCGAGCATGGCAAGGTCTATTACGTCGCGGCCGGCGGCCGGGGGGCGTTGTATCGGATGGCGTTTTCGCTGCCTGTCGATCCGACTGAGGTACGTGTGCCATAGTTGAAGGGACCGAGGGAGAAGGGACCAGGGTCAAGGGACCGGGGGGCAACTGCGACAACTGGTGTGCTGCGCTGCCTGCGAAGAAATCGATCCTTGTTTGTGCTCGGTGTCGTTGGCTGTGTGGAGCGTCCACGGACAAGCTCCGTTTTCCGGTTTGCCGGACGGGTGCCTGTATCGAGCACCGTCTTCCGAATCAATGTCGTCTCGCCTTACCCGCTTGTCCGTGCCACCCCCACCGCAACGGCCGACGTTGCCGGGTAATGGGGTTTCCATCGTTGTGCCGCACCGGCCGATGTTGCCGGGTCGTGGCAAGTCCTGCGCTTTGCGTTGGTTTGCAGGGTCCCCATTAAAGCGGCGTCGTTCGGTTTTTCACGATCTTTGTTCATCTCCAAATCGATGTGGTTCATTGAGTTACAGCTCGCGCTCCAGACTTGGCGCCCGTGCATGTCGGCGCTTGGCACGGGTTGTGCAACCGGAGGATGTGACGCGCTGCACGATGCGTGAGCGCGCTCGGAGATGCAGATGATGCGACGCGATCTTGGTGAAGGCAACGGCCGGTCGAAACCCGGTGTCACGCCTCGGTCATTTCCCGACTGGCGTGAACTCGGCACGAGGATACGGCGTGCCGCGATGGTCGCGACATCGATGCATCTCGTCCATTCGGCAGGAGGCAGCTTGGACGACGGCGCGGTGTTGGAAACACCGCGGGATATTGCGGTTGGATAACCCATGATTTACGGACTGTGGCAATCTGCTGCAGGGTTGCAGGCTCAAGAGTACCGGCAGGTCATCATCGCGAACAACCTCGCGAATGCCGAGACGCCCGGCTTCAAGGCCGACAGGATCGCCTTCCAGGAACGCCTCAACGCCTCGATCACCAAGGGCGCACCCGCCGACCGGCATCCCGTTCTCGACGCCATGACGGGTGGGTTGTTCGAGACGGAAGTCTATACTGATTTTTCATTCAACGAGTCCGGTCTGATTCCATCCGGCAACCGGCTGGATGTCGCGATTCACGGCGACGGCTTCCTGGCCGTGCAGACGGCTGACGGAGCTCGGTACACGCGCGACGGGCGGATGACGCTGGACAAGGACGGGACGCTGGTTCACGTGGCGACGGGCGGCGCCATGCTCGATCGGCAGGGACGCCCCATCATGCTCGATCCGTCGCTTCCGAGCAAGGATACCAAGATCGACTCGGCGGGTCGTGTGATGCAGGGGGAGCAGATCGTCGGTGAACTGGGGCTCGTGGATTTCGCCGACCGGCAGCAACTCGAGAAGATCGGGCACGATCTGTACTCGGCGGACAATGCCCGGCGGATCCAGGCGACCGGCGGCATCAGGCAGTCTTTCGTCGAGTCATCGGGCGTGGATCCCGTGCGGGCGTTGGTGGACATGATCGCCGCGACGAGGGCTTACGAGGCGAACGCGCGGATGATCACGTTGCAGGACGAGACGCTCGGCCGAGCGGTCAACGATGTCGGCCGAGTCGGTTGATGGGCTGATGGGGTGATGGTGGCGTTGATTGTGGCACCGGCGTCTCGCCGGTGAAGACACAGGCGAGACGCCTGTGCCACAGAACAGAACGTGAAGACACAGGCGAGACGCCTGTGTGGCACGGAACAGAAGGTGACGACACGGGCGCGAGACGCCTGTGTCACAGCCGATAGCGGGAATCGCACTGATGGGTATTCAGACGTTGTACACGGCGGCGACGGGCATGAAGGCGATGGACTTCAAGCTCAACATTGTTGCCAACAACCTGGCGAACATCGAGACGGCCGGCTTCAAGCGGTCCAGGGCGAATTTCGAGGACATCCTGTACCAAACGCTCGAAGAACCGGGCCTGCGCAACGGCCTGGACCAACCGCTGCCGATCGGCAAGCAAATGGGACTGGGGGTGATGGTATCCGGAACGCAGTTGAACTTCGAGCAGGGCGCCCTCGATCAAACCAATCAGGCATTCGATCTGGCGATCATGGGCGACGGGTTTTTCCAGGTCCAGGCGTTCATCGACGGAGCGGAGACAACTGTCTACACGCGTGCGGGCAATTTCTCCAAGAATGCCGATGGCGAGATCGTTCTCGCCAACAGCAAGGGCGCGAGGCTGGAGCCGGCCATTACGATTCCCGCGGACGCGACCGATGTCATGATCTCGCCGCAGGGGCTCGTGCAGGTGCGCGTGGCGGGTGCGACGGCAATCTCCGATGTCGGCCAGATCGAGTTGGCGCGGTTTGTCAATCCGGCGGGGTTGAAGCAACTGGCGAGCAATTTGTATCAGGAGTCCGACGCATCCGGGCCGCCCACGACGGGCAACCCGACGGAAGATGCGCTGGGGGAACTGCAGCAAAACTACCTGGAACTGTCAAACACCGATCCCGTCCGCGAGCTTGTGGAACTGATCCATACGCAGCGGTCGTTCGAGTTGAATTCGCAGTCGATCCAGAGCGCGGATCAGACCATGCAAACGGTGAACAACCTGAGGAGATAGGCAGTCGCGGAATAAGCGAACCGACGACGGCGGAGACGTCATGATGAATCGGCGACGACATGGATGTTTGGCTGCGGTATGTGTGATCATCGGAGCGATGGTCGGTAGCGCGGCCCGCGCCGGGGAGATTCGCGTCTGGCCGACGGCGGTCGTGGCGGGCGACGTCGTCGTCTTGGCCGATGTCGCCGATTTGAGGGACTTCGACCTGCCGACCGAGCAGCGGCTGGGCAAGGCCGTTGTTCATGCCGCGCCGCGTGCCGGGGGGCAGGTACTCGTCAGGCTGGCGGATGTTCGCGGCGCGCTTGCTGATGCCGAGGCGAACCTGGCGGCGATCAAGGTGTTCGGGTCGTCGTGCTGCACGGTGTCGAAGCCGCGTCAGCCCCGCGAGGCGCGACCCGCCTCCAAACGCGTCGTCAAGAAGCGAGATCGTTCGGTAGCGCGGAAGCAGGTTTTACAGACGTCGGAGGGCAAGTCGGTCGTGGTCGAGCGGGATACGCTCGCATCGGTCTTGCGCCGGTACATCACCGCGCGCGTGTCGGACCCGGATGCCACGGTGGAGATTCGGTTCAGCCCCGCGAGTGAGCACGTCCTGGCGCTCGATACGACGGACCATCGGTTCAAGATCAGGCCGTCGAGCAAACGGCGGCTCGGGTTCCTCAGTTTCGAGGTGGATGTGATCCGAGACGGGGAGCCTTTGCGGGCCGAGCCGATCGTGGCCGAGGTTCAACTGGTGAAGGAGGTCGTCGTGGCCCGGCGACCGATCAACCGCGGCCGGAGCATCGAGGGCCGAGACCTGAAACTCGAGGAACGCCGGTTCATCGACCAGGCTTCCGTCGGGATTACGGATTTGTCGGCAGTTGTCGGGAAGCGCTGCGGCCGATTCCTTCGTCGCGGCGACATGCTGCGGGCGGAAGTTATCGAGGCCTTGCCGCTCGTTCGTCGCGGCGACATCGTCACGATTTGGGCGCGCCTCGGGGGCGTGGAAATCCAGACCACCGGCAAGGCGCGGGGTTCCGGCGCTCTCGGCGACAGGATCGAGGTTTGTCGAAACGGCGTGAAACGCAAACAGGACCTGATCGAGGCGGTCATTACGGGGCCGAAGACGGTGACCGTGACGGATCCTCGGCAGGTCGCGAGTCGATAGGAGAGCGTTTTGAAACCCCTGTGGCACCGCCGTCCCGGCGGTGGAAACACAGGCGAGACGCCTGTGCCACAAAGTGTGAGGACACGGGCGTCTGAGGACGCGCGGTAGGCGAGAATTGATGTCATGCGTATGGCACTTGTAATGATGATTCTGTTGTTCGGTCCTGTGGGCTGGGCCGTGGGACAAAGCTCCTCGCTGTTCAAGCGCGACCAGGCGAAGAAGGCCGCGCAGCGCGCGGCGACGACGCGGCCGTCCGCCAATGGCTCGATGCCCGTCAATGCCGGTGCCGCCGGCACCGCTGCCGTCGCCACCAACCCGAAGCTGGCCGCCGTTTCGTTGACCGCCATCGAACTGCCGGAGCCGAAGGTGATCAAGGTCAATGACTTTGTCGGCGTGATTGTGCGATACCAGGTTCGGCACGAAAGCAGCGCAAAGTTGAAGCAGGACAGTGAATGGGACGTCAACGCGAAGTTGGATGCCTGGTTCCGCCTCCACGATAGCAAATGGACGGGTCAGGGATTCCGTGCCGGCAAGCCGGAGATCAAGTTCAAGAACGAGAACGAACTGGAGAACAAAGGCAAGTCCGACCGCAAGGATATGCTCGAGACGCGTGTGATGGCCAAGGTCATCGACGTCAAGCCAAACGGTAATCTCGTCCTCGTCGCGTGGCAGACAAAAGGCATGAACGAGGATGTGCAGTGTCTGCGGCTGTCAGGCGAGTGCAACAGTCGCGACATCACGCCCGACGGCAACATCGTAAGCGACAAGGTGTTCGCACTGGATGTGCGAATCATGAATGAAGGCGCGGTGCGCGACGCCGTGAAACGCGGCTGGTTCAAGGAGCTATTGGATGGCTGGAAGCCATTCTGACATTACAGTGAGGAATAGGCGGCGATTGCGCTCAAGAGCCTCCGAGCTTGCTCGGGGAGTACAGTTGCACATGTCGACGGGCAACCCCCCGACCAAGGTCGGGGGCTCCTTGGGTCGTGCGGCGCTGCTTGCGTTGTGCGTCTCGGCGATTGTGCTGGGTGTCACGACCTCGGCCATTGCGACCAGGGTTTCGGATGTCACGCACCTCAAGGGGCGGCGACAGAACACATTGACCGGCTACGGCCTGGTCGTCGGTCTGCCCGGCACAGGGGACGGCGGCAAGTACGCCCCGGCGATCCTGCAATTGCAGTCCGTGCTCGAGAAGTTCCACATTCCAGTGCCCTATGCCGAGTTGAAGAACACGAAGAACGTCGCCATCGTCAACATCGAGGCGACGCTGCCCGAGAACGGCGTTCGCGAGGGCGATCGGGTGGATGTTCGCGTCAGTTCGTCCGGCTCGGCGAAAAATCTGTACGGCGGCGTGCTGATTCCGACGCCGTTGCAGGGGCCCGGCCTGGACGAGATCTTCGCGTTCGCCAGCGGCCCGATTCGCCTGACGGATCCCAAGATCAAGACGAGCGGGATCATCGCGGGCGGCGCGACGATGGAGGCGGATGTCGTTCATAACTACATCGTTTGCGACGAGCAGACGGGAGCGTACGAGATCACACTGGTATTGGAGGACGTCCACGCCAGTGCGGCGCTGGCGGCGGTCATCGCCGAGATGATCAACGAAACTGCCTCCGAGATCTGTCAGGTGCGCAAGATCGCCCGAGCCGCCGATCCCAAGAACGTTGTCGTTCAGATTCCCGGATCGGAGATGGCCGATCCGTTCGGGTTTGTTGCCCGCATCGAGAGCACGGAGCTCCTGATGCCGCAGGGTGAGGCGCGCATCGTCATCAACCGCAAGACCGAAACGATCATCGTCGGCGACGGCGTGGAGATCGGTCCGGCGGTTATCGCGCACGGCGGCATGACCATCACCACCGTTCGGCCGTCGCCGAAGCCGACGATCGAGGAACCGGCGATCGGGCGGGAACACGCGGTGTTGATCAATGCTCCGGAGCAGAACCGGCGCGGGACCAAGCTGCGCGATGTGGTGGATGCCTTGAACAAGTTGAATGTGCCTGCCAAGGACATCATCCAGATCATCGAGGAGTTGTATCGATCCGGCAAGGTGCGAGGCAAGCTGGTTATTCAGGAATAGTGGAATGAGCGCGATCAATACGGCAAACCATCCGTCGACCTTCCTGGGCGTTGCAGGGCAACCGCAGGCGGCGTCGTGGTCGCGCGGCCTCGCGTCGGACCTGTCGGCATCGTCCGCTGCGTCGTCCGTTGGTTCGTCCGTCTCGCCGCAGGCGACGGACAAGGCGGTGCGTGAGCGCATTGGTGAGTTCGTCGGCAATATCTTCTACGGCACGTTGATTCGCGAGATGCACGCTTCGAAGCTTAAGGGAGAGCGCTTCCACGGCGGTCGCGGCGAGGAGGTCTTTCAGGGACAGCTCGGAATGGAGATCGCCCAGCGTCTCGGCCGTGCGCCGGGCGATCCAATCGCGGAACACATGTACGAGTCGTTCATGCGGTGGCGGAACAAGTCTAGTGCCGCGGAACAGCTTCCCGCCGGCCTGGACGTTCAGGCGGAGACGCGGGCCGTCAGCGCCGGTGCGCCCGATGTCCGGCGAGGTGAATCATGAATCGCGCGGTAAGCATGACCTTGACGGATGAATTGGCCGATCTGCTCGATCGTCTGGTCGCGTTGCAGATATCCCTGCAAACGGCCGTCGGCGACAAGTTGCAGGCTATGCGCCGCGCCGATGCCGGCGCCATGTTGGCGGCCGCGCACGACGAGGGGAAGCTCACGTCGCAGGTGAGCGCCCTCGACGAGCGACGCCGGCAGATCGTCTCGAAGCTATGCGATGCGATTGGCCTTCACACCGGCGGGAACATCGCCGGCGTGACGTTACGGATTCTGGGTCCGCACCTTGATCCATCGCAGCGCCCACGAATCGCCGAATTGGCGGATCGCCTGCGCCAGGCGATGTTGAGACTCGCGGAGATGAACCAAGTCGTTGAACTCGTCTGCCACGAAATGCAGACGCACTTCAAGACGTTGTTCGCGGCCATGGTTCGCGATGATGAAAACAAGCCGACCTACTCGGCGGATGGGGGCGGCGGCCCGGCGGTCGGCGCCCGAGTCCTGGACGCGGTGGGATAGATAAATGGGATTGACTTCGTCATTGAGTGTGGGCCGAGCGGCACTGACCGCCTATCAGGCGGCGCTGCAAGTCGTCGGCAACAACATCGCGAACTCGGCCACGCCGGGCTACGCGCGGATGTCGCCTCGGCTCGCCGCCATCGCGGGGCCTTCGTCCACCGCGGGCCAACTCGGGAGCGGGGTTCGCCTGTCCTCCGTTCGGCGTAATATCAGCGAGGCGCTTCAGGCCCGGCTCCGCACGTCGATGTCGGACCGACAGTCCGCCATGACCGAGCAAATGAACCTCGACCGTGTCGAGGGCGTCTTCAACCCGCTCGGCAATATGAACCTCGGCTCGCTGTTGGGCGAGTTTTTCGCCGCCATTGGCGACTTGCAGAACAATCCCGAGAACATGGCCACGCGAGGCATCGTCATCACGTCCGCCAGCACGCTCGCCGAAAGCATCCGCGACATTCGCGGCGAGTTGATCAACCTCAGAAAAGACCTCAATAATGAAATCCAGAATGTCACCAGTCAAGCCGACGAGATCGCAGCCAAGATCGCCGAGTTGAACACGCAGATCACGATTGCCGAGGCCGGTAGCAGCGGTCCCGCCGCCGCCTTGCGCGACGAGCGCGATCAACACCTCAGCGAGCTGTCCGAACTATTCGGGATTACCGTACGCGAGCAGCCGTCCGGCGCGGTCAACGTGTATGTCGGGAACGAATCGCTCGTTCAATACGGTCAGTCGTTCGGCCTTACAACTTCGACGGAACTCGACAGTAACGATCTGTCCATCACTGTTGTGCGGCTGACGCTCACCGATGGCCCGGTGACGGCCACCAGTGGTATGGTCGAAGGTCTCATCAACATGCGCGACAACCATATCGACACGCAGCTTGCCCGGCTGGATGCCATCGCCGCCACCTTGATCCGCGAAGTCAACAACGTCCATGCCGGCGGAAAGGGACTCGAGGGGCTATCGGATTTGACGTCGTTGACGGCCGTCCTCGATCCGGCGTTGGCGTTGTCCACTGCGGACAACGGCATCACGTTCTTGCCGACGACAGGCTCGTTCTTTGTCGACGTCAAGGATACGGCCACCGGTAATGTGATCCGCACGCAGATCGAGATAGATCTGGATGGTATCGGCGCCGATTCGACGTTGAACTCCGTCGCGGCGGACATCACCGCCAATGTGGACGGCGTCACGGCGACAGTCCTGGCGGACGGTCGTTTGCAGCTTACGGCCGATACGGGCAAGACGTTCACCTTTGCCGACGATACGTCGGGCTTCCTTGCGGCGATGGGCCTTAACGCCTTCTTCTCCGGCAAGGACGGTGCGGACATTGCCGTCAATACCATGATCGAGAACAACCCGGCATTGCTCGCGGCGGCGCAGTCGGGTTCCTCCGGTGACGGGAGCAACGCCACCGCCATGGCAAGCCTGCAAGGCCAGGCGATCGCGACGTTGGGCGGGGCGTCACTCAACGAATACTACACCGCGACCGTGGCGGGCATCGCCGTCAGCCTGTCAGGGGCGCGCAGCGCGCACGAAGCGAGCGACATCATCTTCGGGTCGCTCACCGCGCAACGTGAGTCGCTGTCGGGCGTCAATCTGGACGAGGAGGCGATCGCCATGGTGTCCTATCAACGGGCATACCAGGGTGCCGCCCGGTTCCTCAATGTTGTGGACGAGATGATGCAGACGCTGCTGACGTTGGTTCGGTAGGTCATTGATGGGTGCGGCTTCGGCCGCCTGGGTGTGCGACAGTCATGGCAATCACAACGGGCAATCTGTCACGCGTGTCGAGCAGCCTCAAGGTTTTCGCAAGCCTGTCGCACCTGCAACAGAATGCGCTGCGGTTGTTCCGCACGGAGCAGCACATCGCCACGGGCCGGACACTGCTGTCGGTCAGCGACGACCCTATCACGGCGGAGAAGATCTCGCGCCTGAACCAGTCGCTCGAGACACAGGAACAGATCCTCGTGAATCTACGGCATGCCGACGATCAGCTCGCCGCCACGGATTCGGCCATCAGCGAAGTCAGCGACCTGCTGATCGACGCGGCCCGTATCGCGAGCGAACAGGCCGGCAGTATGCAGAGCGCCGATGAACGCGCTTCGCAGGCCGTCATCATCGACGGCATCATCGATCAATTGATGAATCTCGGTAATCGCCAGTTTCAGGGCCTGTACATGTTCGGCGGGCGAGACGTGAAACACCCGCCACTCAATGCCGACCTCGGGCGCGTTACGAACGTCGGCGACTTCGGTGACCGCAGGACACTGGTCGATCTGAACTTCCCGCTCGCCTACAACACCACCGTCGCGAAAGTGTTGGACCTTGCCGAGAAAGTCACCGGCGGCTACGCCGACTTCGACGTGCAACTCGCGACGGACACGCGGCTCAGCGAACTTGACGGCACCCTGGGCGCCGGGATTCGTCTCGGTAGTATCTCCGTGACCGAGCAAGCCGGCCCGGACATTACGTTTACCGTTGATTTCACCGGCACCGAGACCGTCAGCGACGTCATCGCCAAGTTCAACGATGCCGCGGCGACGGCCGGCAGTTCGCTGACGATTGGTATCAGCCCCGTCGACGGCGCCACGCTTCAGATCACGTCCGGCGGGGGGAACGGCATTGTCATAGGCGAAGTCTCGAACGGTACGACTGCGGCGGACCTCGGCATCAAGAAGACGGCTGCGCCCGGCGCGAACATCGACGGCGATAATCTCGACCGCCGCGTGACGCTCACGACTGCCCTCAGCGATTTGAGCGCCGCCGGCGTGACGCTGCCCAACGGCGTGGTAATCACGAACGGCGGTTTGTCCGCGACTGTCACCTTCGCGGGGGCAACGACCGTTCAAGAAGTGTTGAACGCCTTGAACGCGGCGGACGTCGGCATTCGGGCTTACATCAACGACGACGCGGACGGCATCGAGATTGAGAATCTGATGGCCGGCACGCCCCTGGTCGTCGGCGAAAACGGCGGCACCGACGCCCATGCGCTCGGCATCAGGACGTTGGATGCGTCCGTGTCGCTTTCACGGCTGAATGGATTCCGTGGCATACACCCGATTGACGGGCAAAACGATATCAGAATCACCGACGCCAACGGTGTTGCGTTTGAAGTCGACCTCAGTTCGGCGCTAACCGTCGACGACGTCATCACAGCTATCGAAACCGCCGCCGCGTTGGCCGGTGCGTCGATCAGCGTGGACACGTCCCTCGGCGGCGCCGGATTCCGCCTGACCGGTCCGGGGGCGGGCATGATTTCGGTCGAGCGCGTCGGGTTGTCTCCCGTTGCCGGGGAACTCGGGATCGAGAAGACCGGTACCGCCGCGGGTGTGTTGGAAGGCGACAGCGTCGGCCAGTTCTATCAGGCGGGCGTATTCAGCGCGCTATACAGGCTTCGCGACGCGCTGATGGCGGACGATTCTTCCGAGATCACGGAAGCCGGGTCTCAAATCAATGATGTGCAGACGCACGTGATTTCGGAGGCCGGCCAAGTTGGTGCGCGGTCTCGCTCGATGCGGGCAAGAATGGAACAGACGGAAGACGCCGTTGTCGCCACGAAGGTAATGCTATCCGGATTGGAAGATGTGGATTTCATCGAAGCGGTCACGAAGTTTCAGCAGGCACAGACCGCCCTACAGGCGAGCCTGCTGAGTACGTCACAAACACTAAACCTGTCGCTTATGGATTTTCTGGCATGATCGGAGATGTCACGAGCGGCGGCGAGGTTCGAGGGAACATACGGAAAGCCGGGTGAAAGACTGACAGGGATGTCCATCCGACACGGGGCCAACCCCGCCCGGTGCAACATCAATCAGTGGCTGCCTGAGAGCGGCCGGGAGTTGAGCGTCATGATTATTGAAACATCGCGATTCGGAGGAATCGAGGTCGACGACCAACGGTTCTTGAACTTCCCGCGGGGCTTGCTGGGCTTTCCCAACGATCGGGAGTATGCCCTTATCCAGACCGGCGAGAATAGCGCCTTCTATTGGATGCAGGCAGTGCACAGGCCGGAACTCGCATTCGTCGTCTGTGATCCTAGGCTGTTCGTGACGGACTACCGCGTCACGATCAAGTCTGAAGACCTGACGCAGATCGGGCTGGCAGACACAGGTGGCTCGCAGGTCTTCGTCATCGTCAACAAAGTGGACGACATGCTGACGGGTAACTTGCAGGGACCGCTTGTTCTCAACATTGCCACGCGAATCGGCAAACAGTTGATCCTGTCGGATAAGCGTTTTTCGACACGGCATCCGCTGATGCGGCTTGGTGGTGAGCAACAGCAGGTGATCAGCAAGACGGCCTGAGTCGTCGCCTGGGGTCGCGGCACCGTCGGGCGATGCCCTATCGCGCGAAGCCTGACCGTGTGGACACTGACTAGACGGATCGAATCCGTGCCCGCACGACCGTACGACCTCGACGCGTCTTCGTGCCGCCGATGCGGCGCGACGGCATGACATCCCGGACCCTCGTCGGCGCGACAGCGCGTCGGCCCGGCCATGGAGGAGCCAAATATGTTGGTCCTATCACGTCAACGTGACGAGACGATCATGATCGGCGATGACGTCGAAATCACGATCGTTGATATTCGCGGTGACAAGGTTCGTCTCGGCATCACCGCCCCGACCCACATTCCCGTGCATCGCAAGGAAGTCTATGACGCGATCCAACGGGAAAACAAGGCTGCGGCGAAACTGAAACCCGAGGACCTGCCGCCTCCCCGGACACGATCCGGGAACAACGAAGGCACTGGTCCAGACACGCGCGGGCCGCATAAGCGATGAACTTGCGGCCGCCGCCGCCTTGCCATGCGGGGCCGCGGTGTTGAATTCGGTGCGGTATCCCACGACGCCGCACGGCAATCATGGAGGATTGTGACATGGCTCGTATCAACACGAACATCGCCGCGATCAATGCCGGAAGGCAATTGGCGCGATCGCACCAGGCACTCGGTACATCGCTCGAACGCCTTTCCAGCGGGTTGAGAATCAATCGCGGGGCCGACGATCCCGCGGGCTTGATCGTCTCGGAGAGTCTGCGCGCTGAGATCGAGAGTGTTCGCCAGGCCATCGCTAACTCGCAGCGCGCCTCGAATGTCATCGCCACGACCGAGGGCGCCCTTAACGAAGTCGCCTCGCTACTGAATGACATTCAGGCCAAGATCATCGAGGCGGCGAATGTCGGGGCGGTGTCCGATGACGAAATTCAGGCCAATCAGTTGCAGATCGACTCCGCCATCGAGTCGATCACGCGCATTGCGAACACGACCACGTTCGCGGGCCGAAAACTCCTCAACGGCTCGCTTGGATATATCACCAGCGGGGTCAACGTCAGCGAAGTCGTCGACATTCGGATCAACGGCGTTTCCTTCGGTACGTCGAACTACATTCCCGTCACCGTCAACGTGATCCAGTCCGCCCAGCACGCTCAGCTCGAATTCAGAACGAGCGCCATCACCGCGAATGTCACGCTCGAAGTGTCCGGGCCCGTCGGTGTGACCACGCTGCCCCTGCTCTCGGGCACCACATCCACCGAGATCATGGCCGCCATCAATCAGGTCAGTGATGCCACGGGCGTCCGCGCCGCGTTCATCAACGTAGGCAACCCTGCAAGTGGCGTCAGGCTGTCCACGCTCGAATACGGAAGCGATGCCTTCGTTCAGGTGACCGAGATTGGCGACACACCCAACGTCTTCCCCACCTGGAATGCCGACGACGAGGATGTCGATCGAGATATCGGTCGCGACGCCGCCGCCACCGTCAACGGCGCCACGTCCCTCGGCAGGGGGCTCGAGTTGTTCCTCAACACGACCGGATTGAGCGTCGAATTACGCTTGCAGGAGTCCTTCAACCAGGCGGGCTCGACGTCGTTCGCCATCACCGGCGGCGGGGCGGCTTTCCAACTCGGACCGGGCGTCGACTCGAATCAGCAGGTCAACATCGGCGTGCCGTCAACCGCTGCATCCAGCCTCGGCAACGCCGAGGTCGGGTACCTCGCGCAGGTTGCCAGCGGAGGTCAGTACGCACTGACGAACGACGGCGCATCGCAGGCAGCGAAGATCGTCGAAAAGGCCGTACGCCAGGTTTCCGTCCTTCGCGGACGCCTCGGGGCGTTCGAGAAGAACACGCTCGATACGAACATCTCGCAATTGCAGATCGCGATGGAGAACCTGACCGCGTCCGAATCCACGATTCGCGATCTCGATTTCGCCCAGGAGGCCAGCAATCTGACCAGGAACCAGATCCTCGTCAGCGCCGGTACCAGCGTGCTCGCGATTGCCAACCAGACGCCGCAGTCCGTTCTGTCGCTGCTCCAGTAGCCTCAGTCCGTAGCGCCCCAAGAGCCCCCGACCTTGGTCGGGGGGTACGTTCCCGCGGTCATCCGGCTACCCCCCGAGCAAGCTCGGGGGCTCCTGCGCCGGCACCGAAAACGCACCTACAATCGTGACGTACATCCACACCAGCCGGCTCACTGGCCTGCGTACTGTTTGGCCGCGACCCGCTGGGGAGCGCGTGGCGGACGCGCTCCCCTGCGGGTCGCGGCCAAACGACGGAATCGGCTTCGACCGGCCGGGAGCATCGCGTTGGTCTGCATTGCGGCCTATGATGCCCGGGCATGAAATCACCGCCTACGACCACCACAGCTTCGCACGCTCCGCCGCAAGACAAGACCCGCCGGCTTGGGCAGGTCTTCACGCCGCCCCCCGTCGCCGACTGGATGGTGCGGTGGGCCTGCCGACCCGCATCGCAGCGCATCCTCGATCCCGCCGTGGGCAACGGTGTTTTCATCAATGCCATCGAGGCGTTGCCGGGTGCTCGCGGTCGTTCCCAGACGCCGCGCATCGACGTCTGCGACATTGACGGCGACATGCTCGCCGGCTTCGATGCCGCCCCGCGCCGCGTCAATGTCCGCTGCCGACGAACGGACTTCGTCACCGCCGCATTTCGCCGCAGGTACGACGCGATCATCGCCAACCCGCCGTATATCCGCCACCATGCCATGCGTTACGACGACGCGATCCTCCGCAAGTTCGATCGCATCTGCCGCCGCCGGCTCAGCCGCATGACAAACCTGTACGGCCTGTTCCTGATCAAGATATGGACGCTCCTCGCCGACGGCGGGCGCGCGGCCGTCATCACGCCCGCTGAATGGCTCAATGCCGACTTCGGCGTGCCGATCAAGGGGTACCTGCTGGAAGAAAACGCCATCGACACGATTGTCCATTTCGATCATGCCGCCAACGTCTTCGGTGGCGTTCTCACGACGGCGGCCATCACGCTGTTGCGGCGTGGTCGTGCCAAGCGCGAGCCGATCAGACTGCGAACCGTACGCGACGTGGCCGCGCTGGCATCCGCCGATCCCGACGCCGGGCGTGCCGTCGCCCCAGCCGACATCGACCCGGCCGTCAAGTGGACGCCGCTGTTCACCGCGTCGAAGGCGGCCGCGCCGGTGGATCAACCAACGTTGGGCGACATCGCCGCCTGCACACGCGGTATCGCAACCGGCGCGAACGACTACTTCACGCTCCGCGAATCAGATCGTTGCCGATGGAAAATCGACGACCGCGACCTGCGGGTTTGCATCACCAAGGCGCAGCAGATCACCGGCTCCACGCTTACAAACGCCGATGTCCAACGGCTCGTTAAGGCCGATCAGCGGATCTACCTGCTTTCTCCGCAACCGCGCCTCACCGCCGCCGTGCAACGCTACCTCGACGAGGGCCGCCGCCGCCACATCGACGAGCGCTACTTACCGTCGCATCGCCCCGTCTGGTACAGGCCCGAGCACCGTGAGCCCGCTCCGCTGCTCGTGTCCGTATTCACGCGCGGCGCGTTTCGATTTGTGTGGAACAAGGCCGGCGCAAAGAACCTGACGGCCTACCACGCGATCACCCCGCGCGACCCGAGCCCGAAGAACATCCGCGCCCTATTCGCATACCTGACCAGCTCCGCCGCCCAGACTGCCATCGGTCCGCACACGCGCATCTACGCCGACGGTCTGTTCAAGCTCGAACCGCGCGACGTCGAGGCGTTGCCGATCCCGCCCGAGTTGTTCCGCCTTTGCCAAGCGCCGGCCGCCAAACGCCGGTGCCACAGGAGCGTGAGGCCGCCGCCTGGACCCGGTCACGCCCAACCGTGAACTGCTAGAGCGTCTCACTTAATGGTGTAGCGTCCGACCCCCGTGTCGGACGTTGAATACCAACGGTTTTCGACGGCCGACAGGGGCGTCGGCCGCTACAGACAAACGTGAAATGCTATATAGCCCTCTATCGGGTGTCACGGCATTCACTATGACGGCGACAGAGGCGAGATCCAGGTTCATAGTCGATCCCTGTCGCCTGAATGAGTATCATCCCCGGCGTGGTCCGTTTGAAGGCCCTGATCTGAGCCGCAGTCAACGATCGTGACAACCTCGCGAAGCAGAATACGCGCATCCCGCCTGTCTCCTCCCTGGCGCGACGATGGTACTGCGAGTTGAACCATCGTTCCTCGGACACGCGCTGAACAAGCTTGCATGGGCGGGCGTGGTCCAATACGATCCGGCCTGAAACGACGAAGGTTCGCGACGACCCGCTCGGCATGGATGGTACTCGGGCCCATGGAGGGGGCGCAGATGCACGCCACCTTGTTGACACTTCGACGACAGCCGGAACGGCAAAAAAGAGCCAACTGGCGCCTCGGACTGCCGACAGTCATGTTGACGGCCGTCGGCCTCATCGCCGTGTCTTCCGCTCGGGCGCCCATCGCCGCCGCCTCCACGGCCGGCGACGCCGCAGTGGCGCAAGTCAACGAAGCCGGCTACATCGATTTTCTCAACACGTGGCTTTACACCCATTTGGAGGATGATCGCGGGCTGTATGGCGAGGAGCACGACCTTGCCCGAGACAACATCGAAACGCTGTTCCAGGGTTTCGGGCTCCCCGTGTCCCTGCATTCGGGCTCCTATCCAGGCGGCACCTATTACAACGTCGTTGCCACAATGACCGGAATGACACACCCGGACCAGATATACATCGTGGGCGCCCACTATGACTCGGCGGGCACGCCGGGCGCGGACGCCGGCGCCAGCGGGGTCGCCCTACTCCTCGAGGCCGCGAGAATCCTAGCGCCCTACGACGCCACCTTCACCATTCGTTTCATCGCATTCGATCGAACCATACAGGAGTTGGCCGGCAGCACCGCCTATGCGCAGGATCATGCCGGCGACGACATCCTGGGGATGATCATGGCCGATAGCATCGGCTACGACACAGACACGAACCATGCCCGGATCCATGGTACCGCCGCTTCTTCCTATATCACATCCGGTCTCGCCGACGCGATCACCTCCTACGGTGACGGATTGACCTGCACGGTGGGAGCCCCGTTGTATTCGTACGATCATTGGCCGTTCGAGGACGTCGGCTTTCGGGCCTGCCTCCTGATCGAGGGTGAAGCCGCGTTCAATCCTCATCGCGGATGGGACTCGGACGCATTCGAAACGCCGGACTACCTCGATCCGGCCTACGCCGTCAAGATGATCCGGTCCGTCGTCGGGTTTCTGGTCGATCACGCCGAGATCAACGTCGAGGAGTTTGTCTACCCTGACGGACGTCCGATCTTCATCGCGCCGGAAGGCGGGACCCTGATGCGAGTCTGGGTCCGATCCCTCGACGGCCTCGATCCGCAGCCTGGAACCGGCTTGCTGCACTACGACGCCGGCGCCGGCTTCGAAACCGTGGCGATGGATGTCGTTTCCGAAAACGTCTACGACGCAGTCTTCCCCTCCACGGACTGCGGTGTGGAACTCCAGTACTACGTCAGCGCCGAAGCGGTCGGCGGCGGCGTCTTCACGGATCCACCCGATGCGCCGGCGACCGTGTTCTCGGTCACGGCCGCTGACGATCTCGTCACGCTGTTCGAGGACGACTGCGAAACCGATACCGGCTGGACCATCGGCGATGTCGATGATGATGCAACGGCAGGCATCTGGAATCGCGCAGATCCCGAGGGCACACAGAATCCGTACGGGCGCGTCGCCCAACCTGAAGACGACCACACGCCGGACCCGGGAATCGAATGTTGGGCTACGGACGGCCGCGCCGGCTCCATCTACCAGGAATGGGATGTGGACGGTGGCAGGACCACGCTCCTGTCCCCAACCCTCGACCTGCTGGCAGCCGACGATCCCGTCATCAGCTACCACAGATGGTATTCGAATGACACGGGCGCGGCGTCTGGCTCCGATCTGTTCCGTGTGGACATCTCGAACGATGGCGGCCAGGTCTGGCAGAACGTGGAAACGGTCGGCCCGTCCGGGCCGGGCACGTCCGGCGGCTGGATATACCATCAGTTCAAGGTCGCCGATTTCGTCACGCCGACACAGCAGACCATACTGCGATTCATCGCATCGGACGAAGGCGCCAACTCCCTCGTCGAAGCCGCCGTTGACGATTTCAAGGTATTCGCGTTCGGCTGCGACGCGGACTGCCCGCAACCCGCTGACGGTGACATGAATGGCGACGGCAATGCAAACGGCGCGGACATCCAAGGATTCGTCGCCGGCTTCCTCGGCACCCCCAGCTCGGACGACCTATGCCACGGCGATTTCACGGATGACGATCTCATCAACGAAGACGACATCGCCGGCTTCGTCGCTGTTCTGCTCGCGCCATGAGCGTAGAAAATGGGTCGGGAGTCGTTTTTTGGTCGTGTGCCCTGTCGCCGTGCGCGACCGGCCTCGGGGGCGGCTTTTCGCAGTGTTGTTGCGGCGGCCCAAGTGCAAAAAACTGCAACTTTCCACAACTTCTGATGCCGGCCGCTTGTGAATCACCCGCCCGGTGGAGGATGCCGCGGGAAATTGCAGCAGAAAAAGTGCGCACTGCCGCAAACTGCCGCAAAGTCTTCGGATGACAGTGTCGTTTGTTCTGCACATGATCGCATCGCGTCCATTCGTTAATATATGCTCATCGTTCCACTTTTCTTGGGTGTTTTTCTGCATGAAATCGCTGGTGCGAGAAGGGATTCTCGCACCAGTAGAGGCTCTTGCTCGCTCACCGGTGTTCGATTCGCCGTCGCGGCCGCGAAATCATGATACCGAGAACCAGTAGCGCGAGCGATGTGGGCTCCGGGATCGTGGCAATCCAGCCCTCCGTGTTGCCATCGGGATTGATGCCCGTACCGACAATGGTCAACCCATCGCCGGAGACGCCGCGGGCCGAGGAGAGCGTCCAACCGGTCAGGTCCAGGCCGAAGTCATTTGACAGAAGGCCATACAGGTCGCGTCGGCCGCTGGTTTCATCCCAAACGAATGCGCCGATTGACGAATAGCCGACGATCACCGATCCATCTGATGATACAGCGCTGGCTGCCCCCGAACCCCCAAGAGCGACTATTCCCTCAGCGGCCGTCCAGCGAAACGGATGCCCGGCGGACCCTCCCACGATAACCTCACCATCTGATGAGATGGCATTGGCCGCAGCGTTTTGGGAACTTCCGGAGAGACGTTCCAACGTGACCATGCCGGCTTCTTCGGTCCAGCGGAATGCCTCCGTGCTGAACGGGCTTGTTCTGCCTTGCCCGACAACGATGGCTCCATCTCCTGAGACACCATAGGCGGCAACATCGCCTGATGCGCCCGGCATGGGGTCGAGGCCCACCATGCCTCCTGACTCGGTCCACAGAAAGGGCTCCATCAGACTACTCATTGCCCTCCAGCCGCCGCCCACAATAACGCCGCCGTCCGCTGACATTGCCTTTGGAAAGCCCCCGTTTATCTCGCCCGGCGATGATTCTAGCTCCATCATGCCATCCTCCAGTGTCCATCGAATGGCAACGTGGGTGGCCGATCCGTGACCATACCCGGCGATGACGGCCCCGTCCGCCGAAATACACCGACCTCCACTATCGAAAAACCCGCCAGGCAGGTCGCCAAGACCGACCATGCCGTCCGCCGCCGTCCAACGGAAGGCTTCGTCGCCTGAGGACCCGCTGAGCAGGCCGTTGTTGCTCTTGCCGACAACCACCGAGCCGTCGGAGGAAACACCGTACGCTTCGCTTTGGAACTCACCGCCTGGCAGATCGCCTAGACCCTGGAAGCTGGGGAGCGCATCAGCCATCACAGCCGCAGGGAGCAGAGATGTGGCAATTGAAACGAGCAGGTGCGTTTTCCTGGAATGCATCGTGAATCAACCTCCTCTTGAGCAGATAACGAAGGAGGCTTCAGCTCGTGCGTTGACGCCTGATTCGCCATCCAGGACAGGCAACCGTGATGCCGAGAACCAGAAGCGCGAGCGAGGCGGGTTCCGGGATCGTGGCGATCCAGGCTTCCGTGTTGCCGTCAGGATTGATGCCCGCGCCGACAATGGTTGTTCCATCAGCGGAGACGCCACGCGCCGAGGAGAGTGTCCAGCCGGTCAGGTCCAGGCCTAGCCCAAGTTACGCAGTAGTTGGGCATTTTCAACTTTTTTTGGCGTCGGATGGGGCTTGGTGAACATGCCAGGTGGGGTTCGGGTCTTCGCCCCCGATGTAGTGTAGACCTTGCCCATTGAAAACAGTGTGGCGTCTGT
>JAUVGW010000107.1 GCA_030593565.1 Phycisphaerae bacterium | reverse complement strand
GCCGTCGGAAACCGTTGGTGTTCTACGGCCGACACGGGGGTCGGCCGCTACATCCGCCATTCTTGCGATTGCCCTGCCACCGTGCGACCGTGGCCCGGATAACGTTTGACAAAACGGTGGGTGTCGACACTACAATGGAGTGTGAATGGCCGTAGGGACATCGTGCGCATCCGCACGCGGGATGCCGATCCCGGAGCTGGTTCGGCAGGACACCGCCCTCCAGACCCGGCCCCACCTTGTGAGGAGTCATATCATGTTCAGGCTTACGCGCATCCGGTTTCTTCATGTCGTGATCTACTCACTGTTGATCGGCTTTCTGTGGATCAGCCCGATGGGGCCCCAGGCGGCCCCCGTCCGCGCCGATGGCCCGCCGGTGGTGTTTGACGGTAAAGATGACAAGGACGGCAAGGATCGACGCAAGAAGAAGAAACGGAAGAAGAAATCGAAGAAGAAGGTCATTCGTTGGGGCCAGCGTCCCGGCGAGTCGAACGCGACATATGACAAGCGGTATTCTCGCGTATTCAAACGGACGAAGCGAGACAAGCGAAACGACTTCGAAGGGGGCCGGTTCAGGGGTGCGGATGGACAGCCGTTCAGGATGTACACATACATGGGGCACCCGGGGTGCCCGTTCGTTTGCAGAACCGACATCGACAAAGAGTTCACAGCCAACCTCGCGATGTACATGGAAGCGGTCCACCGCGAGTACAGCCACGTCTGGAAGATTGCCGCCCAACAGCCCTCCACCTTCAAGGAGAAGGTCGAGGTCATCGTCTATGCCGATCGCATGGTATATATTGCCAACGGCGGATCAGCGGGATCCGGCGGTTTCTTCACAGCCTTTGCCAACGAACGCCCTGACCGTGGGGCGAGTTGGCCGGCTCGGCGATACAGGCTCGTCCAATTCACCGATGAGATCAGGGACTTCGCCAAGTGGCCCAAGGGCACCCTCAAGCATGAATGCGGCCACATGGAACTCCAGGTCCGTCTGGGCTTCACGAGTTCCGCCTACAATCCAGGGCGGGCGAAATTCAAGGCGATCTGGGCGCCCATCTGGTGGAACGAAGGCATCGCCACGACGTTCGAGAACTGGGACATCGAGAAGACGGTCGAGCACAACTTCGCAGAAATCCCGAAACGAGGCCGATACGCGCCCTTCATTCGTCGTATCTACGACACCGACGACTGGAAGGACCTCGAATACTATTGGGAACTCAGCAGCAGGGGATGGCATTCCGAGCCGAGCTTGCGCGTCTATCTGAACTACGCCCAAGCCTCGACGATTGTGGGCTACATGATGAGTGAGGGACACAAAGGACGCAGGCATTTCCGCAGGATGTTTGATCTCATCCGGCGCGTCGGCGGAAACCGTCAACAATGGATCAACCAGACGGAGGTCGGAGGCCTGCAGGCTTGGCGAGACGCCTTTCCGGAGGAGGAACTCGATGAAATCGAGAAGGGTTGGATGAAGTGGGTCGCGGAGAACTACCCGAGGGACGGAACCGTGCCGGATGAGGAATTCAATCTCAGACGCTCGGGTGTGGATCCATCTATCAAGGATAGGCTCACATTCTTCGACACAAAGGCCGAAAGGGATGAAAACACGGAATGGGTCGAGAAAGAGAAAGTCCGGCGGCGCAAATCAAAGGACGAAATCGAACGATAATACACCCAGAAAAAGAAGTCGGGAGTCGTTTCCTGACGAATAGCCTTGATAGGGGCAGGAAGGACTGGTGGGATCCCCGGCCCCTTTCCCCTCCGAACCGTACGTGCCATTCTCCCGAATTCGGCCCTCCGGTCGGTGGTTCACCGCTTGGCGGACTCGCCCGGCGTCCAGTATCTGTAGGCCGAGTCCAAGTCGTGTAGATGGTGATGAAAGCCTCTCCCTCGAAGCATCATCCCACATTACCGATCGATGGCATTGAACGCGTCGATGCCGCTTCGTCCGCCTGGATGGCGCCGCCGACAAGCCGCATCACACGCTTTGCGCGCTCTGCCGCGTGCGGATCGTGCGTGACCATCACGATTGTGCGGCCTTCCCGGTTCAGATCATCGAAGAACTCGATGATCTGCGCGCTCGTTTCGGGATCGAGGTTGCCCGTCGGCTCGTCCGCCAGGATGACCTTCGGGTCATTCGCCAATACACGGGCCAAGGCCACGCGCTGTTGCTCGCCGACGCTCAGCTCGGACGGTTTGTGATGAAGCCGATCAGCGAGCCCCACCCGCCCGAGCAAGTCGGCCGCACGCTCCACTTGCTCGGCTTCTCCTACGCTCGCCAGGAACAGCGGCACCTGCACGTTTTCTTGTGCCGTGAGATAGGGCACCAAGTTGAACGTCTGGAACACGAATCCGATGTTCTCCCGACGCAAACGAGCCCGCCGATCCGGAGAAAGGTCATAGATCGAAAGCTCATTAAACAGCACCTTTCCCGATGTCGGCGAGAGCATCCCGCCCATGGCGAGCAGCAGCGTACTCTTGCCGCTGCCGCTGGGGCCGACCACGGAGACGTACTCGCCCTGGTCGATCTGGACGTTGGCGTCATCGAGGGCGGTCACGGTCCCGGATCGATGATTGTAGCTCTTACTGACGGATTCCATCTTCAGCACGGGTCATTGCTCCTGAAGCGTTGCACATGGATCGAGTCGGGCCGCGCTCCGCGCCGGTAGGCAACTTGCCACGAGTGAGATGGCCACGGAGAGGGCAACCGCCCACAAGACGAGCATCGGCATGGGCATGACGGGAATGCCCGCCAGCCGGGGCCCGAGGACCACGGCCAAGGCGGTGCCGAGGATGTACCCGCTGATTCCGCTCACCAGTCCGAGCAGGAGCGCCTTCAGAAGGAACATCTTGAGGATGACGGAAGACCCCGCTCCGAGCGCCATGAGCGTGCCGATCTCGCGTCGCCGCTCATAGACGTTCGCGTACATGTAGTTCGCGATGCTTGCACCGCCCACGAGGACGATGATTCCAATGAAGACCATGGACAGGCGCGACATCATCCGATTCGTGTTGATCTGCGTCTGGACGACCTGCTGCACCGTGACCACTTTCGCGTCGGGCAGCAGCTTGTTGATCTTCTCGACCAGGCCGGCCGATATCTCGTTGCAGCAGCCAACGATCTCGATGGCATTGATCACGGGCTCCTTGCCGGCAAGATCCTGGACCGTATGCAGGTGGGCGAAGATGCGGGAATCATCCACGGTGCCCGTCTGGGGCAGCAACGCGATCACAGTAAATTGCTTGCCCATAACCTCGACAGAATCCTGTGCCTTGACGCCCAACAAGGACGCGACATCCGCCCCGACGAGGACCTCGCTACTGCCCAGGTCGTCGATGACCGTCTGGCGCACGAGCGTCTCCTTCACCGGCGGCTTGAAGGCGTCAGGTACTTCCCCCATTTCGCCGCAACCTTCGGCGGGCCTCGTGAATATGCCGGCGCCGGCCCACATCGCCTTGGCTTGAAACTCGCTCTTCGGCAGGATGCCGGTCAGCGTGAACTTCCGCCCCTGCACCTCGACCGGCATGGACAACTTCGGCGACAGATTGTCAAGCCCCTGAAGGTCGGACATCACCAAGCGCATGACGTATTCCTCGGGAAACTCCTCCCCCTGCATGTCCGCGCTGTAGTAGTCCTGTATCGAAACGGACTTGGGAAGGACGAGGATGTTGGCGCCCAACGCATCGAGTTCGCGGGCGACGGCCTTCTGAGAATAGAAGGTGATGTTCTTGATGGACACGACCGCGGCGATGCCGAGCAGGATGGCAACAAAGCTGGTAGCCAACTGGTTCTTGCGCTCGAACATCTCGCGCCAAACGAGCTTTCTCAGTCGCATGTCTGCTCCCCGAATCTACGGCTTGCGCTTGGGCGTGCCGGGCTTTCCGCCTGCCTTTTTACCCGCCTTGGCGCCTGTCTTGCCGCCCGTCTTCTTCTTCGGCCCACACTTGCCGCCCGGGCAGCAAGGCTTCTTCTGGTCGCCCAGGGCCTTCTGGACGGCCGCGCCGAGAGCCTGCTTGCCGGCCCCGCCCTTGATCCGGTTGACGACCGTGCCGGGCGGCGCCATGAGGAGTGTGATCGCTTCATCGGACTCCGTGTCAACCTGGAGCCTCTTCATGGCCGCCGCCTCCGCTTCGTCCGTCATATCCACGGTGACGACCTCGGTGGTCTTGGCATACTTGGCATCAGCCTTGACGGCCCGGGCCGCCTCCATGGCCTCACTGCTGAACTTGGCGGTCTCGCTTTGAACGCACAGCAGCACCAACTTGCCATCCTGAAGCGCTTTCAGACACTGCTCGGTGGACGGGCTGACGAAGGCGCCCAGCAGCAGCCCTTCGTCGAACTTGATGGGGAAGCCCCCCGTGACGGCACCGTTCGGGGCAATGGCCAGGGCCAGGGGCATCGGCGCGCGTTTGGCGTCAAACTTCTCCACGATCGCCTTCTCTGATCGATCGGTCGTCTTGACGACGATGGACTCAGCCTTGTCGGCGGCCTTTTCCGTCGCCGCGTCGAAGACTTGTCGCATCGCCTGGGTTTGTTGATCGTTGCCGTTGTGAAAGAAGATAAACAGGTACTTCCCTGCATCGGCGGCGTGCTTCAGTGCCGCCATGCCATTTCGATCGCGCTCTCCCTCGTCTTGGGCCATGGCGGCCGTGGTTACCATGACCGGCGCGATCAGTGCGATGATCGCAACCCCTATAAAATTTTTCAACATCGGTACACTCCTGTAATAGTTGTCAAGAACAAGAACAAGTGGCTTAGCAGTTCGTGGTAAAGGTCGGCGGAACCACGGAGCGTAGCGGCCGACCCCCGTGTCGGCCGTAGAGTACGAAACAACAGCCGCGCAGGGGATCGGCCGACACGGGGGTCGGCCGCTACATGACTTTTGCCACGGACTGCTAGCCTTGCAGGCCGGAATAACAATCGACATTTTATACTGCCTCCGCGATCGCGCCGGACGGTCCGGCGAACCATCGCCGCCGCAACCAGAAGGCCACGTTGACCAAACCTATCAGGACCGGCACCTCGACCAGCGGCCCGATGACCGCCGCAAACGCCACCTTGGAGCTGATGCCAAAGACGGCCACGGCCACGGCGATGGCCAACTCGAAGTTGTTGCTGGCCGCCGTGAATGCGATCGTCGTCGTCTTCGGGTAATCCGCGCCGATCTTCTTTCCCATCCAAAAAGAAACCAGAAACATCACAACAAAGTAAACACACAGTGGAATCGCGATGCGGAACACATCGAGCGGCTCATGCACGATCTTCTTGCCCTGAAAAGAGAACATGACGATGATCGTGAACAGCAAGGCGACGAGCGTGATGGGCGAAATTCTCGGGATAAACCTGGACTCGTACCATCGACGGTCCTTGACCTTGAGCAGCACGAATCGCGTCACCATGCCCGCCAGAAACGGGATACCCAGATAGATGAACACGCTCTTGGCAATCTGGCTGATCGTCACCTCTACAATCGCGCCGCTCAAGCCGAACAATGGCGGCAACACTGTGATGAAAAGCCACGCATAGACCGAGAAAAACAAAACTTGAAATACCGAATTGAAGGCCACCAGCCCGGCGGCATACTCGGCATCACCCTTGGCCAGGTCGTTCCAGACGATGACCATGGCGATGCAGCGGGCCAGCCCGATCATGATGAGCCCCACCATGTACTCCGGGTATCCTCGCAGGAACAGCACGGCGAGGGCGAACATCAGAATCGGGCCGACCACCCAGTTCTGCACGAGAGACAGCCCGAGAACTCTCGTGTCGCGGAACACATCAATGAGTTCTTCGTATTTCACCTTGGCCAGGGGAGGATACATCATCAGGATCAGGCCGATGGCAATCGGGATGTTCGTCGTGCCGACCTGAAAACGATTGATGACGCCCTCGACGCCGGGAAGCAGATAGCCGCTACCGACCCCCACGGCCATCGCCAGGAAGATCCAGAGCGTCAGGAAACGATCCAGAAAGGAAAGCCGCTTGGATTGCACATTCTCCACGCTTCGGACTCCTCGACGGGTATAGCCCCATCGGCTATGCACGATTCCCATCGTTGCCGCAGCAGGCCCCGGGTGATATCCCGCGCAGCCGGCCCAGATCATCCTGCAAGACGTCGATCTCCCGCAGGCATGACTTCACGCAATTGAGCAGTTTCCGCTCGAGGCCTTTGGGTTGCTTCACCACGGCGTAGTACTTCCACTTGCCTCGCGTTCGAACACGCACCAGGCCGGCCCTCCGCAGGTACGCCAGGTGCCGCGAGACCTTGGGTTGGATCTCATCAAGAACGTCGCACAGGTCGCAGACGCATAGCTCGCCTTCCACCAGCAGATTCAGAAGGCGAAGACGCGTCACATCCGCGAACGCCCGGAAAAGGTCGGGGGTTGTCGCCAACAAGGTCGTCATATACGCCCAACCATATATATCCTCGGCCTGTTTGTCAACCCCGGGGCATGCGCCACGAGAGGAACCGGGGTGGCATGGGTAACGAACGACACGCCCTTCAAGGGCGGGGCGTTCATTACCCGTGGGGACGGGCTGGGATGGATACCCACGGGTAAACTCCACCGCCGCTGGCGGCTCCGTTTACCCATGCCACCCCGATATTTTCCCTTTTACGACGGATCAATAGGTACATAGGTCGAAAACGAGGTTTTCGTACCGGCGGGACGCCGATGCCCCCTAAACTGTACCAGTACTCACACATTGGCCAGCCCTGTCTCGCCTTACCATGTCGTGATAGAATCCACCCATGCCGAAGAAACCGCGGAACCGACGCCGCATCGCCAAGTGGGCCGGGCTGGTGGTGTGCGTGTTGATCGTCGTGACGTGGGTGGTGAGCCAGCGGTGGGTGTGTTGGTATGACGGCGATGGCTGGGCGCTGGCATGCGGCAGCGGAGCTATCGGCGTCGGCACCGGCGTCGCGTACAACCCTG
Source organism: Phycisphaerae bacterium (assembly GCA_030593565.1). Classification (GTDB taxonomy): domain Bacteria; phylum Planctomycetota; class Phycisphaerae; order UBA1845; family UTPLA1; genus JAFGQA01. Next base: position 8,861 of record JAUVGW010000107.1, on the reverse strand, counting down.
CCGGCTGGCAAGTGCTCGACTCGGGCTGGGACGATTTCCGCTGGCGATATCAACTGCCGCGCTTCACGAGGATCAGCGGCGGCACCGTCGCGGGTACGGAATACAGCATCCCGCTGTGGATGCCTCTCCTCGCTGTCGCCATCCCAACGGCGATCCTATGGCGTCGCGACCGCCGCAAGCCGCCGGGGCACTGCCGGAAGTGCGGGTACAACCTGACGGGCAACGTGTCGGGGCGGTGTCCGGAATGTGGGGCTCGGACGTCTGGCGAGATGGAGGATGCCTTCCGATGATCGAACCCGAGAACCCGTCCTTCAAAGATGAACGATCGACCGAGCCGTACAACGAGGACAAGGTCAGTTCGCCCGAGATGCTCGAACGGCTGAAGAAAGAGGGCTCGGGCATCGGTCCGGGTTTCAAAGGCGACTGGTCGCAGTTGGAGCGGCTGGTACGCAACCTGGACGCCGACAAGCGGGCAGGCGATCTGAAGCCGGGCGAGGGGCTGAAGGAATGGAACGAGTGGGTAAAGTCTCAAACCAAGCAGGCCGTCCCTCGCGAGCGCATCCACCTCGAAGGGGCGTTCCTCGTGCATGTCAGGCTCGAAGGGGCGAAACTAGACAAAGCCCACCTCGAAGGAGCGAGCCTCGGGTTGTCCCACCTCGAAGGGGCGCATCTCAGCGGAGCCCACCTCAATGGGGCGAATCTCCAGCAAGCCCGCCTCGAAGGGGCGTTCCTCCCGGGAGCCCGCCTCAAAGGGGCAGACCTCACGCAAGCCCATCTCGACGGAGCGTTCCTCGTGGGGGCCGACTTCGAAGGAGCGCACCTCCGGTCAGCCCACCTCGAAGAGGTAGACCTCAATAGTGCCCACCTCGAAGGAGCAGACCTCGAGGGATCCCATCTCGAAAGAGCGAAACTCGAAAACGCCCACCTCGAAGGGGCGATACTCCGGGAAGCCCACTTCTACAGGGCGTACCTCTTTGAAACCCACTTCGAAGGGGCGTTCCTCTACGGGGCCATCTTCGACGGGGCCGATCTCACTGCCGCTACCGGGATTCGCTTCAGCAAAAACCGCATCCACCGCACGCAGATTGACGGCGAAGCAAAAGTCCCATGGTCGGTGCGACGGCGAAAGTACGCCGGGCCGTGGTTCTTCCTACTACCCTTGCTGTTCTTGATCGCCCTCTTCACGCCGAATTACGGCAATCCAAAGGACCCATGGTCGGTGCTCCGGCGCAAGTACACCGGGCCGTGGTTCTTCGTCCACCTGCTGCTGCTGATCGTGTTCTTCACGCCGTACGCAGCCAAATTCCTCTACTTGTCCGGTCTTTCAAGGGCGCAGGCGCACATCGAGCAACAAGCCGACGTGTTGGAGCAGGACCTTCAGGGACACGAGCGGGCGGAGGAGGCCATCCGCGAAATGCAGCGGCGCTACAAGGAGACACACCGCGAGACCCGAGCGGTCTGGGTGCTCGTCGGCTGGACGGAGACGTGGTGGGCCTTCGTGATGGTGATCGTTCTGGTGGCGTACAACGCGTTCCGAGCCGTCCTGACGCTCAGAGTCAGTGCCCTGCGCGACGCGGAGGAACGCTCACAGGTGACGCCGGCCCTGGATGCGTACTGGCCGCTGTTTCGATGCCACCAATTCGCCACGATCCTAATGTGGGGTGCCGTCTTGTCCGTGCTGTTTCATACCGGCTACTGGGCGTGGACGACGAAGGTATGGGTGGCTGTGTAGCCCCCGCCCGTCTCCGACTCGGCCAAGACGACCACTTGATCACATGGACGCGTCTGATCAGACTGGCGTGGATGTCCGAGGAGCAGTACGACCGGGTTCCCCTCACGCTCGTGCTGCGCGAGGTGCGATTCGAATTCGGGAAACCACAAGCGCATGACATAACTGGAGTTCGCAACGCCAGTGCCATTCGCTACCGTGTCCTTTCCACGGAGAATAAGCAAAGAAACCGTGCCCGCTTGCACAAGATCACCGAAATCGGCCGTGGAAACGGTCGACCGGGTATTTCTCCGCATTCTTGGCGAGCTTCTCGCGTACCGCCGTCGTGACGTCGATGTCCAGGGCGTTGGCAAACGACAGGGCAAAGCACAGGATGTCCGCGAGTTCCTCGCGGATTGGCGCCAGGTCTTCGGATGAATCGGCCGCCTGTCGGGACTCGGTGCTGCCGAGCCATTGGAAATGCTCCATCAACTCGGCCGCCTCGATGGCGATGGCCATCGACAGGTTTTTCGGGCTGTGAAACTGTCGCCAGTCTCGCTCGTCCACAAAACGCTGTACGGCTTCGCGAAGCTCCGCGAGGGTGGTGGTCCGATCTGACATAAACAAGGTTCCTCCGCCGGGCTTGCCGTGCATAGCGCGGCACCGCCGATCGTTTAGCCGCGACCCACAGGGGAGCGCGTCGATACCCCCGAACGCTCCGAGTGGAAGACCGGCTTGAGACAAGCCGGCTCGCTGGCTCGGGAGCGCCGCTTGAACAAATCATCGCGGCCATATTAGCGACACTTGCCATCCGTCCGCAGCTTGCCGGTATCCAACAGGTCCTGACAACACGCGACGGCAGCATCCGTGTCGGCCGCATCGCACTGCGATCCCTGCTTGTTGTTGTGCGTGTCCATCGGGTCGCCGTCGTCTTGCAGCCATTCGTTTACGTCCCCGGCGAAGACCGAGCACGCCGGTCCACAGTCGCTCGCCAGCATCGCGGCCGCGACACAGTGCTGCATGGCGTCCACCCGGCAGGCGTCGGTCTCATCGTTGTCACCTTGCCATTGATTGATGGCGGCATCGGCCGTCGCGCGCGGGTCGTGGATCACCGCGCACGCGCCGCACAGCAGTATGTCCGAGAAGCCGCAGCCGGCCATGCCCACCAGCAGGGCGACGGACACTCCGCAAAGCAGGATTCTCGATGTCAAGGCATTCACGGCAGGAGCCCCCTTTGATTACGTGTCTCGGATCGGGTCCCGCAGCAACTAGGCGAGTTGCTGGTGTTTCGTTACTGCTCAGTTGATGGGTTCAAGGTGGCACGGTCCGGCTATGCCGGACCGCGGGGCACAGGAGGCAGACCACGGCCAAGCTGTCGCTTGACCGTGCCGCCCATCAGTGTTTCCGTGAAAACCACCGACGAGACGCCGGTGCCGCAGTTTTGCCACGGGCATTAGCCTCCGATCCTGGGGCGGTATAGCTTCTTCCGGTCGACCGACCATTTGCCGTTCTGGGAGCGCACGAGGTCGCGAATCTTGCCCGTGTAGCCCGGCTTGGGTTTGAAGCCCGTCAGCTCGATGCCCTGGTCGTCGATCTGTAGGTTCCACGGGCCCTTGGTGGGGGCGCCCTCCGGCAGGCGCGTCAAGTCGATGGTGAGCCGTTGGATATTCTCCGTGTGGGCTTCCAGCCGGTTGCCGGTGGTCCACTTGGCGACGCAAGCGGCATCATCTCGCGGCTCGAAGGGCTCGCGGAAGATGATCCACGAATCGACCGGTCGCTTGGGCCTGTGGCGTTTCACAACTTCGACCGGGGGCTCCGCGGTAGGTATCGGTTCGAGAGCGGTCGGCTTCGTGTCCGCGCCGGTATCCTCCGGCAGAGCTTCAGCGGTGGGCGCGACCGTCTCGGGCGGTGCATCCGGTTCGGCGACGGCCCGCGGCGGGGCAGTCTCCGACTCGTCAGACGGCCGCGTGACCGGCTCGCGAGCTTGCTCCTGACATCCAACGCACGCCGCGAGCGACAGGATCAGCAAGGCTACGGGGAACCGTATGTGACAGATGGTCATGGCAACGACGCCTCCTTGGAGGTAACACGCTGGGCGGGCTCCGCCGTAATAGTCAGCAGCACGCGGCCGCCGGCGGACGAATTGGCGGCACGGCCCCATACATGATACCCTCGAACCCCGAGCAAGGTACCAACAATGACGGACAAAGCCATGCGAATACGATCCACGACGATTCTATCGGTGAGACGGGACGGCCAAGTCGCCATGGGCGGGGACGGCCAAGTGACGCTGGGCGATGCCATCCTGAAAGGGGATGCCGTCAAGGTTCGGCGGCTGTACAAGGGCAAGGTGTTGATCGGTTTCGCGGGCTCCGCGGCGGACGCCTTCGCGCTGCTGGAGCGCTTCGAGGGCAAGCTCGAGGAGTACAAGGGCAACACCAAACGGGCCGCGATCGAGCTGGCCAAGGACTGGCGAACCGACAAGGTCCTTCGTCGGCTCGAGAGCCTCCTGGCGGTCGCTGACGGTGAGTCGAGCCTGATCATCGGCGGCAACGGCGACGTGATCGAGCCGACGGACGGCTTGGTGGCGATCGGTAGCGGCGGCAACTGCGCGCTGGCGGCCGCGCGGGCATTGTTGACCCACACGAAACTGCCCGCGGCCGAGATCGTTGAGGCCGCCTTGAAGGTCGCCGGCGAGATCTGCATCTACTCCAATCAGAACGTGACGGTCGAGACCTTGTAGCGAGTCGTCAGGGCCGGCGTGACGGGCTGCACATAAGCCAAACAGTGGGAGTCGGAGCTATAGCATCGAGGTATTCTTGCGCTATACGTCGGCCACAGGGGGCCGACGCTACGGGGGCAGTTCCGTCGCCCCCGTTGGGGGCTTGGGAGTGTTGGTGCCTGTATCCCAGGGCTCGCTACGCTTCGCCCTGGGCTTTATTCCGTCGCCCCCGTTGGGGGCTGGCGGGCGTCACCGCGCGGCCGCGATTGAGTATTGAAACCTATTTGATGGTTGGGGTGCGGCTATTTCAGGAACACGAGGACGGCTGAGCCAATGGCCGCCATCGCGGCGATGGCGGCGAAGACGACGGCCAGCGTCGCACGCGACGTGGCGACCCCCGTTTTTTGGGTTAGTTCATCACTCGCGTGCGTTAGTTGGGCGTGGTTCGAGATGACGAGGTCCTGCATTTCCCGGTGGCGGGTCTGCGGCGCTTCGGCCAGTTGCTTCAAGCGTTGGGCATGAGCCTTGAAGAGCTGGATGGTTTGGGTGATTCGCCCGCAAAGGTCGTTCACCGAGTCGGTGATTTGTCGCTGTCCGACGGCCAGATCGGTCTGGGCCTGCTGGTGACTCGTCAAGGCGCGGTTGAGATTCGCCAGGGCTTCCTTGAGTTCGTCGAGACCGCGGGCGTGGCCGGACACGGCATCGGCAATGGCGGCGGTTCGCTGCTCGACCGTGTTCATCCGTTGATCGAGGCTGCCGACGGATTCCGCCTGTTCGGTCGCGATTTCCGGCAGGCTGGCGACGATCTCGCGGAGGCGTTGCGTGTGGTCGCGGGCATCCTGCGTGCTTTCGAGGATATGTGCCATCTCGCCGTTCTGGGCATCCCGGGCGGCGGCGAGACCGTCCATCATGGATGACAGCCGGTCGATGCGGGTCACGATATCCGCCGATGGTCCCGTAGCGGCGATGCCGTCCATGACGGATGACAGGCGGTCGATCCGAGTCAGAACTTCCTCCGAGCGAGCTGCGGCGGTATGGAACTGCTTGTCGACGTCATCGGCGAGGCTGTCGATGCGTCTTCCGAGTTCTTCGTTGGCTGCGTGAAGGGCCGATGCGTCTTCAGTTACGGGAGTATGTGCCATGGAGGCGGGCTCCGTGTAGTGTTCATCGGAGGGCGAGGGGGACGCCGGCGCACCGACCTCGTCGTCGGCCGGGCCGATATCGTCGCCGGTCAGGGCTTTGACAACTTTCTTCCACCAGGCTGCCATTGGAATCCAACCCCGATTGTATTCGCCAAGGTCCGTCGGATCAAACTGTCTGCTTATCGGCCATGTTCGCAGGGTCCATGACAGATTCGGCGGGACGCCTGTGCCACACAGCCAGGGTGGCACGGGTTAGCGGAGCCGCGCTAAGCGGCGGAGCTTACCCGTGGGGAGCCTCGATGTGCTCCCATGGGTAACGAGTATGGCACCCTGAAGGATGCCCCACTCGTTACCCATGCCATCCCGTTTGACACCTGCGGCCCCCCGCGGCCGGCGCGCCATTCTTACACCCCTCGTCAGGACGGACGTTTCCGCGTACAATGCCGGGCGCTAAGAAGGTGTCACGACACCGGTAAAGATGGTCGAGACACGGAGGTTTATCCATGCCGGGCCGGCGGCGTGACGGTGCGATGACAGGCTATGACAGACGAACAACACGGAAACACCCGAGACTTACAGATCGTTGATGAAATGCAGGATTCGTACCTGCGTTACGCGATGAGCGTGATCGTGGCTCGCGCGTTGCCGGACGTTCGCGACGGATTGAAGCCGTCGCAGCGCCGAATCCTGACGGCGATGCACGATTTGAAGCTGGGACCACGGACCGCCCACCGCAAGTGCGCAAAGATCTCGGGCGATACGACGGGCAACTACCATCCACACGGCGACTCGGTCGTCTATCCGACCATGGTGCGTCTGGCGCAGCCGTGGGCCATGCGATATCCGCTTGTGGACGGGCAGGGGAACTTCGGGTCGATCGACGGCGACCCACCGGCCGCGATGCGGTACACCGAGGCGCGGATGACCGCGCCAACCACCGACATGATGGAGGACATCGAAAAAGACACGGTGGACTTCGTGCCGAACTATGACGAGACCCGGACGGAGCCGTCGGTCTTACCTGCGAAGTTTCCGAATCTGGTGGTCAACGGCAGCACGGGCATCGCCGTCGGCATGGCGACGAACCTGCCGCCGCACAATCTCGGGGAGATATGCGACGCGCTCGTCGCACTGATCGCGAACGCCGACATGACGCTCGAGGAGTTGATGAAGATTGTGCCCGGGCCGGATTTTCCGACCGGTGGCACGATCTGTGGCCGACAGGGCATCGTGGACGCCTACACACGGGGGCGGGGCTCGCTGACATTGCGCGCGAAGACGCACATCGAGGAGACCAAGAGGGGCCGAAAGCGGATCGTGGTGGACGAGATCCCGTTCAACATTCTGAAGAACACGATCACGGAACGGATCGCGTCGTGCGTCAAAGACGGCAAGCTGAGTGAGGTCAGCGACATCCGCGATGAGTCCGATCGCAAGAACCCCATCCGCCTCGTCGTCGAGTGCAAGGGTGGCGTGAACGAGGAGGTCGTGCTGAACAAGCTGTTCCGGCATAGCCCGCTTCAAACGAACTACACAGTTATCAACATTGCGCTCGTCGGGAAGCAGCCGAAGACGATGTCGTTGAAGGAACTGCTGGAGCACTATCTCGATCACCGTCGCGACGTGATCACGCGGCGGACGCGGTTCCTGCTGCAAAAGGCAAGGCAACGGGCGCACATCGTCGAGGGCTTGATCCTGGCCGTGGGTGATATCGACGCGATCATCGAGTTGATCAAGACATCGCCCGATCCCGAGACGGCGAAGAAGCGTTTGTTGGAGCGGTCGCTACGTCTGGAGGAATCCGCGACGCTGCTGAAGGCGCTGCCGGAGGAATTCGCACGCCGGGTTGTCGCGGAGGATCAATATCTGACCACCGTTCAGGCCGCTGCGATTCTGTCGATGCAGTTGCAACGTTTGACGGGCCTGGAAACCGAGAAGCTGGCGAAGGAATACGGCAGGCTGGTGGAGGAAATCGAAGGCTACCAGGCAGTGCTACGCGATCCGGCGTTGGTGTCTGATATCATCCGCGAAGACCTGTTCGAGATGAAGGCGAAGTATGCCGACGCGCGTCGGACGGAAATTACGGGTGCCGTCGGCGAGTTCATCATGGAGGATCTGATCGAAGATCTGCCGATGGTGGTCACGATTTCGCACGCGGGGTACATCAAGCGGATGTCTCCGGATGCCTACCGCCGACAGGGTCGCGGCGGTCGCGGCGTGCGAGCGGGTGACACGAGGGAAGGCGATTTCCTGGAAGATCTGTTCGCGGCCTCGACGCACGACTACCTGCTGTTTTTCACAAATCGCGGGCGTGTGTACTGGCGAAAGGTGTACGACATTCCGGAGATGGCGCGGACGGCTCGGGGCAGATCGATCGTCAACCTGCTGAAAATGCAGGATAACGAGAAGAATACCGCCGTCTTGCGGGTGTCCGCATTCGAGGAGAAGTTCATTTTCTTCGCGACCGCGAAGGGGCGGGTGAAGAAGAGCGCGTTGGGCGCGTTTTCCCGGCCGCGACAGACCGGCATCATCGCCATCTCGCTCGATCCGGACGACTCGCTGATCAATGTTGAACTGACGGAGGAGGGTGACGAGATCGTCCTGGGTACGCGCCTGGGTAAAGCGATTCGCTTCAAGCAGGGCGATGTTCGCGCGATGGGCCGAGGGGCCGCGGGCGTCAAAGGCATCGTGCTGAAGCGGGACGATCGGGTCGTCGACATGGCGGTCATCCGTCCGGGGATGAGCCTGCTGACGGTGTGCGAAAACGGCTTCGGCAAGCGAACCGACATCGAAGAATACCGGCTGACAAAGCGGGGCGCGGGCGGCGTCATCAACATTCGCGTGACCGAGCGAAACGGAAACGTCGTCGCGTTGCGCGCGGTGACGGACGACGACGAACTGATGGTCATCACGGCAAAGGGAATCATGCTGAAAACCGGGGTCTCGCAAATGCGCGAAATCGGCCGGGCAACCCAGGGTGTCACGATCATCCGCCCCGACGAAGGAGACAAGGTCGTGGCCGTAGCCCGGATCGCGAAGGAAGGGCAGGACGGCGAGAACGGCGCTTCCGACGCTGACACCGGCGCGACACCTGCGGCACCGGCAAATCAGGAAGCCCCGGCACAGCCCGGCGATGACGACGGGTAGAGGAAAAAAGGGGTCAGGCTAGAATGCCATTAAGTTAAGCTGCATCTCCTCGTTTTCGCAGGTATTTTCGCAGTTTTTCGCGTGGTTGCGTCATGCGGGCGTACTGCTTGGGCCGGCGCTTGATGCAACGCGGCTCGATACG
>JAUVGW010000220.1 GCA_030593565.1 Phycisphaerae bacterium | reverse complement strand
CCCCAGGTCGCGCCGTCGCCTGCGACGGGCGGGGCGCTCACGCCATCGATGATCGAGGTGCCGTCGTCGTGGCAGCCTTTGCAACTGACCGATTCGCCCGCGGTCCAGTTGGCCATTCCTTCCACCACGCCGTCGTACGCGCCGTCCGGACTGTGGCACGCATCGCATACGTCCGTCTCGCTCAGGTCGATGTCGCCATCGCCGCTGGTGTCCGTTCCGGTCGCGAAACTCGCGAATCCATTGATATGCGAGCCGCCGCTCAACGTGGAGTGACAGACATAACAACTTGAGATCTGCGGGCCGTTCGGGGCCGTCATGTGCGTCGCATGGGCGCCGGCCCTGTTCGGGAAAACATCCCCGACCGGCGCCTGGCTGTCGGGCGGCTGGCCGTGACAGGCCGTGCACGACCCGCCGGAGGGCATGAACCCCTCGGCGTGCGTGTGGCAGTCGGTGCAGAGCGTGTCGGCGAAGTGGGTGTGGTCGCCATCCGCGGTGTTGCGGTGATACGAGGTCCCGGTGTGGCAGCCTTCGCACATACCGTCGTAGCTGACCGGATCATGGTTACTGTGAATGAAGTCGCTGATGCCGTTGACGCCCAGGTCGTTGTCCTGGAATGTCATCGCGGTGCCGTTGACGTCCGCCGCCACGAGTGCCAGGTTCTCGTTGTCCGGGTCATGCACGTCGTGGCAATCCTTGCACGTCGGCTGCCAGCCGCCGCTAACATCGTGAATCGGATGCTCGGCATGACAAGCCTGACACAGTGTCGCGTCGTTGACACTGCGAAGCAGCAGCCCGTCGCCGGCGCCATTATTGACGCCGCCCGAATCCGCGTAGTGCGGGGCGTGGCACGTCATACACTCAACGTTGTCGTCCTTGATGAACAGCGGTGATACGTCGCCGTCCGCCGGGAATTCCCCCACGCCTCCCGGATAGTCGAAGCCCACCGGGTGCGTGCCGCGCTCGCCCAAGCCCTCGTCGCGCGGAGCGTGGCACTCCTTGCACAGTGCGTCCTCGGCGTTGCTCAGTCGCAGGTAAGGCGCGCCGGCATCGTCGCTATGCTGGTTGTGGCACGTCGCGCACTTGATGTTGCCAGAAGAATCCAGATACCACGCCAACATGCTGCCGGGCGTCGGGCCGACCGAGCCAGCCATGGCATTGACCGCCGACACGCCCCACGCGTGCGAGCGGCCGCGGCCGTCCGGCGCGTCCGGGTTGGTGCCGTATGGGTCCGCCATGTCCAACTCGTGGACCGGCATGTCAATCGCCTGCCCGCCCGAGGAGTGACACGACATGCACAGCACGCTTTGCCCCTCGACTGTGCCCGCGTGACTGCCCGGCTGCTCCGCGATCCCGTGACACCGGCCGCAGATCTCGGAATCCACGAGCATGTGTGGGCCTTCGTAGCTTGCCCGCGGGCCGCCCGCCTCGGGATCCGGCTCGGGGTCTTGGGGGGCCGGATCGTCCCGACGGCCCAATCGCGGTGCGAGGCGAACGTCCGGCCAGGAACGAAATGTCCTGGTCAAATCAAGAGCCCCTTTCGGGAACAGTCCCGGCTTCCCGCCACTGAACGGGCTCGTCCAGTCAGGTGTCTCGTAGATTTCCACGCTCGACGAATTCGTGCTCACGACGTAGAGCCGGGAACCGTCGTTGCTCAGTGCCAGGTCGCAGGGAATGCGCACGTTGCCGATGCCGCTGCCGTATTCAACGACCTTGCCCAACTCCACGCCCTGCGAATCGAAGATTCGCACCGTTCCCATCATCGCGTCCGAGACGTACACACGCCCCTCCGCGTCGATGGTCAGTCCCTGCGTCCGAGGCAGCCAGCCTTCGTCATCCATGCCGATGTACTTCAAGCGTTCGCCAAAGTGAAAGTCGAACACGCCCGCCGGGTAGAACACCTGAATCCGAAAGTTGTCGTGGTCCGCCACCAGCAGCCGGTTATGCTCAGGCCTCTCGTCCACGCTCACGGCGCTCGGATATCGGAATTGACCGTTCAGGAAGCCTCGCCCAGACAATAGCAGGACCAATGTCCCGCTGCTATTGAAGCCGTACACACGATCGTCTTCGCCGTCGACCACATAGATATTCCCCGTGTCCGTCGCGATGTCGATGTCGGTCGGCCGGACGAAAGTGACCAACGGCTCACCGTCTCCCAGGTAGCCCACAAAACCGAAACCGGCGTCATAGATGGCCACCTTCCCCTGATCGCGCAGCGAAACAAACGTCCGGCCGTCCGCATGGGCGGCGACGCCGATCGGGCCGTCCGACACCGCGTGCGTTTCGACAAAACTGTCGGCGACATCGAAGCGCACAACGTGGTTGTAGAACGGGTCCGACACCAAGACGTCCCCCGTCGGCGTCACGGTAACACGGGCCGGGCTGCGCAGCTCGTCCGTGAGCGATCCCACATGTGTGAGCGGATCAAGCTGAGAAATCGGAACGAGGCCGATGAGGATAGCAGCGATCACATTCATGGTTAATCCTTTGGGTCGGGCCGTGTATGAGCCCCCGAGATTCTCACTTGCGCGCCGATGGCGGAAGGCAGGCCGAGCCCGAGGGATGCGGCCCATTCGCCATGGCGCCAGACGCTCTGTATGCACACACCTGTAACGCCGTCAAACTCGAGTATGCCGAATGGGTCGCCATGCCGTGGACTGGATTCATCATCGGCGCTGTCACCGGTTGGCCAGTTTGCGATCGGCGCGGCTCAACCCGCCAAACACAAGATCGACGTACGCATAATATCCTACAGATCGTGCAACAGACATGCCATCATCAGATGAATGGGTCGCCTTTGCCCGGCGTCCGATGATAGGTGATTTAACTTCAGCGGCGTGGTGGGTTTAAGGGACGCGACCGAAGCTGTCCGCGTGGGCGTCCGGGAAGACGGATTCTCGTATCGGAGACGCGCTGCGAAAGGCATTCCCAAGTTTGAGAACGACCGAAAAGATCTGCCTCGTCGGTTGCTCTGCCCGCTTTCGGCCGCCGCGCGTCTGAGAACCACCACGGTGCGAATCGCCAGCCGCTCCAGAACGTCCACCGATGCGTCGACGTGTCCACGCGTATCGTACATTTGAAACGAGGCGCGAAGGACTTACGGGTCGGCGCAGCCCGCTGCACCGTTTGGAGACTGGTTCATGAATCAGCCTTCGCAGATTGCGTCGGACCACACGAACGAGTAGTCCATGGTGGACAGCGCCGATGGTGGCATTCATGGGGGGGGCAGACCAATGGCAATTCCGGGGGGGGGCTCCGTCCGCATCTCGAGCAAGACCGGGATCAGTGTTCTTGTTGTTGTTTGCATACCGATGGTTTCGTTCGCGGGTTGGCCCGCCGAGCGGGGCGATACGCATCGTGGCTTGCGCCGCGGACCAGGCGTCGCCAATCACCCAGTCGGGGTGGTTCCATCTTCCGCTGTGACGATACCGGAGGGCTGGCCGCTGGTGGACGGCAAGCTGACGTGTCGCACGTGTCACAGCGACTTGCCATCCTCATCTCGAGGGACCGGAGCGACCCTCCGCGAGTTCGGAGGAGATGCCTTCGAGCCGATCGAGTTCTGCGCAACGTGCCACAGCGAGGCGGACGTGTCCAGTGCGGCCTCGATGCACTGGACCGCCGTGGGTGTCGCGCACGTCAAGGCCGATCGCAGCAGCACGTCCCGATCACGAGGCGTCCTGGACGAGGGATCCGCTCGCTGTCTCGCCTGCCACGACGGCGTCAACGCGTCCGAGGCCCGCTTTGAAACGAGCAGGACTCGGAGAGTGGGATTCTCCGGCGATCCAGGTCGCAACCATCCCATCGGCGTTCCCTACCCGAGGTCCGTTGAACCCGGGCGCGACTCCCGATATCGACCCGCCAGCTTGCTGCCGGAGGAGGTCCGACTACCGGGCGGAAAGGTGAGCTGCGTGTCGTGCCACAACCTGTACGCGACCGATCGGGCTCGTCTGGCGGTTCCAATTGAGGGATCGAAGCTTTGTTTTACCTGTCACGAAATGGGCTGATCAGGCGTCGATACGGCTCGTGGTATGACCCAGTAGCGGGATTGACGCCATACGCCGAAGTCCGGCCCAGGTCTCTCAAGAATGAGAATCCGTGACGAACTGAAACGCGCGTTTCGATGTTTTTGTGTTCGCCGGTCCCGCCTCGACATCTGGTTCTCGGGTGGCACGATCTGGCGTACCCAAGCCACGCCGGGCACCGGACACGGTCGCGCTTCGCTTGACCGTTGCGCCCCAGACTGAAAATCAGAAAGTGCCGGTCAACTAGTGCACCGCCAGACGCGAACCTGCGGATTTTGCGTGGTGGGTGCCACGGGCGGCTTGCCCGCCCGTGTCCAGCATTGGCAGACAAGCTGCCAGTGGCACCCGCACATTTTCGGGTGGCGGCACACTAGGAGAAGTTGTCGCCCCGAAACTGGTCGAAGAACACGTCCACGACCGCATTGAGGACGTTGCGCGTGAAGGCGTCCAGCGCGCTAATCATGTCGTTGGCGAATTCGGGACAGCCTCCCAGAACCCCCGGCAGGAGCAACAGGAGTAGAAGAAGCGGCAGCGACCGCTTGAAAGGCCATCTCGACGAACCCATGGGCTTTTTCAACTGCGGATCCTCCTGGATGCGGTGACGTTTCGGTTCAATCGCCCGGCAAGTCGGCCGGTTCGCAATACGGCATCTTCCGTGCCGCAGGCCAACCCCTGTGGCCGCCGCCGTTTCGAACGGGCCTTCGCCAAACGGCACGTAACTTGCACATACGTACTGCTTCTGGTGTGGCCTGTCCGAAGCGTGCAGGTATCCTAGACAGTTGCTGGCTGAAGCTCAAGAGACCCGGATAGCCTCATGTCTGCCGAACAGGACATTCCGACCATTGACCCGACGGCCGATCAAACGTCGCGAGTCTCAACAGCCGCCCACGAGGCAGGCGGGCATGGCGGCCCGAGCCAGGCGATATCTGGCTCCGCACCGTCAAGAGGCCCCGTTCCCGTCGACGATCAGTCTTCGACCTGCCCCGGAAGAAAGGGCCCTGTCGCGTGCCGCGGCTCGCTGTCGATTCGCAGGCACTCTCGCATCAATGCACTGCGGTTGGCCAGCATTCTGCTAGCGGTCAGCCTTGTCCTGGCCGTGTTCTTCGTGCTTGGGGATGTCCTGGAAAGGCATTGTTTCCCGGACCTTTCGACATCTTGGCATCATGGTTCCCTGACGTTGCGGGCCGCCCTCGTGGCCATCACCGCCTGCTTGGTTGTGTACTTCTGGATGCGACGACACCAACGAGATCTGTCGGCCACGGCCGAGCAGCTTACCCGCAGGCTCGAATTTTTCAGCGAAAACGCCGTGCCTACGGGCAGATTCGAGAACCCCCATCTCGTGCATTGCCGCGAGGTGCTGAAGTGTGAACACGCCGACTGCCCCATGTATGACTCGCCCGGTGAGCGGTGCTGGCAGGTCATGGCGCTGAGCGGGGCCGCCCGCGAGCAGGAATCGCAGGCGGGGCAAATCCATTTCTGCCACGAGTGCGCGGTGTATCGATTGTCCTGTCCCGACAAACTGACGGAGCTTGGAGAGAGCTTCAACAACTTGATGTTCCTCCTCGAAGAGGAGGCGGATAAAGTCGGACAAATGCGAGCCCAGATGGTCGAGAAGGAGAAGATGGCGGCCATTGGTCAGATCGCCTCCGGCATCGCCCACGAGATCGGCAACCCGCTATCGAGTATTTCCTCGATCGTACAAATGCTCAAGCGGTCTCGTGCGAACGGTTCGGTGTCCGAGCAACTCGACCTTATCCAGACGCACATCCAACGAATCTCGGCGATCGTCCGCCAGCTTGTCAGTCTTGCTCGGCCGACCGTCGAGCGATGGGAGTTGGCGGATGTGCGACAGATTCTCGACGAGACGATTCGTCTCATCGGGTTCGACCACCGCGCCCGCAAGGTCGAAATAGACTACGAGCCGCCCGAATCGCTGCCCCCAACCTACGGCTTGGCCGGTGAGCTTCAGCAGGTGTTCATCAATCTGACGCTCAATGCGCTGGATGCGATGCCCGACGGCGGCAGGCTCACCATTCGCGCCGGGCGGAGGCGCGGCGCCATCGTGATCCGGGTACAAGATAACGGCTGTGGGATTCCTGCCGACAAGGGGCAGCGAATCTTCGAGCCCTTCTTCACGACGAAGGAACCGGGCGAAGGCACCGGGCTCGGACTCGCCGTCAGTTATGGTATTGTGCAAAAGCACGGTGGCACGATCGACTTCACTTCGGAGCCCGACAAAGGCACGGAGTTCGTTGTTCGGATCCCCATTCTGGAAAAAGCACCGGGAAAATAGGCTATGCCGCAACCAGGACGATAAACAATCGCGCACAGGAATAACATGACCGATTGTGCCGCTTGGCCGTGTGCCACTTCTTCCAGCAGTATTTCTTTGCCTGCCGGCTTGCCGTTTGGCGGATCAACCGTTCACGTTATTCTTGCGCGACTCCTAGGACATGCCACCACCGGGATAATAGGCCATGGCTCAATCGACCATACTTCTAGCCGACGATGAAGACACGCTTCGCAACAACCTCGCACAGGTGTTGCAGGAAGAAGGGTTCGACGTCATCGCCAGCGCCAACGGCACGGACGCCCTGCGCGCCCTCAAGTCCACAACGATCGACGTCTTGATCACCGATCTGCGAATGCCCGGCATCACCGGCATGGACCTGATCGACCACACCCGGAAGTTGGCGCCGGACGCTGCCATCATCGTGATCACAGCGTTCGGAGAAGTGGAAACCGCCGTCGAGGCGATGAAGAAGGGTGCCCAGGACTACATTTGCAAGCCGCTCATTTTTGATGAGGTCATCTTCAAGCTCAAGCAGTTGATCGCCCGCGGCGATCTCGCACTGCAAAACAAGCTCCTCAAGGAACAAATCCGCCAGACACATGGTTACTCGGGCATCATCGGCAAGTCGCCGGGCATGATGACGATCGTCGACACCATCAAACGCATCTCCCATACCACTAGCAACGTGCTTATCACCGGCGAAAGCGGGACGGGCAAGGAGGTATTGGCACGGGCGATCCACTACAGCGGTGTGACCAGCGACAAGCCGTTCGTCGCCGTCAATTGTGGCGGACTCGCCGAGAACCTGGTGGAAAGCGAGTTGTTCGGCTACCGTCGCGGGGCCTTCACCGGCGCGGAGGCGGACCGCACGGGATACATCGAGGCGGCCGATGGCGGCACGCTGTTTTTGGACGAGATCTGCAATCTTCCTTTGAGAAGCCAAGCCGTGCTGCTGCGGGCCATCGAGGAAAAGGCCGTCACCCGCGTCGGTGACACCCGCCCCAGAGCCGTCCACCTTCGCATCATCGCCGCTTCCAACCGAGAGATGGAGGAAGCGATCGAGGCCGGCCAGTTCCGCGAAGACCTCTATTTCCGCCTCAATGTGATCTGCCTCACGTTGCCCCCGCTCCGAGAACGAGTGGAGGATATCCCATTACTCGCGGAGCACTTCGTGCAGAAGTACAATGCCGAACTCAAGTGCAACTGCCCGGGATTCACTCCGGAAGCCCTCGATGCCATGTGCGATTACACGTGGCGCGGCAATGTGCGCGAGCTGGAAAACGTGGTCGAACGGGCGCTCATCTTCGCGGGCACCGAGCCGGTCGCATTGTCGGACCTCTCCATTCCCATCGACTCGGTGCGTGCCGAGCAGCCGATCGCTTCCGACCTGAAGGCCGCCGTACGCGAATTCGAACGTCGGCACATCGCCCAGGTGCTCGCTCGACTCGACAACAACAAGGCCGCTGCCGCGGACGTGCTCGGGATCGGCTTGTCGAGCCTGTATCGAAAAATGGAGGAACTGAACATCGCCAAAGCGCGGCCGAGCGAGAGTGCTGCGCAGTAGGCGGCCAAGGTCGAGCGAGGGAGTTTGCGTTGTTATGAGACGAAGGCATGGGTTTCTGATTATCCTCGCCGCCGGGATCCTGGTAGTGTCGATCGGCGCGTTCGCGTTCGCCTTTCCTCCGGGAGACCCCCGACGACCGGAAGCGGAGAAGCCGGCGCTTCATTTTCGATGTCGTCTCGACTCGATGGAGCCGCCGGTGCAGGTCGAAGTCCCACTCAAACTCGCCGATCCGACGAAGCAGGCGACACTGGATCAGACGATAGACCTGCCGACGCCGTTGCCGCCGATTCGGCTGGCGGAGTTCCTGCCGCGGGCCAAATTGGTCCAGATCGTCGAACACCACGACGGCCCGGATGCCAGACCCGCCGTTCGCGTTTCGATCGTCGGCCCCACCCAGTCGTTCGACCGATGGTTGATTGCGGACGATCCCGCCCGAAACCAATTGCTCAGCCTCATTGGCACGTGGCGATATCTGGCCGTCGCGGACAAAAAGCAACGCAAGGAGCTACTGCGGCAGTTCAAGGAGGAGCTTTCGCGGGAACCGAAACTCGTCATCAGCCGCCCCGATGGGAGCGATCCGCACGAACTCCCCGCCACCAAGACGGGGGCGTCGCGGGCTTTTCCCAAGCTTGGCTGTGAAATTCGACTCAAGCAGTTCTATCCGAACTTTGCGACCGATCCGAAAACGCACAAACCCCTCAACCTGTCGGACAAGCGCGTCAATCCTGCCGCACTCGTTGAAATCGAGCGGGATGGGCGGAAGGAGGAGCGGTGGGTCTTCACCAAATTCCCCGACTTCAAGGCGAAAAAAGCTGAACAACTTCCTTATCAGATCATGCTCGATTGTCCGATCGAAAC
>JAUVGW010000314.1 GCA_030593565.1 Phycisphaerae bacterium | reverse complement strand
GTCGGCGGGAATCATCCACTCGTCTGGACGGAGCAGTTGATGCCGGTGTTCCCGGTGGTCCGCGTTGCCAACGCCGACGAGGGGATCGACTTGGCCGTCGAGGCGGAGGGCGGCCGGCGACACACGGCCGCCATGCACTCGCGAAACATCGACAAGCTGAGCCGAATGGCCCGGCTCGTCAATTGCAGTATATTCGTCAAGAACGGCCCCTGTTATTCCGGGCTCGGCGAGGGCGGTGAAGGATTCGCGTCGTTCTCGATCGCCAGCCCGACGGGCGAAGGCATGACCGGCCCACGAAGTTTCAGTCGCCACCGGCGCTGCGTGCTGGTGGATCATTTTAGGATCGTATGAACGCCCAACCTGCCATCGCGTTGCTTGAATTGGACAGCATCTCGCTCGGAACCCACACGGCCGATGCGATGATCAAGCGTGCGCCGATCGAGATGATCCGCGTCGGCACGGTACAGCCGGGCAAGTATCTGGTGCTGGTCGGCGGCTCGGTCGCGGCGGTCGAGGAATCGCACGTCGAGGGGGTCCGCGTGGCCGGTAGCGCCCTGACGGATCACATCTTCCTGCCCGACGTCCACGAGGACGTGTACGAGTCGGTGGCCGGCAAGCGGCGGGAAAACGGCGGCGACGCGCTCGGCATCATCGAGACGTCATCCATTCCGGCCGTCGTCCTGGCGGCGGACCGGGCGATCAAAACCGCCCACGTGGAGATCATCGAGATTCGGCTGGGCGACGGCCTCGGCGGCCGCGGCGTCATGCACCTGACGGGCCGGCTCGAAGACGTCCAGGCGGCCGTCCAGGCGGGAGTCGCCTTAATAGACAGGCCGGATATCACCGTCCAGTCGGTGGTCATCCCGGCGCAACACGCCGACCTGAGCAAACAAGTCGGGCGATCAAGTTCGTTTGGATAGGAGAATAAAGGGGGTCAGGCTTACTTTATCCCCGCGGGTGCCACTGGCAGCTTGCTGCCAGTGCCGGCACGGGCGGATAAGCCGCCCGTGGCACCCAAAGTGAACCACGACCAAGGGAGCCCACGCAACATGATGTTAGGCCGTGTCATCGGGACCGTCGTCGCGTCCGTGCGGTACGAAGGACTGCAAGGCGTCCCATTCCTGTTCGTCCAGCCACTCGACCGGACGGGTGCGCCCAAAGGCAACCCGGTGGTGGCGGCCGACGCGACAAAGATGGCCGGGCCGAGCGAGCTGGTCCTGTACGAAGCCAGCCGTGAGGCGGCGTTGGCGCTCGATCCTTCGTTCGTGCCGGTCGATCACGCAATCATCGGCATCGTGGATGACGTGGGCAGCCCCACGTGGAGTTCGTCATGATCCTGGGCAGGGTACTGGGGCCGGTCGTTGCGACCATCAAGCACGAGGCATACGCCAACCGGCGTATCCTGATGCTGGACCGCATCGACCCCGCAGGCAAGGCGCTGGGCGGCTACCTCGTGGCGATCGACGCGGTCGATGCACGTCCCGGCCAGATCGTGCTGGTCAACGATGAAGGCAGCTCCGCCAGGCAAATCCTCAACAGCACGACGGCCCCGATTCGATCGGTGATCATCGGGATCGTGGATGATATTCAGGTCGAAGCGTAGCGCGTAGGGTCCGCTGTGAGGCTCGCGCTAGGGGATTTTCAATATTCATGAAACGGTAGGAACGTGATCGATAATCCCCAACGTCGCGGCGACGTGGAACACCCTGAATCAATCATGGTTGACCATGAATGCGTCAAGTGCGATTACAACCTGCGCGGATTGAACCGGCAAGGGCGCTGTCCGGAGTGCGGCCACGATATCGCTATTTCCCTCAGGACGCCTCGGAGAAGACCTCCTGTCAGACTAAGCGTTGCTCTCACTGCCTTAGGTTTCCTATGTGCAGCCATGCCGTTCGCGGTGCTTCGTCCGCCGCGTAATGACGTACTTGAAATCGGCTCATTCCTTCTCTGCCTTTGCTTGGAGTTGGCTGCTACAATTTTGGGGATAACCGCATGCAGAAGGTGGGAGCGGGCTACGACGGGACAGCGGGTAGTCACGATTATTTCTCTATGTGTTTCTTCGTCTTTGACACTTCTGATGATCCTGTGGGTTTGCCTTGTGTTACTCTTCCTGATCGTGTATCGATGATACCTGAAGCGGCAGTGCCGTAGGATGGGCAATCTTGCCCATCTGTTGATAAGCTGCAGAAGGGAAGAAGAGGGATCAGGCTACTCTATCGTCTATCACCATTGCTTCCAAGCATCCTGACTGCGCTGTGTGGGCTGTGACCGTTTCTCGACCACAGCAGGTTCGTGGACGGTCCTTGCACGCCCACGACTCCTCCGAGCTTCGACCCACGCCCTGCATTCTCGCACCGGAATGAAGCTGTACGGCCGCCCGCCCTGCCGGCGGTCCTCGGGATCTTCTTGCGCCTCCCCGGGCGAGTCCACGTGGAACAGGAACGCGGTCAGACGGCCCTCCTTCATCCGCTTGTGGAGGCCGGCCCGCGAGACTCCGACGTACACCGCCGCCGCGCCCGCTGACAGCACGCCTTCCGCCCCGCTGACTTGGCAAACCGCGTCGAACCATTCCGCGAAGCTGCCTGTCCGGCCAAATCGGCGGTACATCCGCGTCCCGGGATCCCGATCGCCCAGTCGGTCCAACAGCCGGCCTGGAACTTGGACAGATTCTATGTAAGTTAACGCCATGTTTACCAATCTATCACAAGTTTACGTTCCGTCAACCTTCAAGAGCATGATGCCCAAGAAAAGATCATCTGATGCTTCTGGCGGGCTAGGATACGAACTAACCCAACCCGCGTCAGACGCTACATTCGGCCCCGCAGCCGGCCGAACCAGCCATCCCCCACGCACCGCAGGGCAATCGCAAGAATCGTACGGAAGCCCCCCGCCCAGATGCCACTGGTTTACGAGCCTGTTTGAGAAGCCCGATCAGAGCCGCCTTCTGTGAAGGCGGTGTGCCGTGGCGTTTGGAAGGCACCGCCTTCACAGAAGGCGGCTCTGATCGGTTTCGTGCCTGCCAAATCCCCTTCAACAGACTCGCAGCTCATGCGCGAGATCCATTCTTGCGATTGCCCTGCCACGCACCGCCGAGTCACCCAAGCCACCTTGATCCGGTGCAGACGAGCTCCTAAACTTGCACAGGAGGGTGCTGGCCCCACGGTCCCGGCCCAACCGACACTTGGGCGGACAAACTGGAATCCAGTGGTACCAGCCTCGCCGGGAGCCCGTTTTCCTCGCCTATCACGAATAGCCGGCAATCTCGCCGACAAACCATGGTGGGCCGGTTCCTCGCTGAACCGAGCCGCACGGGAGCCTCGATCGGAGATGCCTGGAATGAGAACCCCCCGGATGCCCCATTCCCCGACTCAAAGGCGAAGCCCTGCACTTCGCCTCATCCAACCCCGTGTAGCGGCCGTGCTCGTGGTATTGTTGGTCGCCGGCGGCATGACCGGCGGAAATTGCGCGATTGTGGCGCCGCCGACGAGCGGCTCCGGCGGAACCAGCAGCACCAGCGGCGTCGATGACGACGGTAGCATCCGAAGGCCGGCGATCCTGGACTCGGATCACGTGCTCGGCGACGATGATGCGACGTTGGTGATCGTTCTATACGAGGATTATCAATCACAGGCGTGCGGCGAGTTCGCCCGGGTGGGCTTTCCGACCTTACAGGAGCAGTACGTCGACACGGGCAAGGTCCGTTGGGTGTTCCGCCATTTCCCGTTGTCCAGCAACGCCCAAGCCGAGCCGGCCGCCCGGGCCGCGGAATGCGCAGACGATCAGGGACAGTTCTTCGCATACCGTGATTTGATTTACGAAACCACCGACACCAACAACGCGACCATCCTGACAGACGACACCCTGCGGGAACATGCCGAAACGCTGGAACTGGATCAAGCCCAATTCGACACCTGCTTCGATGGCGACTTCAAGGATTCCCGCGTACAACTGGACGTGAATTCGGGTACTGCCTTGGGGGTGACCAATGTGCCGACCCTGTTCATCGGGAGTGAACGGGTGTTGCTCCCCGATGACGCGAACACCGCCGAGAAGCTCATCAAGATCATCGAGCGACACCTGGACGAATAGGGTTGCGACACGACCCGCCCGAACCGCCTGCTCCGTGGAGATGACAAGCACGGTGTGGCCTTCGGGCTCGCAGTGGACAAGAACGGAGAGACCCCGTGACATACAGGAGACAGAGCCTATCCGTAAGGCGGCGCAGCACCCGATGGTTTCTGCCGTCACGCATCATCCCGATGGCGTTGCTTTGTGCGCTGTTCTTCGTGACGGGCACGAACGGAACGGACTGTGCCGGCACCATTCCAGGTCCCGCGCCAGTCATTGTCGAATCGGACCATATCCTCGGCTCGGCCGACGCGCCGGTCACGGTCGTCGAGTACTCATCGTTTCAGTGCGGCTGGTGCGGTCTATTCGCGCGGGGTCAGTTTCCGACGATTGAAGAACGATACATTGACACCGGCAAGGTGCGGTGGATCGCCCGGCACCTTTTCTCGATGAGCAACGAAGCCGGCGTCCAAGCGGCGTCTGCCTGTGAATGCGCGGCCGATCAAGGTCAGTACTTCGACTTCCGGGAGCTTGTGTTCGAGAACCAGACCGATCTTTCCGAGGCAACACTCAAGCAGCATGCGACGACACTCGGGCTCGATCGGGCGACCTTTGACGCTTGCCTGGACGGCGGGTCGAAGGAAGACCGAGTCCGCCAGGATGTCGATTCTGGTATCGCGCTTGGCGCGACCTCCACGCCGACTTTCTTTGTCGGGATCCAGGTGCTTCGAGGTCACCAGACGGCGGACCAATTGGGCGAGATCATCGACCGTCACCTCGACGGATCAGGTGGCGGGTAGAGCAGATTCAAAAAAACCGTAGCGTCCGGCCCCCGTGTCGGGCAACGTAGCGTCCGACCCCCGTGTCGGACGTTGAACACCAACCGTTTTTGACGGCCGACAGGGGCGTCGGCCGCTACGAAAGCAGGCAAACCGCTATACTGCTCTGTCGCAGCTCAAGTGATGGGCGCCACTGGCGATGGGTGCCACTGGCGATAGGTGCCACTGGCGATAGGTGCCACTGGCGGCTTGCCCGCCAGTGTCCACGGGCAGACAAACTGCCCGTGACACCGAGCGCACAAGCCGCCGGTCAGATTCGTCCGTGATCACGGTCGGTTTAAGCTATGGACAGCCATCCGCCGGTGCCGATTGAACAATTGCGAATCGCGGCGACCGCGGGACACTGCGGGCCGGTAGAAAACCTCGCGTGACCCTGTGTGGATGCCATGCTCCATCGACGTCCCATAATCAATGCCTGCGTGTTTCCCCTCCTGGCCGTGATCTGCACAGCCATCACATCTTGCAGCACCGACGCCTTGTTCACCCTCACGGCGGCGACGAGCGATTTTACGCCCGGCACCGGTGCTCCAACACCGCGAGTCATCTCCGTCGGCTTCGTCAATAACACGCCCTTTCGCGCGATCTTCACCTACGGCGCTTACGATCATCTCGACCAGGAATCAATCCCCACGAACTTCGGTCAGCTTAGACTCGAAGGAAACACCGCCAGCGCCCAGATTCCCCAACCCTGTCAGCAGACGTTTTCGGTCGGCGGCGATGCCCTGATCACGCTCATTCAAGAGAACCGGGCCGACCCGAGTATCAACATCACGGACGAGCGAGCCCTTGTACGTGGTGTGTATTTCTCCGGCGCACCCCTCGGTGACCCACTCGAAGCCGAACCCACCGAAGGCACCGCCCAAGGCCTCGTGCTCATGGCAGGTGTCGACTTTACGTGCGCGAGGACGGACATTCGCGAAACCACCGGCACGGGGCTGCTCACCTTCACATTCGAGCAGGACGCCACAACCGTAAGCGGCTTCCGAATCGACTACAGCTTCATCCAACCATAGAGAAAAAATGGGTCAGGCTACTTTATCCTCAGAGTCATCATTCTATTCGAGTGGTTGGCCAGGATAAAGTAGCCTGACCCGAATGCCATTAAGTTAAGGACCACCGCCATAAGTTATTTTACCACAAGCGTTTAGACGCGATTGCGCGTTCCAAGGCCTCCTGCCATGATGTTGATGGAAAAACGACATCACAAAAGGAGGCC
>JAUVGW010000383.1 GCA_030593565.1 Phycisphaerae bacterium | reverse complement strand
CGGCAAGAAGATCGTTGTCGAGGGCGAGCCAATCCTGTCGCAGTTCGACTTGGGCTACAAATGGAAACGTGACAAGCAAACCAAGGCCCCTGATAAGACCACCACACTCCGCGACGACCAATCGCCCCAAGTCCTGTTCTTGGAACGGTGCGTGCAACTCCTCAAGCCGGGAGGGCGCCTGGGCATTGTCCTGCCCGAATCCGTATTCGGTATGCCGACCTATGAGTACGTCGTCACGTGGCTCCGACGTCGCGTCAAGATCCGCGGCGTCGTGTCCATGCCCGAGGCACTGTTCAAGACCAGTGGTAAAGGTGGTACGCACACGAAGGTCTGCGTCCTGTTCCTGGAGAACACGAAACCCAAGAAGGGCGAGGATTACGACATCTTCATGGCCGACGTGAAATGGTGCGGCCATGACTCGCGAGCGAATTCGACCTACCGCAAGGACAAGAATGGCAAGATGGTTCTCCTCGACGAAGTCCCGACCGTGGCCGAGCAGTGGGCGAAGATCATGAAGGGCTGGTGAGGAACGAATCGGATGATGGCCACCGCTCAGCAAGATCACACAGGATTCAAGCTCCCGGCCTCAGATATTCGGCGCGGCGTATTCCTGCCCAAGTACTACGACCCGGGAATCACAGCGAGGCTTGAGGCTCTCAAGGCGACCCACGGCCTAGTGACCGTGGGCGAGCTGATGGCGAAGAAGCACCTTGAGGTCTCGACGGGCAACGAGATTGGCAAGATGGCCTACGGCACGGGGACAATCCCCTTCATACGGACCTCCGACGTGTCGAATTGGGAACTCAAGACCGATGCCAAGCAGGGCGTGAGCGACGGTATCTATTCGGAGTACGGCCCGGGTCAGGACGTGCGAGCGGGGGACATTTTCTTTGTCAGGGACGGAACTTACCTTATCGGCCAAGTTGCGCTGGTTACGGATTCTGACCTTCCGCTGCTGTACCAGTCGCACATACTGAAATTCCGCGTAATGGACGACTCCCCCCTGTCGGCTTTCTTGCTTATGGCCTGCCTCAGCGCGACCGTCGTCAAGCAGCAGATACGGTCGAAGCAGTTTACGGCGGACATCATCGATACTCTGGGCGACCGCTACAAAGAGCTTGCGTTGCCCGTCCCGAAAAACCGAAGGTTGGCGAGCCGGATCACCGGCGAGGTAAAGGACCTGACGGAGGAACGCGCCCGCCTGCGCGACAGTATCAGGAAGATACCACATTTGGTGCAGGGGGATATCCGTTCGTTCGACGAGGACGTACCTGATCAGGCGCTGCCGGAGATCGTAGAACATGGCAACGCGGGCTTCGTACACTCCCTTTCCGCCATCCGCAACGCCGTGTTCATCCCCAAGTACTATGCCCCCCAGATCGACGCCGACCTTGCGGCCCTCAAGGGCACGCACAAGTTGGTTCGTCTCGCCGACCTGTGCATGGGCGGCGAGAGCGCTATCTTATCGTGGCAAACCGGGATCGAGATCGGCAAGATGGCCTACGGTACCGGGAACATTCCGTTCGTCCGTACGTCAGATATGTCCAACTGGGAACTCAAAGGCGATCCAAAGCAGTGCGTTAGCGAGGAGATTTACGCCGACAACCGCCAGGATGTAAGAGCGGGAGACATCTTCGTCGTCCGCGACGGCACGTACCTCGTCGGCACGTCGTGCATCCTCACCGCGAAGGACACAGAGATTCTTTACTGTGGCGGCCTTTACAAACTCCGGGTCGAGAAGCCGAAGGAATTGGACCCGTACCTGCTGCTGGCTTTACTCAACGCCCCCATCGTGCGCCGCCAGATGCGCGCCAAGCAGTTCACGCGCGACATCATCGACACATTGGGCAAGCGGCTTTTCGAGGTATTGCTGCCCGTCCCCAAGGACACTGGCCTACGCGCCCGAGTCGCGAAGGAAGCCCGCGAGGTGATTGAGACGCGCGCCAAACTGCGCGACCGCATCAAGAAAATCGCGATCCAAGTCGAGGAGCCGGGCACGTCGGGTTCGGTCCGACATCGGCGGAGTGGATGATGCTCCGTCGGGCAAAGCCAGACCGATGTGGCCGCGCAACAGCCTCCCTCCCTTTCTGAAAGAAAGGTGTGACACCCAGCGCCACCGATCCCGCGTGGGTGCTCGACAAGGCAACCTTACATCTGTTTCAAAACAGCGTCGGCTTTTCCAGCTTCCTTCGGATGCAGGTAAACTGCCCGGCGTGCATTAGTTCGTGGTGGGCCTGGAACAGGAATAGCTGGCCGACGTTTTGGGCGATCTTTTGGAGGGGCTCCGGGCCGCCGACTTCTTCCAACTGGTCTTCCGGCAGCGTCTGGAACAGGTCCAGCGTCGCCTGGCGCTGGGCGTCGTACAGTTCGAGATAGCGGTCCTTGCTCTCGAAGGACATCGGGTCGTCGAACTCGGCCGTCTCGTTGGTGTACTTGTTGGCCCAGCCCACCGGGGCGGCCATCTCCACCTGGTCGGCCACCTGCGAGATGAGGGAATACTCCGACCAGATCAGGTGGCCGAGTTGCCACGCGGCATGATTCGCGCCCGCCACGGGCCGGACGAGCAGCTCCTCGTCGGTGAAATCCTCGAGATAGGAGTGCAGGAGCATGTGGGCCATTCGCAGGTTGGCTTCAACGGCATCGTAGGTGATCATGCGGTCTCTCCATTTCGTCAATCGTTGATCGTCAATCGTCAATCGTCAATCGTCGTCCTTGCCCTCGGCTGTGACAGCAGGATCGGCTTCGGCGGCCTCAACTCGAAGCGATCCGCCGGGAAGACCTCGTCGACGATCAGGTCGTAGTACTTGCAGCCGGCGACCACTTCGTCACGTCCTCCCGCCGACGGCGCGGCCAACGCCCAGCCCCGCACCAGATAACAGTCCTGATCGATCCAAATGCGCAGCCGCCCCCCCTTATAGGGGCCCCAGCCGCGGCGCGCGAGCACATAGCACGGATGCTCCGCGTGCCAATCGACACCCTCGAGCCGCCAATCGGAAAACGCCCGAGACCGACTCATGCGAAAGGCTTGATCGCCCGTCGTCATGATCGCGGGCAGCAGAAACGGCACACCGTCCGACAGCAGCAACGCCGCCGTCTGAATGGGCGTTCGGGTAAATGGTCGATGACGCCGATACCGCTCCGACGTGACATCAAAACTCCACCAGTGGTCTCCCAATACGATGGCGGCATCCATCTCGATTTGAATCCGACAGCGCTCTCGCCCGTCGAACTCCCAACAGATCTTTGCTACCCGACGATCACCGGTTCGGTAGTCTCGGACCAGCCCCCGCGCCCGAAGCGTCCGCAGCGCTGCGTATCGGGTGACGCATCGGCCAAGAATATCGTTCACCGTGAACGAGACCTGACCCCGCGCAACGTCACCGCCCGGCCGTGCGCACCCCCCCATGAGAACCAGGCCGCAGGCACACATCACCCACCGACCTCGTCCCGGGGCCAACCGTAGTATTCCTCCGCTTCGCGTCACAGATTCTCCGTCGCTCATGTGGCCCCGGCGTCACATGAACATTGTATCGCAAAACCCGTTTGTTCGAGCCCCAGGAGCCTCCGAGCTTACCGGGGGGGCGGTGGCGAATTCGGCGGGAGGTCTTGACAGTACAGCGCGAAGTCGCGTTGTTCACGGTTTCCAGCCGCGGAGCGGCGACGGAATCAGGGCAATCGCAAGAATGGCGGATGTAGCGGCCGACCCCCGTGTCGGCCGTTGAAGACCAACGATCTCCGGCGGCCGACAAGGGCGCCGGCCGGGACGAAAGTGGGCAAACCGCGATAAAGCCGAAAGATGTAACGCCAAGGGAGGAACGGGTAAGCGCCTTGGACTTCGGTCGGGTTTGATCGGAAAACGGCTTCGATGGCAACAATACGCCCCCCGCCTGACGAATCACGCGTCAGGCGGCCCTGGCACGGCACCTCACCGCACCACTATAATCCAATCGAGCGAAGATGCAGCCCGGATCGCCGTCCCGGATTGCCATGGAAGGTCGCGCAGATGATCGAGAAGAAAGACTACGGTATCGTCCAGACGCAACTCCAATCGCTGTTGGCTGAGCGATTCGACGACATCTCGGTCCGCATCGGCGACGACGTCCACTATCCGGGCACAAATGTCGTCGTCACGAGTCCCGCCTTCGAGGATTGGTTGCCCGAACAGCGCTTTCATCACGTCGTCCGCGCCGTGCCGCCGGAGTTCTACGATCGGTATCTCCAACACGGAGTCGTGTGGTTCGAGTTGGCGCCGGGCGAAACCGGCCGCGACCTCATGAAAATGCCGCGTTCCGAAGACGTCGCCGCCGACCAC
This sequence comes from Phycisphaerae bacterium, assembly GCA_030593565.1. GTDB lineage: Bacteria > Planctomycetota > Phycisphaerae > UBA1845 > UTPLA1 > JAFGQA01. Next base: position 441 of record JAUVGW010000383.1, on the reverse strand, counting down.
GACGCCATCCTGGCGCAGCTTGAAGACATCGCGTTCTTCGCGAAGTTCCTCGCCGCGATGAAAGACGCCCCGCAAGATGCCACCATCGATGATTTCAAGCTGGCTCGCCAGATCATGATCGACGGCGGCCTCTCGACCGACGACGTCACGCGAGCCTGCCTTTTTTTCATCAGCCAGGGCGCCTTCTGTGACGCACAGATCCGCGCGGATGTTCTCCCGGAACTCGGAGAGAAAAAAGGGGGAAAAGGGATCAGGCTACTTTATCTTGGCCAACCCCTCGAATAGAGCAATGACTCTGGCGATAAAGTAGCCTGACCCGAATGCCATTAAGTTAAGGACCACCGCCATAAGTTATTTTACCACAAGCGTTTAGACGCGATTGCGCGTTCCAAGGCCTCCTGCCATGATGTTGATGGAAAAACGACATCACAAAAGGAGGCC
>JAUVGW010000011.1 GCA_030593565.1 Phycisphaerae bacterium | reverse complement strand
GGCCTCCTTTTGTGATGTCGTTTTTCCATCAACATCATGGCAGGAGGCCTTGGAACGCGCAATCGCGTCTAAACGCTTGTGGTAAAATAACTTATGGCGGTGGTCCTTAACTTAATGGCATTCGGGTCAGGCTACTTTATCTCGGCCGATCTCTCAGATAGAAACGATCCTCCGGCGATAAAGTAGCCTGACCCCTTTTTCTCTCAGAATTCGCTGGACAAAGCTAGTTTCCTGTTGTACTATTGTTATAGTGCAATAGGGTGTTGAATGATGCCCGCAGGATAACGAGCGGTGAGCCCTGGTTGATGGGCGGCCGAGGCGGCGGCGAGGCGACCATGAAGACTCAGAACGCGACAATCTTGATCGACCCGCGCAGCGGCGTGCCGTTCTACCGACAGATCATCGACAAGGTCCTGCTGGGCATTGCCGATGGGCGGTTCAAGCCTGGCGCGAGATTGCCGACCGTTCGGCAGTTGGCCATCGATTTGAAAATCAACCCGAACACGGTGTCCCGAGCGTATCGTGAGTTGGAAATCCGGAACGTGGTCACGACACACCGCGGGACGGGCACATTCGTGGCCGCCGAGCCCGGCGTCGCCCAGGACGCGGCCAAGCGGCTGGAGTTCATCGAGAAGTTCTGCGACGAGTGGGTGGCGGAAGCGGGCAAGTTCGGTTTTTCGCTCAAGGAACTGGCCCGCACACTGCAAGATCGCCTTGGCGAAAGGAGATAGACCATGAGCGCTTCGTTGCTGACAAATGACACACGAACGCCGCCGCAAGCGGCCATCATCGGCGCGATCATTCTGGCCGCCGGCCTTGCGGTGGTCTTGTGCGTGGCAAAGCCCTGGCAGGATTCGGAAACAGTGCGCAGCATCTGGTTCTGGGCGGCACTGGGAGTCGTCGCGTTCGTGTCCTGGCTGGTGGCCCACTCGTTAAAGGTGGCGGAACAGTGGGAACGCGCGGTCGTGCTCCGGTTCGGAGCCTACCGCGGCCTGCGCGGGCCGGGCGTTTTCTTCATCATCCCAGTCTTCGAGTACATCCCATATCACGTCGACCAGCGGATTCGGGCCCGCCAGTTCTCCGCCGAGACGACGCTGACGCGCGACACGGTGCCGGTCGATGTCGATGCGATCTTCTTCTACATCGTGTGGGACGCGGAGAAGGCCGTGCTGGAGGTGGAGCGCTACGAGGAGGCGATTCTGTTTTCCGCGCAAACCGCCCTGCGAGACATCATCGGCAAGCACGAGCTGGCGGACATCCTGCAAAACCGCCGGGAGCTCGGCGTGGTGCTTCAGGAGTTGCTTGAGTCCAAGACGCACGACTGGGGGATCACCATTCAGTCCGTCGAAATCCGCGACATCAAGATTCCCAAGCAGCTCGAACATGCGATGTCGAAGGAGGCACAGGCGGAACGGGAACGCCGGGCACGCATCATCCTCGGCACGGCCGAGACGGAAATCTCCGAGAAGTTCGCCAAGGCGGCGGAGCGATACGAGAACAGCCCCGTCGCGCTGCACCTGCGCGGCATGAACATGTTGTTCGAGGGCCTCAAGGAGAAGGGCTCGATGGTCATCGTTCCGTCCAGTGCGCTGGAGAGCATGAACCTGGGGGCACAACTCGGCACGGTCGCCTTGGCAAAGGGCGACGCGAAGGACGCATAGGGCCAACCTCCTCGAAGCGGAATGGGAGGGAACTCGCGGTTCCACCCTGACTGGTTTGCCTCAGGACGCGCCGACACAAGGGCGCGCCGACACACCGGCCAATCAGCGGAGATCCCTCCCGACCCCTTTCTTCTGATTCTTCACAGATTAACGGGGAGTGTCAAAGCCCCGGCAGGGGCGTCAGAATATAGCCCACGGCGCGAGCCGTGGGATCGCATCGGCACGCGCTTTGCTCAGCCCCAACGGGGCGAAAGATACCACTCGACCTCCTCTTTCGCCCCTTCGGGGCTCACCGGTTCGCGCACACCTGAGCCCCACGGCTCGCGCCGTGGGTTTTCTTCTTGCGCCACTCCGTGGCTGGCTGGGCCACATGCCATCCCCGATCTTCCGTGAGGAATCTTTTTTCTACCAATCACCGGTTGCGCGTCACCCCCTGCGGCCCTCCAACTCCACACCCAGCCCGGCGACGATGCGGTTGACGAAGGCGAAATAGGACGTAACAAGACAGATGTCGAGAATCGCCGCGTCGTCGAAGCCCGCCGCGCGCATGGCGTCGGCGTCCGAGCGGGTCATCCTGTCCGGCGTTCGTGTCAGCTTCGCGGCATAGTCCAGCATCGCCCGGTCGGCCGGGGACAGATCGACGCCGCGATAGTCCGACTCCAACCGGACGACGAGATTCTCGTCCTTGACGATCTGACGGAGCGACGCCCCGTGGTGTTGCAGTCAGTAATGGCATCTGTTGATCTGCGAGACGACGACCGCGATCATCTCCCGCTGCGCCCGCGAGAGCGCCGACCGCTCGAACATCAACGTCTTGTACAACCCCATGTGCGCCGCCAGCGCGGCGGGACGGTGCGAATGAACCCGCAGGGCGTTCGGAACCACTCCGCCTGTCATTTGCCGTGCCGATTCGTACACGGCCGCCAGCTTCGGGTCCAACGGCTCGCCGTCCGCATAGGAAATGAAAGCCATCACTGTCTCCCCATCGCGCCACATGCGCGCGTAGAGCGCTTTAAGAAACCCTGTAGCGGCCGACGCCCCTGTCGGCCGCCGAAAACCGTTGGTTCTCAACGTCCGACACGGGGGTCGGACGCTACGGTCATCTTGAATCTGCCATAGAACTGACCATGATGTCTCGAACCCACGGATGTCCATCCGTGAGACTCTGCCCGGCCCGCTATTGAATGCCCTGATCGGCCAGCCAACGCTCGGCGTCGATCGCCGACTTGCAGCCCATCGCCGCCGCCGTGATGGCCTGACGATAGACGCTGTCCGCCACGTCACCCGCCGCAAACACGCCCTCGACGCTCGTCGTCGTCCGGTAGGAATCCTTCAGCTTGATGTAGCCCTTCTCATTCAGCTCGAGCTGTCCCGCGAGGAACTGCGTGGCGGGCGTGTGGCCGATCGCGACGAACAACCCGCTGACGGCCCGCTCGCCGAGTTCACCCGTCTTCGTGTCCTTCAACCGCAGCCCCGTGATGCGCTCATCGCCGAGGACCTCGTCCACGACCTTGTTCCACAACACTTCGACCTTGGGGTTGTCCATCGCGCGGCGGGCCATGATTTTACTGGCCCGCAACTCGTTGCGGCGGTGAATGATGTACACCTTGCTCGCAAACTTCGTCAGGTACGTCGCCTCCTCGATGGCCGAGTCGCCCCCGCCGACGACGGCCAACTCCTTGTCGCGGAACATCGGCATCGCCCCGTCGCACACGGCGCACGCGCTGACGCCGCCGCCGCTCAGGGCCAGCCGTTGCTCGCTTTCCAGGCCGATCCAGTTCGCCGTCGCGCCCGTCGCCACAACCACACTGTGCGCCTGATACGTTGTGTCATCCTCGCCGATCACCTTGAACGGTCGCGACGAGAAATCCACCGCCTTGCAGTCGTGGTACTTCGCCGTGTGGCCGTCGTCCGGGTTCGACACGTCCGGGCTGAGCCCGTCGTCCGTGACGATCCGCGTGCCGAACCGCACGGCCTGTTGTTCCAGCGCGGCCATCAGGCTCGGACCGGTCACGCCTTGCGGAAAGCCCGGATAGTTCTCGACTTCGGTCGTGAGCATGAGCTGCCCGCCCGGCAGGACCAGCGAGGGCACGCTCTTGGGACGGCCCGCGAGGACCAACGGCGACAAGTTCGCCCGCGCCGCATAGATAGCGGCCGTCCAGCCCGCGGGACCCGATCCGATGATGATGACTTTCTCGATATTCGCCATGGTGGTTTCTTCAGGCTCCTCAGTTCGGAATCACCTATGCGTAGCGGCCGACGCCCCTGTCGGCCGCCGCGTGCAACCAGTGTTTCCCGTCCGACACGGGGGTCGGACGCTACATGAACTCGTCCCATGCTCCCATTCGGCACGCCACCCCCGGCATCTCGACCGATCGGCACGGGCTGTTGCCAACGGGACATGATAGGCGCGGCAGCGTCGGCCGTCGACCGCGCCTTCGGAGCCGCGCCGTGCCGGCTTCAGAGCCGGGGCGTGTCGCCCCGGACCGGCTCGGCACGAGCCGGCTCTGATTCCCACTGCAGGCGCGCAAGAAAGCGGCACAGACCCGAAGGCCTGTGCCGCTGAACTCCTCATCCTCGCAATAGAAGCGAAGGCCGGTCCACCCTCTGGAAGGACGCCTATGGGCACGACCCGCCGGCCAGCACGGCGGCGACGAAGGCCTCGACGTCGGCCGCGTCCACGCCGCCGCTGCCGTTGAAGTCCCCGCACGAACATGCGAATCCCGAACCGGCGCCGACCGCACAATCGACGAACCCCATGATGTCCAGGCCGGTGATCGCGCCATTGCCGTCCACGTCGCCCGGGCAATCGCACGCCGTGGAGCCGAACTCGTACACGCCCATGTCCACGACCGCCGGATAGTCCGGCAAGTCGTCCTCGCCCGTGTCGATCGTGTCCGGGTCGTCGAAGAACCGTGAAACGCCGTCGAGGTCGAGCGGAACGCGCTCGGTCGTATCCTCGTCGCCGTCGAGGTCGGCCTCGTCCGCCGGAACGGCCGTGTTGTCGGCGGCATCGATGCACGGTGAATCGGTGCCGAGATGGTCGTCAACCACTTGATACGCAAAGCCGACCTCACCGAGCGACGCGAAATCGCCCATGACGGTGATCGTCGTGGCACTGTTGGTATCGATCGCCAGTTGCAACGTCTGCGTGGTGTCCGGGTTGATGAACCCGCCGACCCATGCGCCTTCTTCCCACGCCGCCACCGCGTCCGTGAAGGTGGTCCGCGCCGTCACCGGGTCGTAGACGGCCGGGGCGCTCCAGGTGCCGGACGGACCGACGACGAAGCCCGGATCGACGCCGATGTTGCCCGTGCCGCCGAGGCCGCCGGTCCAGCCCTCGACGCAGGAGTAGTCGATGATGACCGTGCCGCCCTCGATCTGGGCAGTCTCGTCCGGGTCCCCGCTATCCCGATTACCCCACAGGATGCTGTTGGCTACCGTCAACTCGTTGCCGCCGTTGTAGATGCCACCGCCCAGGCTGCCCGCCGAGTTGTCGCTGAGCGTGCAGTTGGTCAGCGTGGGGTTGGTGCCGGCGCCTGTGTTGTACATCCCGCCGCCGTGGGTGCTGGCCCAGTTGCCGGTGAACAGACAGTTGGTGATCGTCGGATTGCATTGATAGTAGCAGTACATCGCTCCGCCATATTGGCTCGCCGAGTTTCCGCTGAACACGCAGTTCGACACCAGCGGGTTCGAATCACCGTATGCGCACAACGCGGCGCCACGGGTGCCCGTGTTCCCGCTGAACAGGCAGTCCGTCATCTTGGCGTTGATGCTGGTGTCGAAGATGCCGCCGCCCATGTACGCCGAGTTGTTGTGAAACGCACAATTCACGAGGACCACGCTATTATTGCTTGTGTTGATGTACAATCCGCCGCCGTAGTAGTCGGCCGAATTCTCGATGATGGTGCAATCAACCAAGATGGCAGCACTGTGAGGGCCGCTATACATCCCACCGCCATAGTTCGTGCTACCGGACCCATCCGCATTGCCGGCGGTGATCGTGAAACCGTCGAGGACGGGTGCTACGCCGGCCGCATTTGCGGTCACGACGTGGTAGCTGTTGTCGTCGTTATTCTCGAACACGCCGGGGCCGTCGTTCTGGTCGATGTCGCCGCTGAGGATCGTCACGTATTGGTCAATGTCTCGTTCGTCGGGCTCCGGCGCGTTGTAGCCCGCGTAGCCGCCGTACAACTCGACGCCACTGAAATCGAAATCCTCGCTACGGTTATCCTCCGTGTGACCCTCCGTTGCCTCGTCGGGGTAGTAGGCGCCTTGGCCCACCTTGATCACGTCTTCCTCGACGGCGATATCCAGGGCGTCCTGCAAGTACTGGTAGGCCGATGCCCACGTTGTGCCGTCGTGCGGCCCCGCCGTGTTGCTGTCGTCGACATACCAGGTGTCCGCGCCCGCCGTCGATGCGAGAAGCAATGCGGCGATCATCGCCCAGATATACCTGTTCCATCGTCTCGCCTTCATGTTTCTTTCCTCCGTTTGTTGTGTCTTTCCTCGCCTTCGGCGGGTCTCCCCACATTGTATCATGGCCCCAACTGTCCGTTATCATACCGAAAAGCTGAGCGGAAGTCACGATGAGTTGGCTTTGGCCGTTTCCTGTCCCGTAGGGACGGTCGAGAATAGCCCAGCGTTTTAACGCTGGGAAAACGAGCCTCCTGACAGCGCAAAAGTCCCGTAGGGACGGTTGAAGCCCACCGCCTTTTCAACCATCCCTACGGGACTTCCTTTCATTCGGGGCGAGCGCCAACCCAGCGTTGAAACGCTGGGCTATTCTCGACCGTCCCTACGGGACTTCCATTCATTCAAGACCCCCGCTCTGATTCGAGAAGCGAGCCGGGGCCTGTCGCCACGGTCCGGCTCGACACGAGCCGGCTCTGATCCGCTGGTGCGAGAATCCTTTCTCGCACCCACTCCGACGGGAATCCTTTCCGGTGGGCTTGCATGATGGGAATCCCGCGGCGATGGCGTGGTTTCTGTCCCGAAGTGACTTCCGTTCGTTCTGACCGCCCCGGAGGGGCGGCGGCAAGTAGCCACGGGTGGAGCGAAGCGGAACCCGTGGATGCGGATCAGCCCAATCGACTGGCCGCCCCGGAGGGGCGGAGGAAACGAGTCCGACCCGGGACGATTCCGTCGCCCCTCCGGGGCTATGCCGATAGGCAGCCCATTGACCAGGGGTTCCGCTCCGCTCCACCCCTGGCTACTCGCCTCGGCCCCTCCGAGGCCGACGTGAACAAGGGGAAGGCCGTTCCTATTTCACGTCGGCCACGGGGGGCCGACGCTACGCCCCAGGCGCGCAAGAAAGCGGCACAGGTCTGAAGGCCTGTGCCGCTGGATTGGCTGATTTCCGAATCGAAGCGATGATCGCTGCGCGATCCGTGTGGGGCTATCGCTGCTCGGAGAGCACGTCGAAGTTCGCCACGTCGTCCAAGTTGCCGTAGATACCGTCCCGGCCGGCGCTCAGGATAATGAAGCGATTGGCCTTGACGGGTCTCGGGAAGATGATGTCCGGCGGGGCGGGCGGTGTGTCGTACGACGTTGCCCGCAACGACATGATGAACGTGGCGAAGTTGCTCAGCACCGCGATGGGAGCCCCGTCATCGAAGTCATCCTCGGCATCCTTGATTCTGTGCTCGTTGACACCTGCTCGGTCGTAGGAGGTGAAATACACGTTGTCAAGCCCGTCATAGACGCCGTCGCCGTAGTCGATCGGGTTTGGGTTTGGATTGGTGATGGTCGTGATGATGGGCGTGTTCTGCGTGGCTGCGGGCATGGCCCGATAGTAGAGGATCGGCCAGCCGAACTTGTCCCGAAAGACACGGCAGAGCAACGTCTCGACGCCTGAACCTGTAACCAGCGGCTGCACCTCAGTCGTGGCAGGGTTGCCTCCGAAGGCATCCTCCGGTGGCTCATCGTCAGATGTGACGTCCATACCATCGGTCGGGATGAACGGCTGACGTCGGTCGTTTCCCGACGCCCAACGGTCATACACGGGCGGCTGAATCGGCCCGGGCGGTGGGGCCTTGGGGTCGTAGCCCAGAAAGTCGCGACCGACGAGAGCGTCGACCAGCAAGTGCGCTCCTTGCAGCGGGATTCCACCCTCAGCGACCTCCCAGTTCAACATCTCGGGGTTGGGGACGAGCTTGTCCGTCGCGTAGTAGGCCGCATTCGACGGGACGTATTCGCCCGTATCGCCCTCGGCCCCACGGAAGGCCTCCAGCCCGACTTCCATGGCGCTGATCTGCGCCCGCACGGCTGTCGCCCTCGCCATGTTGCGGGCGGTGCTCAAGGCCGGGGTGAGGATGGCGATCAGTATCGAGATGATCGCCATCACGGTCAGCAATTCGACAAGTGTAAAAGCCCTGCGTCTTCGATTCATAATCGCGCTCCTTCGGGGTTTCATGGCGACCAGGCGTGAGGAGTTTCCTCCTGCTGGTCCGACCCCTGTATCATAGCCAATTGAGGTTCCTCAGTAAAGTCCACCCTGTATGAAAGTACCTATAAAACCTCGACGAAGCCGCCCGCCACGTGCGGACGGCGCTCAAACTCACCGCATGTCGTCCCCGTAGCTGCCGTCCGTCCGGTGCAGTATTTTCGGAAGGACCGTGAACCGGGGCGTTGTTTCCGGGTCTTCTCGGAAGCACTCGCTGCGATCCAGCGTGAGCTGTGCCCGTTGGACGGTGTTGCCGTCCTCGTCGATCAGGACAATGTAGGCCGTGAACACGTCCGACCGGGTGGTCAGCAGGTTCGCCCATCGAGCGAGGAAGATATCTCGGCCTCGGATACCGCCGACATCGAAGTTCGTCGCCGGACCGACCGGGATGTAGTTCGCCGTGCCGTTGTCATTGCGATAGCGGTAGTCCGGCGATAGCGCGCCCCAGGCCTCATGTTCATCATCCGCGTCGCCCAGGTCGGGATCAGTCGAACCAGGCCGCTTGTGATTCCACAAGGCCAGGCCGGGCCGCGTCAGGAAGCGCTCGATCTGGAACAGACTGTCGTTGCCGTTGACATCGATGACGCCCGACTTATGGCCGCCCAGTGAGGCCAACTCCGCGATGCTCTTGAAGGGGCCGGCCGGCCCCTCCGTTCCGCCGTCCCCGCCAGAGCCCGGCCCGGGGCCGCCACTACTGGACCACGGTGCCGCCTCGGCGACCGGCGTCATCACGCCGAGGAGGCTATCCATCATCCGGAGCGGAACGTGACGGTCCTCGCGTCGCGCGACGATCGCCGAGGCAAAATCCCAGAAGGATGAATCGTTAGCGTCGTACACGCCCTTGGGATTCGTCACGACGCCGAAGGCCTGCTGGAACTCCGCCGAGGTCGGCAACAAGCTCATATAGGGCACGGCACGCAACACCGACAGCGGGGCGGTGTTGATATTGATCCGCCCGGCGACACGGTAGAAGACGTCCGCCCCCTCCGTCGGATCCGCCGCCAGCGCCGGATCCGGGTGGCCCAGGTCCGCCGTGTCGTCGCCGTCGTTGTCGATGCCGTCGTACAGGAGGCTTTGTGTTGTCAGGTAGCTGAACAACCGCCAAGTCCATGGATCGTCGTCCTCGGAGGTGTCGAACGGGCCGAAGAAGTCCACCCGGCCCGCCGCCACGCGCTTGTTGATCTCCGACAGCAGGTCGCCTGTCGCGCTCGTATCGAGGATTTCCCCCAGCATGACCGTTACGGGCATGTCGCCGCCCGAATGGTCGAAATTCGGTAGATAGGGCGGCGCGGCCGCATCGGCGACGACGGGGCCGATCATCAGCATTCGGCTGATATCCCCGACCGAGTCGAACGCCTCGTACGGCAGGCCTGTCGAGAAGCCGAAGACCGGATCGCCGTCGGCGTCAATGAACAGCGGCGAGTTGTCGTCCGTTTGCGGCGCGGTGGCCAACGGCGTCATCGCCGGCCAGATGGACTCGGGGATGTTGTTGTCCAGGCTGTCGGACGTGCTGTTCGGGTCGCCGAGCGATGCCTGCATCTCGAGCGTCGGGATGTATTCCTTCTGCGGCAGCATCGTGAAGACATGCCACGCGGTGGTGAATCGCCAGCCCTGCGTGCTTCGCAATAGCGAGAATGCCTGGCCGGAGCCCTCCCGGATGTGGTCCGGTCGCTTGGCCCAGTGCTCTTCGCCGGTGGGCGTACCATCCGCGGGCGGCCCGCCGGAATTGCCCGGACCGATGGCGTCGAGGACGAGCGGCGGAATACCGGTCGGGTCCGCCGGATTCGCCCAGTAAACCAACTCGACGCGGCCGAAACCGTCGATCGCGATCTCGAAGGACGAGTTCTGATAGAAATCGTTGATCGGAAACGGACCGGGGTGGCCGCTCGGCGGGTGGCTCGTGTCGCCACAGAGGACGAAGTAACTGCCAGCCGGACCGCCGTCGAGAATCGCAGGCAGGCCGATGTCGGGGTCCTTCAAGAACTCGTCCAGTGGGATCAGCGGGGCCGGGCTCGACACGCCGGGTGTGCGGATATACAAGTGGTCGATCGCAAGACGCCACTGCGGAGGCACGAACAACTCCACCGCGAAGAACCAATCGTCGGGATTGTAGGTCGGCACAACCTCCCCTGGGGGACCCGAACCCGCCAGCAGATAGGCAAAGGCCTCGGTGAAGAACGGCTGACGCTCCACGCCGAACATGTACCTGCGGTCCACGAGCGGATCGTCCGGATCAGGCCCATATACCAACTGGATCACCGTCGGGTCGTTGTCGGAATCGCGGTAATCCGCCATGTTCAAGGCGAACTGCCACGCGAGCCAATCGCGGTTCATGGACCCCGGCGGTAGCGGGATGTCCTGATAATGGCTCGTGCCGCCAAGGGCCGTGTACATCGCGGCGGCCAACTGGCAAATGTACTGCCGCTTCGTCGCAACGGGGTTGGTCCCGGCTTCGCTCATGTTGATGTCGATCGGCTGGACCCGCATCCAATCCGGCACATCCGGATCCATGGTGCGGCCGATCGTGGGCCACATCATGTAGCGGTTGAGATCCGGTTGCTGGCTTTCCGGGAATCGCACCGGTCGCGAGGACAGCAGCTGCAGGCCGTCTTGACCGACCACGAAATCGTCATCGCCCTCTAATGTGCCGTTGTCGAAGTACCTGACGTCTGTGGGCGGCGGGACGACCTCATGGCTGATCGTCGTGAACATCTGCCGGCGAATCGCCGCCGGGTCGTCTTCCCGCAACAGCGTACGCCAACCGAGAAGGCCCGCATCTTCGTCGTCGTAGCCTTCGTACCGTACAGCCGTGTCCTCGGGTTCATAATCGGCGTTGAACCGATTCCAGCGGGACTCGTCGGGCAAGTAGCTGAAACCGTGCGATTCGTGCTCCTCGCGCGTCCACAACAGGCTCCACCGCAGGGCGCGATCGATCGTGCGATAGTCGCCCGTATTTTCGGTCTTGATGTAATCGCGGAAGTCGTACGGGACCAGCAGGTTGCGATGGCGCAGCGAGGCCTCATCGCCCAGACCGTACAGGAAGTAGCTGGGGTCCGTCACGGGCGAGCCGCCCACCAACCCCCGGCGAACGACGTCCACGTCGTACGCTACCGGATCATCGCCGCTACGGTAGGCCATCAGGCCCGTCACGCGGTCGATGCCCGTGAAGCTGAACGGTCCGTCATCGGCGTGGATCACGTCGTTCAGCAGCAACTCGGTCAGGCGTCGCCCGCGGCGCTGCAAGTCCGGCACCGTCTCGGCAAACGTCAGGCCCCCGTCGGTCAGCCGCATGCTCGACGCGACGTTCGTGTTCAACATGCCCCCGTGATCGATGATGCGAATCGCGGCGTACAACTGCTCGGGTTCGTTCGGGTCGGCCGGGTCCTGCTGCACGATGAAGCTGATCGGCGAATCGGGAACACCGTCGCCGTCCGCGTCGTACAGGTCCACCTCGCCATCGGCGTTCGTATCGAAGTACGGGAACCGCGGCTTCCACAGCAAGCCCATGTCGGCCAGATCGGTTTGCAGTTCGGGCAATTGGCACAACCACAGGTCGCGAGCCTCGGCGATGGACACGTTCGTCGTGGAACCGGGGATCAGGCCGCCGCTGTACACACCGGCGTGCTCGGGCAAGGCAAAACAAGAATCCAACACGGCCATCGCCGGCGGCGGCGGCGTCTGTAGGATGGACACATCCGTCAGGCTGTGATCGCCATACGCATACGCATCGGCGACACGGGGCAGATGCGTCCGTGAATCGAACCGCCAACGAAACGCGTTGGTGGCCTCCTCCGGCAGGATTACGTCGGTGCCGAGATACGACACCCAATGCCAGGCCAGGACGTGTTCCTCCATGGCCGCTTCGAGGTCCTCACCCGGATTCCACCCGGTCGCCTGCGCGCCGAGATAATACGGCTGAATCGAGGCCAGCCATCGGTCATCCGGGCCGGGCGCGTCGAACGGCTCGTTGGTCTCCTCGATCGGGCCGGCGTCGTCATCCGCGAGCGGCACATCGACCATGCCTGGAACTATGGGCCGCCTGCCCCACACGTCACGGTGCAATGTTTCCTGGATCGTCCGCACGATGCCGTTCATCGACGACCGGCCGGACGATGCGGTCGATTCATGCTTGACGCGTTTGAATTCGCCGTGCGTCCCGGCGATCAGGATCAGGCCGATCAGGGCCACGAGCGTCAACACGCCCAGCACATAGACCATGACCGTCCCCCGTCGCCGCCAAGCCACGCGCCCCGGCCGTGGGCTGCGCGCGACGGGTCCCACACGGTTGCGTCGTTGGTCTGATTGGCCTGCGTCAGCTTGCATCAAGCTCGTCTCCCGGTGTGGCGGCTTTCTCCGATTCATTCTAGGCCGACACCAACCGTCCCCCGTCGTCATCGCAACGGCACCACGATCGAAAACTCCTGACCGTAGCGCACGATGTTGTACGTTCCGCCGCTGGGGTCGAGATCGGGGACGCCGTCTTCGTTCAGGTCGACTTCCGTCGTGTGCTTCAGACGGTTGCCGGCGTCGTAAATCCGGTAGGTAAACCGCAGGGCCTTTGGCCGAAACTGCCACGTATCGGTCCGCCAGACGGCACGGTAGGCCGCATCCGGATCGGCACTGCCGTCCGTTGGATTAGACCACTCAACGCGGTTGGTCCCACCGGCCCTCATACCGAAGGCCTCCTCCTCGTCTGGCGTGGTGTCCGAAAAGATGTCGTCCGGAGGCGCATAGTACGCGACATCCTGCCGGCGAATCGGCACGTAGTTGACGCCCGTCGCCGGGTCGGAGTTCGGATCTGGCCGCAAGCCGAACCAACGCGTGCGATAGTCGCCGTTGGCCGGATCGACGCAGCGGCCGTCGGTCCATTCGATGCGGAAATCGGCCAAGCCGTGATGGAACGCAAATGCGCTTCGTGTGTAGTAGTCGTTGTCCAGCGAGTTGGCTGTCGTCACGCTGGTCGGGCATTTGCTCTGCGTCCACAGTGCGACGGGTGTTGACGCGTCGTCACCCAGCAAGCTGCTGATGTCCAACTGGTCCACGAGATTGATGAACGTCGTGGCATCGGCGCGAAGACCGGTTACTGGATCTGAGAAGACGACGTCCATCTTCGCCGCCCGGTAGTCAGGGTGCAAATCATCACCATACAGCATGCCGGTGCCGACAAATTTGTCCATCGTCACGGCTGGCCAATCTGCGATGCCGGGGTCGTCCAGCACGAACAGGATCGCCCGGTGGGAAAACACCCACTTCGAGCCCGGCAGCATGTAGTCATCGATGTCAAAGCGCCATGGCAGACGCTCGCCGGTATCGCGCAGCGGGGTGCCCGGCCCGAAATAGATGAGCGCTTCCGAACTCGAGACGGGCGCCAAGCCCGGCTGGTTCGGCGTGCCCACCGTCGGGTCCGTGTACGATTGAAACTCGCCGGGGCTGCCGGCCGCGATGAAGACCAGCCGGTCATGTCGGATGCGAAATCGCTGCGGGCCTTCCGGAACGTCGGACCTCGCGCCGGTTGGGGCGGGGCTCTCGATGATCAACAAACCGGGCTCGATCTTCGACAACAGATCGGTCAGGTGTTGCTGGACCGCGGCCGAGGCGGATATCACCTCGGCGTGGGCCATCGTGCGGCTCGTGGCATCCGAGCTGATGTTGAAGATCGACGAGACCGCCACGATCGTCACGGTGAGCAGCGCAACGGTCACGAGCAGTTCCACCAGCGTGAAACCCTGCATCGCCCGTCTCGCGCGTGCGCCGCGCGCTGTCGTGACCGAAGCGGTCATAGCCGCACCTTCCAATCGATCAACGGCGATTCGCCGCCAAACCTCGTGTCGCTCGAATCACCGCCCACCACCGGCGGCGGCATGATCCACACGTCGAACGATGCGCCCGCCGCCGAGGACGGCAGGTCGCTTATGTCGTCCAGAACCTCGACCGCCACCTTGCTGCGAACGTCCAAAACGGTCAGGACTCGCCCGGCAGGCACGGGCGGCGGTCGGCCGCCCGTCAAGAAGTAGGATTCCCCCTGGATCATGATTTTCGAGCCGACGGGCGCTAACTCGCCCAGGCCCTCGGGGGCAGCCAGATTGCTATACAGCACCCGCGTGCCGCCGAGCACAGCGACCGTCACACGCCACGGCACCGGCAACCGACGGGCATCTGTGATGGCCGACAACCGGGCCGTCGGCAACGACGCGAAATCCGAGTCGGTCACGTCCTGCTCGGCGAAAAACTGGTTCCGCTGCTGCCGGCAGATCGCCACGGCATACGTGACGTTACCGTTCGCAAGGCGGCGAAAGAACCCGCACCACACCAGGCGGTTCGGGGCGCTCATCAACTCGGCATCCGTGAAAGGCGACAGGCTGTTGTTTGTCGAAAACGGCGCGGCCCGGTCGCTCAGCATGTCCAGCCCGTAGAACTGGATCGGTGTCCAGAAGAAAGAAAAACTGCCGTTGATGTAATCGGCATACCGGCCGGAACCTTGCATCATGTCGTCCCAGTTGTCGTCGCCGTCGGCCGTATCATTCGCACCGACACGGATGTTCCGCGTCGGCATCAGATACCACGGTGTATCCATGGCCAGATCAAGGTAGTCCTGGCTGGTGTGCAGCAGGTCTGGATCGACCCGACCGTGCAAAATGCCCTCGGCCTTCGTGACCAATTCCGTCGCCCGTGCCTGATAGACGCTGTCTCGATGCTGTGACAGCGCGACCGGGAAAATCGCCGCGATCATGATCAGGCCCAACCCGAGGATGCCAATCGCGATCGTCGTCTCCAACAGCGAAAACGCCCGCCCGCGCCGCACCTGTACTAGCGATGCTGAGAATCTTAGCGGCTCGCGAAAAAAGCTGTGGCACCGGCGTCTCGCCGGTGTGATCACAGGCGGGACGCCTATGCCACATTTTGGCTGAGGCCGCAAGCCGCGCTGTGGTCCAGGCGCACCGGCCGATCTGACATGATCGCCGAGGCAGGAACCCGGATTGTCGCGACGCACGTTCACGCTAGAAATCTCCCGCAAGTTGGCCGGCGGAATAGCGACTGAGCACGATGGTCTCGGCAAAATCCGCATATCGCTCGCCCGGCCCCGTCAGTATCAGCCAATCATCCACGAGGTTCTGAGCGCCCGTGGCGCTCCAGTCGCCCACGACGGACTCGGCCTTGGACATCTCGGAAATCACGAAACCGCGTGTCGATGTGATCGGCGTATCGTTCAGGTCCACCAACGGCATCAGCGACAAGTCCGGCGACCCGTCGATCAGACGGTTCGCGTTGTCGTTCAAATCGCCGTCGGGCTCGTAGTACATCTGTGTGGCAATCCGACGCGTGCGAATGACCAAATGCCCGTGCTCGTCGAAGCAGAAGGCCGCCCAGGCCAGATTGTCCTTTTCCTGTTCGGGTGTCGGACCGGTTTCGTCACGCGCATCGTAATCAATCGGGTTGACCAGCGCGGCCGGCCTGTTGTTCCCGTCAAGCGGCAGCCGCGCGGACGTATCGAGGATCGGCGAGAACATGTAGCCGTCCGTTTCCGCAAGCCCGTTCGGAAGGCCTGCATCGCCGGACGACAGCGGATCCCAACTACCGCCGTGCGCGGGTGGATTGAGATACCATATCTCGAACCGCCCGTTGTACGGATTGACCACGAGCATCGTCTCGATGTGGTGGTTCATTGCGTAGCTTCGCGCGACCTGGGCGTGAATCAGGACCACATTCTTCGCCTGCGCCAAGACGCTCTTGTCCGTCAGATGACGCACTGCCAGGCCGACGATCGACAGCATGATCCCGATGATCGCCACGCTGACGAGGAGCTCAACCAGCGTGAAGCCGCGCGGGCGCCGGCGAACCGGCGCCACCCGCGCCGCCGAGCGCGTCTGTCGAGGTCTCATCATTGTCCCATGGCACGGGGCCATCACACTTGCTCCTACGGCGTCACCACCAGGTTGTCCGCGGATTCCCTGATGTCATAGTCATCGACGTCCACACTAACTTGCCAGACGTTGCCGAACTTCCGATTGGGGCCGGCCGACTCCAGCACGAAACCGATGGCTGTGGGCGGGAGGTTATCGGGATCGGAGAAGTCCGCCGACCAGACCGGCAGAAATCCCCGATAGGCTGCCGAATCCCGGTACACCCAGAAGTAGCGGTACGGCGTCCCCCATGGATCTACCAACACCTGCGCATGCCGCGAGCCGGACGAACCGGCCGCGACGTGCCAAGGCAGCATCGGATTGGCCATCACGGTCCCCGCATCGCCTGTCTTGTTGAAACCGTCCATCAACACCGGATCGGTCACATCCTTGATCAACGCATCATCGTCCGCCGGAAGATACGGGCCCTCGCCCAGTTCGGCCGTCAGGCTGTAGGCAAGGCAGATGTTGGCGCCGAGCACGTTGCCAACACCGACGTAATCGAAGCCTGGCGGGTGCCGCTCGACGCCGCTGGCGACGACATCGACAAGATCAAACGTCGTGTGATTGTTCATCGGATCGATCGAGTAGTACGGCCCCCCATCGGCTGTCGGCGTGAACAGCCGCCATCCGATGAAATCCGGCCAGCCCTTCTCAGCGACGACTCGACCACCGCCGGCCTCCCACCTCGGCCAAAACGAAGCATACTGATCGATCGCCTGTGAAACCATCGCCATCTGTTGCTCCGCGGTGGCCAATCGTCGCGATTGGCGAACGGCGTTGCCGGCGACCATCGCAACCCCGATCAGCAGAGACACCAGGCCAACCACGATCAACACTTCCAGCAGTGTGAATCCGCGGCGGCGAGATGCGTGTTCTGTTTGTCCTGATCTGCGTTGCACAATAAACCTCGAACTTCGGAATCGCGATCCGGCAATGGTCGATTACGCGCCCGTCAGATTGTTGATCAGACTCACCATCGGCAGGAACAGTGCGACCACGATGAAACCGACCAACACACCCAGGCAAATAACCATGATCGGTTCGAGCATGCTGACCAGGCCGGCCACGAGCACCTCGACCTCCTCGTCGTAGTTGTCGGCAACCTTCATCAGCATCTTGTCCAGATCGCCCGTCTCCTCGCCGACGTCGACCATGTTGACGACGATGCCATCCACCACCTTTGACGCCTTCAACGGTGCGGCAAACGACTCGCCCTCGCGGATCGAGTCGTGCACACGACCCAACGCCCGCGAGAAGACCTCGTTTCCCGACGTATCCTTCGTGATCATGATTGCCTCGAGGATCGGAACACCCGCGGCGATCAACGTCCCCAACGTACGCGTGAAACGCGCGACCGCCGTCTTCATCAAAATGGAGCCCATGATGGGTATTTTCAACATCACGACATCGAGGGCGTATCGGCCTCCATTAAACGCGCGAATCAGCTTGTAGGTCACAAAAAAGATGATGGGGGACAACAGCAGGATCGCCCAGCCGGGCACCAGCATCTTGATGGGCTGGTCGTTCGGATCGCGGGTCACGCCGATCATGAAGTCCGACATCCACAGCAGCATCAGCGTCGGGCCCGGCAGGTCGGCCCCGAAGTCGCTGAAGATCGTCTTGAACTTCGGCACGACGAAGTACATGATGCCCGCCACGATCAGAATGGCGAAACCCACCACGCAAACGGGATAGATCATCGCACCGACGACCTTGCGCTTCAGCTTCTGGGCCTTCTCCATGAAGTCGGCAAGACGCTGGAGAATGACGTCCAAGACACCACCGGTCTCGCCGGCGGCGATCATGTTGCAGTACAGACGGTCGAAGACCTTCGGGTGCCGAGCCATCGCCTCGGACAACGTCGCCCCGCCCTCCACGTCATCCGCAACGTGCCGCAACGCCACACGCAGGACGCCGGGCTTCTGCTGCTGCTCCAGAATGCGCAGGGATCGCAAAATCGGCAGGCCCGCATCCATCAACGTCGAGAGCTGACGCGTGAACTGCGTGAGCAGTTTCGTCGAGACGCCCCCCATGACGCCGCCGGCGCCCTTCCTCTTCGCGCCGGGAGCCGCCACCGCGGTTACTTTCTTCTCGCCGCCTTTTTGACGGACTTTCGTCGGGAAGTAGCCCAGGCCACGAATCTTGGCGATCGCCTCCTCCGAGGACGGCGCGTCGATCTCGTCCTTGACTTCCTGCCCGGCAGCGTTCATCGCTTCGTACTGAAACTTGGCCATCTCACATCACTCCACGGCGGGTACCTGTGACTCGTCATTTCAGGCTGAGGCCGCCGAATTCCCGACGCCCACCCACCACACAACACGTCAACTCGGTCCCCCTGGGCGCACACGAGCCCGATCAGTCACGTGACCGCAGGCCACTCCGAGCTTACTCACTGCCGGCATTATTCGCCGTGCCAAGGTGTCCGCCCAGCCCCGGATAATGCCGGCTCTCACTGAATCGGCCCAACGCCGCGCCACCGTGTGCTCCCCTATGATCGACTTCGACCCGGGCTGCCACGGGTGCGATGGCCGCGCCTCGCACATAACCCGTTCTGTGAAAATACTTTACGAACGCGCTAACCGGAGGCATCACCGCTTTAAGCATAGGGGCCGCTTTGCGATCTCGCAGCACGTCCGATAACACGCCGCTACCGCACACGATGACTCCGACACATCGGGCGGTAAAGTAGTTGTAGGATGGGCAATTTTGCCCATCTTCTGATCGGCTCAACAGATGGGCAAGATTGCCCATCCTACGCGGCTCAGTGCCCGTCGCATTTATCGACGGCTCCACCCTATAATGGCAACCGTGGACCGAATCGAGTACGACTGCGAGCAATCATGCCAGATCCTCGTCAGCCTCCCCGAGTGTATCTGATCGGCAATGCCGCCAAGGAGCAGGTCGTCGACGTCTTTCCCCATCTCGAGGAAATGCTCCGACAACGCGGGCTCCTGGCAGGAGCGAACCTCGCCAACCCGCCGACCCTCACCAACGATGTGAGAATCGACTACGTCATCGTTCTCGGGGGGGACGGCACGCTGCTCTCCGTCGGACAGGCCATGCAACACCGACAAGTCCCGATCATCGGCGTCAACATGGGCAAGCTCGGCTACCTCGCCGACTTCTCCGTGGACGAACTCGAGCATCTCCTCGATCAACTCTTGACGGATCACACATTGATCAGCCAACGAATGATGCTTGACGTTCGGGTCGCCGAGCCCGCCCATGAACCCTGGGACGGCATCGCTATCAACGACTGCGTCATCCGCGTGCAGGCGCCGTTCAGAACGATCGGACTCGCCGTGGAAATCGACGAGCAACCCGTCACCACCATCGTCGGCGACGGGCTCATCATTGCTACGCCGACCGGGTCGACCGCCCACAACATGTCCTGCGGAGGCCCGATCATACAGCCGAATGTGGACGCGATCATCCTGACGCCTAAATGTCCCCACTCCTTGACGCACTGTCCCGTCGTCGTCGAACCCACCGCCGGCGTCAAGATCAGGCTGCGCGAGTCGAGCGAGGGGGCATGGATTGTTCTTGACGGGCTGCCGATCCACGCCATCGCCGGCGGCACCGAGCTGGTCCTCCGAAAATCAACCGAGCAGTTTCGGCTCGTCCGCCATCCGCATCGAAGGCCCTGGGATACGCTGAAGATGAAGCTCAAGTGGGGTCAGAACCTGACATAGCCACATGTCTCAACGACAAGTGACGACACGAGCCGACACCGGCAGCCGCACACAGGTACGTCATGACCGAAGTGCCATCTTCATGGCACTTATCCCGTGCTTTGCGCTCACGGCTGTGCTGGGTTTGCTGTCGGACGGGGTCCACCACGATGACGACCTGACGCATTTCCTGATGGGACGGTGGGCGCACTGGTACCCCGGCTATCTGCTTCACATCTGGGGTAAGCCGGGCCTGACGATTCCGCTCGCCGCCGTCGCCTGGATCGGCGACACCGACATCGGATGGCACGCCGCGCGTCTGCTGTCGGCTGTCGTGACAGCCGTGACAGCGCTGCTGGCGGCTCGCCTCGCCGCCCGGCTCGGCGTCGCCCGACCATGGCTTGTCGTGCCGGCCCTGTACATCCAGCCACTGTGCTCGCTGCTGGCATTCACAACGCTGACCGAGACGTTCACGGCCTTTTACCTCGTCGCGGCGATCTGTCTGTTGTATGCGAGGCGACCCGTTGTCGCCTCGTTAGTGTTCTCGCTCGTGCTTGTGACGCGGCTCGAAGCGCTCGTCCTGCTTCCCGTGTGGTGGCTGGGCCTGTTCGGCTCGCGGGTTTCGCCAGCCCGCCTCGGCATGGCGGGCCTGACGGCCTTTTGGGCGCCACTGGCCCACAACCTGGCGTTCAGGCTCGTGTTCCAGCGCTGGCCGATCACCGTATTCTTCGCACCGCACGGCTCGACCGAATACCCCGGCGTCGGATGGCTCGGATACATCCTTCCCGCCCTGCATGCCATCCCCCCGGTGGTCGCGGGCTGCGCGTTGATCGGCGGCTTCGTACTCCTGCGCCGAGGCCGAGGCCTCGTCCCCGCCTTGGCGGGAACCTTCTTCCTGACGCACGTCGTCATCAAGGCACTCGGCGTCTTCGCCAGCGGAGGCTACGGGCGATTCATGGTGGCGATCTCGCCACTGATCGCCATCCTGGTCGTGGTCGGGCTCAGCGAGTTTGCGCCGCGCCGCGGCGCACGCCGCGCCCCGAGCAGGCCGTGGTTCGTGCTCGGGGCCGTATGGGCTGTCGGCCTGTTGGCCTTCGAGATGCAGTGCCGGGCCGGCCGATTCGCCGTGCCCGACGAGCGAATCCTGTGGGCCATTCGCATCCTGGCGGCCGCGATTAT
The DNA here is from genome assembly GCA_030593565.1 of Phycisphaerae bacterium. Lineage (GTDB taxonomy): Bacteria > Planctomycetota > Phycisphaerae > UBA1845 > UTPLA1 > JAFGQA01. The sequence goes on along the minus strand of JAUVGW010000011.1, from coordinate 13,977 downwards.
CACCCTGATTCTGCTGAACGGGGCGGCCGCTCGCGGCCGCCCGCGGGCACGCCTCGCTCGGCTGACGGTGTTCATCCTTGCTGCAACGTGTGTGGTCCAATGGGCGGTCGTGGCCCGGCCGCTGCAACCGGGCGACCGGCAGATTGCTGCGCACCGGGTTATCCAATGGCTGGTGGATCGGGACCTCGCCGACGAGCCGCTATTCGCGGCGAGCCCCTGGTTCGCGTACTACCTAAATCTAGTGGAAAACCCGCGAGCCCATAAGGACGCGACACTGTTGAGCTCGATGCCCGTCGGTACGATCTTCATCTGGGACTCGAACTACAGCGGCAACGACTTTCACAAGCTTGAACTGGAGGCCTTTCAGCGGGACGATCATTACCGGCTGCTGGCATCATTCCCCGCTAGCGGAGCGAATCCCGTCGAGATGCACGTCTTCCACAAGATCGCCGAGACGCCGTTGCCGACGCAGCCACCCGAATCCTACCCCATCGACCTGATGTCGTCGGAGCGAACCATCACGGGCGTCTATTACATCCGCGCCGGTGACGCGGAACAGCAACAAGGATATTGAAAGACAGCCGGCACATGATTCAGAGCCGGGGCGTTTCGCCCCGGCCGCCCGGCTCGGCACGAGCCGGCTCCTACCCCCGTGTCGACCGGCGTCAACTCACGCAGGTAACGGCCAACCCCCGTGTCGGCCGGGATCAACTCGCGGCGCGGGGAGACAGCCTCCGTGAACTCGACCACGGACTTCGCCGTACGATTACCAGCCGGCGGACGAATCGTAGACCAGCCACAACCCTGCCAGCGCGGTTGAAAAAAGGGTCGCCACCGGCAGCGTCCACGACAGAATCACTGACGCTGTCGGCGGCGGGCATGTTTCTGTTGTTGTCATGTCGATCCCTCCCATTGGTTGCAGCCCGCTCGTCGGGCCTGCGGCGAGTCGCACAGCTTTAGCGTATTAAGCAATCCCGTAGCGTCCGAACCCCGTGTCGGACGACGAATACCAAACACTCTTGACGGCCGACAGGGGCGTCGACCGCTACAGGGTTTCTTAAACCGCTCTAACCATACGATTCAACCCTGCCCAGAACAAAACACAAGGACCAGACCCGCCGATAAACACCGCGCCGCAAAGCACGCGTCCCGGAAAACAGCCCTCGGGAGTGCCACCTGAACAGCGGCCGCCAAACTCGACAAACTTGCTGCCGGCACCGTAGGCCGTTACGGTTCATGTCGCGCGGCACTTGGTAGGCGATGATCGAGCCGGGGAGCCTCGAGCCTGCCCGGCGATCTTGTAGCTTGAGACGACAGAGCACGCGATGCGTTCCGCCGACAAAACTCCCGACGCCGCCTCGGCGCACCTGTTTCCTGGCATTGCCTCGCGGTATAAAGATCCACCGGTCATCGTGGGTGCCGAAGGCTGCTACCTGATTGATCGCGCCGGCCGGCGCTTCCTGGACTGCCACAGCAGCGGATCCGTGATGAACGCGGGGCATCGGAATCCGGCCATCCTGAATGCCGTCGTCGACCAGCTTTGGCGGCTTCAACACGCGCCACCGGAATATCCGTCGGAGCTGGCAGAACGGCTGGCCGCCTTGCTGGCCGAATTGGCGCCAGGCGAGTTGTCGCGCAGTTTCTTCTGTGCCGGAAACTGGGAGGCGATCGAGATGGCCAAGCGCCTGGCAAGGTCGGCCACCGGGCGCCCGCACATCATCGAGTGGTCCGCACCCCCACATGAACAGGCCGACCGACCGGCGAGCACAAACGACAGGCCCCACGACGTCGCGATCGCGGCGTTCGAACGCGCCGTTGCCGAGGCGGGCGCGGACAAAGTCGCGGCCGTCATCGCGAAGCCGATCGAGTTCGACTGCGACATGCGCACGGTCGATGTGTTCTGGCAGACCATCCGCGAGGCATGTGACAAGCACGAAATCCTGCTGATATTCGACGAAATGCAGACTTGCATGAACCGAACCGGCCGGTGGTTCGCCTGCGAGCATGGGCAGGTCATGCCGGACATCCTGGTCTTGGCGGGGGCGCTGGCCAACGGGTTGCCGCTCGCGGCGGTCATAGCGACGGACGATCTGGTTGCGCGTGTCACGATGCCGCCGGGACCATCGTTTGCCGCTGGCCCCATTGCATGTGTGGGGGCCGTGGCGACCATCAGCTTTCATCGCACGGCGCGATTGGGCCACCGGGCCGAACGACAGGGTGGCGTACTGTTGGACGCGCTCACGGAAGTCGTCCAAGATTCGGAACACCTGACGAACGCCCGTGGAATAGGCCTGATGATCGGCGTGGACGTCGTGGATAAAGCCGGCCGTCCCGACACCGAGCGATGCGACCGATACCTGGAACAGTTGAAGAACTGGGGGTTTTTCCTGGGCAAGGCTGGCGGTAAGGAAAACGTGTTGACCATCACGCCGCCGCTGACCATCACGGAGGAGCAAGCGGACCTGGTCGTCCGGGCGATCGAGCAACTGGAACAGGAAAACTAGACAAGTAGGTTGGGTCCAAAGACCCGACAGACAAGTAGGTTGAGTCCACAGACCCGACAAACGGAGCGGGATCTGATAAACGTATCGGAGCCCTAACCAAACCAGCGCAGCTCGCCACACGGCTTGCCGTTTGGCGGCCGCGAGACGACGGAAGCACCATGGCCAAAAAGGCATTGATCACGGGCATCACCGGGCAGGACGGAAGCTACCTCGCCGAGTTCCTACTCGACAGGGGCTACGAGGTTCACGGCATCATCCGCCGATCGAGCACGTTCAACACCGGGCGGATCAACCACTTGTACCGAGACCCGCACGACAAGGACGCCCGCCTGTTTCTGCACTACGGCGATCTGACGGACGGCGCCGGCCTTCGCCGTGTGGTCGGCGAGGTGAGCCCGGACGAGGTATACAACCTTGCGGCACAGTCCCACGTGCGCCTCAGTTTCGACCAGCCTGTCTACACCGCCGAGGCCGGGGCGATCGGAACACTGATGCTCCTGGAGGCGATCCGCGACACGAAGATCGAGACGCGTTTCTACCAAGCGTCCAGCAGCGAGATGTTCGGCCAAGTCGCCGAATCGCCACAGCGTGAGACGACGCCGTTTCATCCCCGCAGCCCGTACGGCTGCGGCAAGGCGTTCAGCCATTGGCAAACGGTGAACTACCGCGAGGCCTACGGCCTGTTCGCCTGCTGCGGGATTCTGTTCAACCACGAAAGCCCGCGGCGCGGCGAGACTTTTGTCACGCGCAAGATCACCCGTGCGGCCACGCGCATCAAGGAAGGCTTGCAGTCGAAGCTATACCTGGGGAATCTCGACGCCCGGCGCGACTGGGGCTATGCCGGCGATTTCGTCGAGGCCATGTGGCTGATGCTCCAACAGGACCAGCCGGACGATTTCGTCATCGCCACGGGCGAAGCGCATACCGTGCGTGAGTTCGCCGAAGGCGTATTCGGCCATCTGGGACTCGACTGGAAGAAGCACGTCGCGCTGGACCCCCGATACCTCCGCCCGGCGGAGGTGGACGAGTTGCTCGGCGACGCGAGCAAGGCACGGAAGCAGCTCGGCTGGGCGCCCAAGGTAACGTTCGATGAACTAGTGCGGATGATGACGGACCACGACTGGACGCTGGCCAAGGAAGAGCGCGTCCTAAACGAACATCGAGCCAAACAAGGCCATTGACTCGGGAGCCGTAACAGTTTCGGCGGGCTGCGACACCGATTGTAGCGTCCGACCCCCGTGTCGGACGTCGTCAGTAGCGTCGGTCCCCCAATGTAGCGTCGGCCCCCCAATGTAGCGTCGGTCCTCCGTGGCCGACGTGAAATACTGAGTGGTTCTTCCGCGCATTCGTCGGCCACGGGGGGCCGACGCTACCTCTCGCGGCACTTAGGCATCGCGCAAGAATAACATGACCGATTATGCCGTTTGGCTGGCCTGCTGGCTTGCCGTTTGGCGGATCAACCGTTCACGTTATTGTTGCGCGAGTCCTTAAACCAAGCCGCCAAAACTGTCATGGACCCCCTGTCGGGTATTCTCGAGGCTCCCACGTGACGACTCCGGGCTGTCATGTTAAGATACGGGTCCCACAACACGGGGCGTAGCTCAGCTTGGTTTAGAGCGCCTGCTTTGGGAGCAGGAGGTCGGAAGTTCGAATCTTCTCGCCCCGAGTACAATAAGTAGCGCCAATCGCAAGATTCAGCACACCGGCCCGCGTCGGGCCCTACGGCTATTCGAGCAAGGCAGCTCCCCTTCATCCTCCTCTTCCCCCCCATTTGCCACGCCCAACATCGCACCGTAGAATGTCCCCATGTCCGACAACACCGACCCGGCTCGTCCGGGCAACTGGAGCCAGTCGTGGCGAAGAAGCCGACAGATCCCGCCCTCATACCGCCGCGGATGACGATCCTCTCGGATCACCCGATCCTGCGCGAAGACGAGGAGAAGGCCCGCCGCGAGCCCGACTCCTTCATGCTCCATTCCCGCCTCGGCGCGGTGTACGACATCATTCGCCACAAGAACACCCGCGCCCCGCTGGCCATCGCCGTCTACGGCGACTGGGGCACCGGCAAGAGTTCCGCCATGCGCTGGCTGAGCGACCAGTTGGGCAAATGGAGCAAACGCAGCAAGGCCGAACGCGAGGGCCACCACCGCGCTCGCACCGTCTGGTTCGACCCCTGGAAGTACACCAAACGCGAGGATGTCTGGCGCGGGCTGATCGCCGAGGTGATCCTCAAGGCCATCGATCCGAACGAGGCTTCATTGCAGACCGTGACGACGGCCGCACGCGACTTCGGGCTTTTCTTAGGACGCTCGTTTCTCAACGCACTCGCCAGTATCAAATTGAAGGTCGGGGGCGAGGCGAACATCGGCGTCGCGAAAGGCAAGGCCGACGTCACGGTCGATCTCGCGGCGCTAACCAAGATCGCCAACGACTACCGGCAGACGACCCACCCTGAAAAGGCCTTCCTCAACGAGTTCGAAAGTGCGCTACGGGGGTGGATCAAGGCATCGCTCGGCTCCGACGAGCGGATGGTCATCTTCATCGACGACCTCGACCGCTGCCTGCCGGAGGTTGTGCTTGAGGTGCTCGAAGCGCTGAAGCTGTATCTGAACATCCCGCAGCTCATCTTCGTCGTCGGCCTCGACCGCGAGGTCGTCGACGCGGTGGTAAGGCACCACTACAAAGCGAACGGCATCGCCGAGTCCAAGGCGGATCACTACCTGGACAAGATGTTCCAGGTCGAGGTCGACATCCCGCCCAGCCAAACGCAGATGGTGGGCTACCTATCGCGCCAGATCACGGCGATGAACCTAGTAGCAGAAGGCTACTGGTTCGAGAATCTCACTGGTTGGGAAGGAGGCTACAAGGACATCATCGAGGACAAGATCGCCGTCCTGGCGGAGCACAACCCCCGCGAGGTCAAGCGGCTGCTCAACAGCACATTGCTGCGGGCCACGGCCGCAGCCCGCCACGACGATCTCGGCGGCGACGAGGCCCAGAGGTTCACGCAGGGCTGCCAGGTGTACCTGATGCAGTGCATCCTGCGCAAGTACGTGCCCAAGTCCGCTGGCCTGCTCCGTGAGCATGAGGCGCTCAAGTTCTTTGAATGTTGGTCGGCATTCATCACAAGATACCCGGATTTCCGCAGCCGAGGGAACCCAGAGAAACGCACAAGAGCAACATTTAGTTTTGAGAAGAAGGCCCAACCGCCGGACGACGAGGCGGCCAAGGCATACGAAGTTCTCAGGACATCGGCCCCTGGCTACCATGACATAGAGATGGAGACGATCCCGCTGCTCGACCAGCCGGACCTGTGGGACCTGCTGGTCATCCCGTTCTCGCGGGAAGTGGCCGCCGCCGCGGTAATCGACCGTTCCGAGGAGGAGAAGGCCCCATCGCCGGCGGCGAAAGCGCCCGCGCCGAAAGCGGCCGCGCCCCGCGGCGCGCCCGAAGGCGCCCCCGACGTAGCCGCAGGGGCCGAGCCCGGGCGCGACGAGGCGGACCCCATGGCGGGCATGACGCCGACGCTGCTCAGCGCGATCGCTCGCGCCTTGGAAATGCCGGTCGATTCCCTTCAGCCGGAGGACTTGCGACAGCTTCGCGGGTTGGATCTAAGCCTCGCCGAAGTGAGCGACCTGAAGCCGCTGGCGGTCATGACCGGCTTGCATGAACTCCACCTGAACGGCGCGCAAACCACCGACGCCAGCCTGGCCCACCTCTCGGCCCTGACCAGCCTACGAATCCTCAGCACGGGCGGCGCGAAGATTACCGATGTGGGACTGGCGCACCTCTCGGGACTGACCGGCCTGCAAGATCTCTACCTGCATGGCACGCAGATCACCGACGCGGGGCTGGTTCACCTCTCGCCGCTGACTGGCCTGCAAGACCTCATCCTGACCTGCACGCAGATCACCGACGCGGGGCTGGAACACCTGTCGGTCCTGACCGACCTGCAAGAGCTCGCCCTTGATGGCACGCAGATCACCGATGCCGGCCTGGTCCACCTGTCGGTCCTGACCGGCCTGTATTCGCTCAACCTAGCCTCCACGCAGATCACCGACGCGGGGCTGGACCACCTCTCGGGCTGCACGAAGCTCGAAAGTTTGGTTACATTCGACACCAAGGTGACGGAAGCGGGGAAGAAGCGGTTCTTCGATGCCCTCAAGCGGGGCGAACAGGAGTAGCCAGAATCGTCGTTCGTTGTTCGTCAATCGTCATCCGCCTCCCGTCTGCCTCACACTGTGTTCGCCCGCCTGCCCAGCCGCCGGAATCCGCCACCACCCGGCTTGCCGTTTGGCGGATCTCGCATTCAACAAACGGAATCCTTCGCTCGTGCGAGATTCCCATCTCGCACGCACTCTCTGCAGGATTCCTATCCTGCGGGACCACGGGAAAGGATTCCCGTCGGAGTGGATGCGAGAAAGGATTCTCGCACCAGCGATCCCTTGATCCCTAATCCTCCCCCAATCCCCTGGTCCCTCGGTCCCTGATCCCTTCCCAAAGCCCCGTAGGGTGCGTCCCGGACGCACCTTCTTTCTGGAAGCCCCGTAGGGTGCGTCCCGGACGCACCTTCTTTCTGGAAGCTCCGTAGGGTGCGTCCCGGACGCACCTTCTTTCTGGAAGTCCTTCCCAAGTGGAACGCTGAGCATCTATTAACGAGTGGACGCAGAACAGCCAAATGCACAACAAAAGACACCACCATCCAAACACTTTGCGGCAGTTTGCGGCAGTGCGCACTTTTTCTGCTGCAATTTCCCGCGACAACCTCAGTCGGGGGGGGGTTCGCTAGCGGCCGGCATCAGAAGTGGAAGAAAGTTTCACCTTTTTTCGCCTGGCCCCGCACGCGCAGGACCTGGAAGGATGGTCGCTTCCGACCACGGGAGCAATTCCACGTGCGAGCCGCAGTTGGAGGCAGACGCCGAGGGTCTCTGCCAAATGCGGAGTTCGCGCGAGTGCGAACGAACCGGCGAGCCTGCATCCACCGGCAACAATGACAAGGTGCATCCGATGCACCCCGTGCCAACCGACACGCCGCCATCTGACCTGGCGGCATCAGCGCCGCCGATCGTGACACCCATTCAGGTCCTCGACGGTGTTGGCATGGACTGTGGAAGCACGGTGCCGACGATGGTTCGATCGCACGAATCATCGACCACCGTCAAAAACTCCTCAGCTGCGCATAGCTCCTTCTCGCCGCCGTAGCGTTGAAGCGAAACTTCAATCAGACCGTTTGGTGAGCCTGATTTCCGAGCCGCCCACGACGATCCGCGATTTCATTTGGGGCGGATAATGAACGCCACCGGTCAGCACCTCGTGGACCGCTTCGGCCAGAGTGGTCGGCAACTCGTTCTTGAGGAGAAAACCACGCACCCCTGCCTTCAGAGCACGCGCAACGTTGGCGTCGTCGATCGTCGTGCTGATCAGGATGACGCAGACGTCGGGGCAAGCAGCACATAACACGGCGACATGGTCATCCCCATTGGCCCCTTCTTCATCCGCGTCGATCAAGACGATGTCTGCGGCTTGCTCCGCGAGCATCTCGACGGCTTCCGGCGGCGTGGCTACCAAACCGACCACCGTGCAATGAAACTCGTATTCCAGGCGGGCAGCGATGGACCCCATCAGGATCGCGTGGCTGCCGACGAGCAGGATTTTGGCATCGGACTCCATATGGCATTCTCGACGCAGGCGGTGAACTCTCTCCGATACACGATTCCCATCCACGGCCGAATCTAACGCTTGAATCGACGGCCATTTTCCGCCCTGGTCGCGGTCCTGGGATATCCCCGCAGATGGGGCGGCACAACGGCGCCTAACCCATCTGGCGTCCACACCTGATCGCCCCGCGTGAGGGACGTGAATCGCCGTCGCTTTTCGGGTACTCTGTATGGTGAAGAACAGGAATCCGACGCCAATCGGCCGGGGAAAACGTGAGCGAGCCAAACACTCCCAAATCACCATCTCGGGACGAGCGGATCGGCCGCATCCTGAATGACTTCCATGATCGCCGGGCGCGCGGCGAACCGGTTTCGCAGGAGGAATTGCTCGCCGCACATCCCGATCTTGCTGATGACCTGAGACCCTACCTGGAAATGCTCGGGGACCTGCGGTCCGAGGGCGACCGGATCAAGCGGCTGGTCGCCGACGGCGTACTGCGAGAATCCGACGACCCTGCCTACCAGGCAACCCTGGGCGAATACAAGACGGTCGGCTTCCTCGGCCGGGGTGGGATGGGCATCGTCCTCAAGGCCCACGAGGAAAGCCTCAACCGCACGGTCGCGCTCAAAATCCTCCGCCCCGAACTGGCCGACGACAAGGCATCACTTCAGCGGTTTACTCGTGAAGCAAAGGCGGCCGCGATGCTGCGTCACCCAAACATCGTGACCGTTCACGCGGTCGGCGAGTTGCACGGCGTCAACTATATCGCAATGGAATACATCGAAGGCCCAACGCTCGCCGATGTGATCCACGAGCAAGCCCCGCTACCGACCGAAACAATCCGGCGGTTGTTCCGCGACGTGCTGCTCGGCCTCGCCGCCGCACACAAGGCGGGTTTGGTGCATCGCGACATCAAACCCGCGAACATCCTGATCGACGGATGGGCGGTCAAACCCCCAGGTGCATCCGGGACAGACAAACCGATCAGAGCCGGCTTCTGTGAAGCCGGTGCAGCCCGTGAAGCCGGTGATGTCAACGAAGCCGGTGATGCCGGTACCCCCGCCGGCGGCACCGGGCCGACACGGCCCGGCTCTGTTTCGTCAGCTTCGACGATCGAGGTTCAATCGTCAATCGTCAATCTACAATCGTCGATTCTCAAGATTGCCGATTTCGGCCTCGCCCGGATGGCGGTATCCGAAACGCGGATCACCCTGCCCAATTCGACGCCTGGCACGCCGGAGTACATGAGCCCCGAGCAGGCGCGCGGCGACGAAGACATCGATCATCGAGCGGACCTGTATTCTGCCGGCGTCGTACTGTACGAGATGCTGACAGGCCGCACGCCTTTCCGGGCCGACACGCCATCGGCCGTCATCCATCGGATTCTGCACGATGAACCTGCCGACCCAAGGACAATTAGCGAAGAAGCCGACCCCCACTTGGCGAGTCTGGCCCTCCGCCTGATGGCCAAGCGGCCGGAAGATCGGTTCGCCTCGGCAGCGGAAGCCATAGAGGCCCTGGAAGCCGGCCAGCACGTGGAGTCACGCGAGAAACGTCGCCGATCCCGCCGGCGTATCCTCACGGCGCTCATCGCGCTGGGGCTGATCGTGGGAGCAGGCTGGCTCACACAACGACTCGTGGCCGGCGGGGGGAAGATAACAGACGTTCGAATCGATCCCGACACTCGCCTGAGCATACAGGCGCGCTATGGCGACGACCCCAAATGGCGGCGGTTTTACACTTTCGCTTCAGAGGCCCAGGAAATCAGTGATGTCGTGCGGGCAGACCTGGACGGAAAGGGTCGCCTGGCTATCGTAGCCAGCATCGCCAAACCGCTCGATAGTGGGGACTCGCTCTTCGCCTTCGACGCCGAGGGCCATCCTACCTGGAGCATGAATTTGTCCTCAAGAAGAAAGTGGCCTGACTGCAAGCCGTCGACGCAGTGGATGTCCGGCTCCTTGGCAACAGCCGACGTGGACAACGAACCCGGCGATGAGATTATCGTGGTGGCCAAGGACAGCTTCGAGTACCCCACCCGGGTCTCGATCACCAACCCGCGCACGGGAGAAATCAAGGCGTCGTTCTGGCACTTCGGACAGATCAGTAACATGTGGGTGGTGCCTGACTTCTTTGGCTCGGGGCAGCCCGCCATCATCGCCCACGGGAAGAACAACAAGCTGGACGGGTTCTATGAACCAAGGCCCGACGATCCTGAGAAGCTGACGGATTGGGACACCGTATCTGTCATGATGATCCTCGATCCGAGAGAAATGATCAGCCAGAGGGATGGCCTTGGTCCGCCGCACAACGACTGTGTCGACATCCCGCCGGCGAAGCTGCACGCATACGCCTTCGTCGGCCTGCCGCCATCGGAGGAGGAGGACGGTGTCTCCCCGGGAGGAGGACAGGCCACAGAGCCGAGTACCCGTGAACATCCACATATCTCGTTGGTTTTGGATGCGCCCTTTGGTCCGGGTGACGATACCAACCCCTGGTTCTCAGTGTTCATCGAACAGCCCGACGTCCCAGGCAGCGCGACCCTCATCGTCGATCGAAACCTCGCTCTGCGTCAGACCAGACTCGCCGACAAAGAGCTAACGCGTACGACTGAAGCGGACTGGCGCAAGTACTGGCACCTGATCACCCAGAACGGGGCGTACGTGGACGATTAACTCTCAGATCGACTGTGGGCCCAGTAAACCAATGGGGCTGGCCGCGTTGGATATTGATCGTGCGCGACTGTGGAGACGAAGGGCCGAGCATCCCTGCTCGGCCCATTGATCTCTGGCGCAGTTGCCGGAGTCAACCGATGTCGGCTCCTTGCTGTCCTGGCCCGATCGGCCCCGCGCAGTCCTCGCCTGATCGGCCCGCGCATCCCTCGCGTCAGTTGTTGCACCAGCTTTGGACGGCCTTCTCCCAGGCTTCCTCGTACTTGTCCAGGGCCTCGTCACAGATCGCGCAGCCACCCTGTGCCGTAGCCGTGTCGCCCTGGGCCTTGAGGTCCAGCGCCACGGCAATCTCACCGGGATCGCCGCTGTTGGCGATCGCGTCGGCGATGGCCGTCGCGGCCAGGAGCTTGTCTGCTTCGGCAAGTGCTTCGCGAACCGCTTCGATCGCGGTGCCGAAACCGAAGCCGGTATTCTCACCGTTTTCGAGGTAGGCCTGGAGCTTGTCGCAGGACGCCTGCTCGTACTGGAACACATCGACGCCCTTGTAGCCGCCGTGACAGCCGTCCACACGGTTCGGATCGCCCCAGACAACTTCGCTGCCGGACATGCCGGCGCGGGAGTCATCTTCGCCCAGGCTCATGTGCAGGTAGCCGATCGCGTCGATCAGGTCCGCATCATCGGTGTCCACCGCCAGCAGAACTTCGAGCGCGTCGATCGCTTCGCGCTTCAGACAGTACGCCGTCGGCGCTACGGTGATTATCATTTGGCAAGTCGACTCGTTACCGCAAGCGTCGGTGGCTGTGAAGGTGACCACATGGTCACCGATCGTAGCAAACGTCGCCGGGAGCGGCGGGTCGCTGGTGACGACCGGATTTGGATCGCAGGCGTCCGTCGCAGACGCCATCGGGCCGTGGTAGACCACTTCGCAACTGAGTGTGCCTGGTTCGAGCACCACATCGGCCGGACAGGTGATCAACGGAGGGGTATCCGGGCCATCATAGACGGTGATCGTCGCCGTACAGCTGTCGGATACGCCTTTGTCGTCAGTAACGGTGAGCGTCACGGCAGTTGTGCCTAGCAGATAAGGCCCGGGTGGATCGAGGTAGAGCGTGATGGGGTCGCCGTCGGGATCGAATGAGCCCCCGTCGACTTCGCCGATCCAGTCCGGTGAACTGCTAAAGCTAGACATTCCGCCGCAACAGAGTCGCGAGGTCGCGCTGCCGATCAGACAACCGAAGCTCGAGCCCGGCGCCGACTACTTCCTGCGCGTCAGCTTTCACCTCGCCGAAGATACGCTCTGGGCTGCGAAGGGTCACGAAGTCGCCTGGCGACAACTCGAGATGCCTTACAAGGTGCCCGCGGCACCGCTGATGGCACTGGACCAGATGCCCGGTCTGACGTGCGAGGAACGCGGCGATCGGATCATCATCGCCGGCCGCGATCTCAAGGTGATCTTCAGCAAAACAACCGGCACGATCGCCTCACTTACGTATGGTGGTCGAGCAGCCATTCGTGACGTTCCCGGCAAGCTCAACGGCCCGGTGATCAATGTCTTCCGCGCCCCGGTTAACAACGACAAGTACTGCGCTGCTGGGTGGTGGACGGCCGAGCTCAACGACCTGGAGCGATCCGTCAGATCGATCCAGATCGACCGGTCAGATCCGCGAGCGATCAAGATCGAGACCATCGTTGATGCACGTGGCAAGGGGGAGTGCCTCTTCGAGCATCATACAACCTGGACCGTACTGGGCAACGGCTGCATTAACGTCGCCAATCGCATCGAATCGCAAGGAGCGCCCAATGTCCTGCCGCGCGTCGGTGTGCGGATGACGTTGCCCGCGGCGCTAACGAACTACACGTGGTTCGGCCGCGGCCCCCATGAGAACTACGCAGACCGCAAGCGCAGCGCCGATGTGGGGTTGTATCGTTCGACCGTGGCCGAGCAGTTCGTACCATACGTCGATACTCAGGAGACCGGCGCGAAGCAGGACGTGCGCTGGGCCGCACTCACCAGTGACGGCGGCTCCGGGTTATTGGTGGTCGCGGCCTCGACGATGTCCGTCACGGCGCTGCACTACACGTCGGAGGAGCTGGCCCGGGCACGACATCCGGTTGAACTGCCACAGCGCGACGATGTCGTGCTGTGCCTAGATTACGCCCAGAACGGTCTCGGCGGGGCGAGCTGTGGGCCGCCGCCGATGGCGAAGTACGTGCTCAGGCCGCAGCCGGTCACCTTCACTTTCAGTCTTCGGCCATACGCGCCGGCGATGGGAACGCTCCCTGAAGCAGCGCGAAAGATCATGCCCGTGGCGCCGCCTGTCAGGATTCGGCGAGGCAATGACGGTCATGTCACGTTGGCCTGCGATCATCCCTATGCGCAGATTCGCTACACAGCCGATGGTAGTGATCCGCTAACGCACGGCATGGTCTATTCGGGCAGCTTCGTTTTTGGCGATGGCGGCACGGTCAAGGCCGTCGCGATCGGCAACGGTCTTGTGCCCGGTCCGGTCAGCCTGCTCATCCCGCGCGACCGGATGAAGGTCGTCTTCGCCGATAGCGAGCACCCCGGCGAAGGAGAAGCTCGCAAGGCCATTGACGGAAACCCCAACACGTATTGGCACACGCAGTGGGGCGCCGGCGAGCCAAAGCACCCGCACGAACTTCAGATCGACCTCGGCGCGACGTACGAGCTCGCCGGCTTCACGTACCTGCCCCGGCAAGACAGTTCCCACGGCCGGATCGCCGACTACGACCTGTACGTGAGCCGCGACGCAAAGACGTGGGGATCTCCCGTGAACTCGGGCAGCTTCCCCGATCACCCCGAACTCCAACGGGTCAGATTCGAAGTGCCGGTCGCGGCCCGCTACCTGCGCCTGATCGCGAAATCCGAAGTGGCGGGCAACGCGTGGACATCGGTCGCAGAACTGGACGTGATCGCCACGCGGCGCGCAGACTGATGGCACGGCACGCTATGAACGCCGGTTGAAACCCGGCCCCACAGTGGTTTTGGTAAAGTGGCTCAACCTCCGCCGGCTCTGTCCGAACGGGGCACGCCCACTTTGAGCATCATCACACCGTGCCCTGACACCGTTGCGGGGTAACCGTCTGCAAAGATGCCCTCGTCTGTCCGTGTCCAGAGGTTCCGC
>JAUVGW010000405.1 GCA_030593565.1 Phycisphaerae bacterium | reverse complement strand
GGCCTCCTTTTGTGATGTCGTTTTTCCATCAACATCATGGCAGGAGGCCTTGGAACGCGCAATCGCGTCTAAACGCTTGTGGTAAAATAACTTATGGCGGTGGTCCTTAACTTAATGGCATTCTAGCCTGACCCCTTTTTTTCTCCCTTGACCGGAAAGGCATCCCGGAATGAGCGTCCGCTATCTTGATTCGTTGTTCAAGCCGACTTCCATCGCCGTCATCGGCGCGTCCAACAGCCCCAAAAGCGTCGGCGGCACCGTCATGCGCAATCTGCTGCGATCAGGATTCGTCGGCCCGATCATGCCCGTCAACCCCAAATACGAGGCGGTCTGCGGCGTCCTGACCTACTCCAACGTCGCCAACCTCCCCATCACGCCCGATCTGGGCGTCATTTGCACCAGCCCCGCGTCGGTGCCCGACATCATCGACGAACTCGGCAAACGTGGGACCCACGGCGCCGTCGTCATCACCGCCGGCCTCGGCGACGTCAAACACCGAGACGGTCGGACCATCCAGGAGGCCATGCTGTCGGCCGCGAAGCCCCACCCCGTGCGAATCCTCGGCCCCAACTGTGTCGGCCTGTTGATTCCCGGCGTCGGCATGAACGCGAGCTTCTCCCACGCACAAATCCAGCCCGGCTCGCTGGCGTTCGTCTCACAATCGGGCGCATTCTGCACCGCCACGCTCGACTGGGCACGCGCACGCGGCATCGGGTTCTCCCACTTCATATCGCTCGGTAACTGCGCGGACATCGACTTCGGAGATGTCCTGGATTACCTCGGCAGCGCGCCGGAAACCACGGCCATTCTGTTGTACATGGAATCGCTCGGTGCCGACGAGGCACGCAAGTTCATGTCGGCCGCACGCTCCGCCGCACGCAACAAGCCCATCCTGGCCATCAAAGCCGGCCGATTCGCCGAAGGCGCCCGAGCCGCCGCATCACACACATCCGCGCTGGCCGGGTCGGACAACGTCTACGAAGCGGCCCTTCGCCGCGCGGGCATCCTGCGCGTGCTCGACATGGACGAGCTATTCGACGCCGTCGAAACGCTCGCACGCTCGAAGCCACTAAAAGGCGAGCATCCAGCGAGCCGGGCCGTCCCCGGCCCGGTCCCTCATCACCGGCTCGGGGAGCATCGGCGTCTCGCCGGTACAGCGGGCCGGTACAACGGCGAAAAACTCGCCATCCTCACAAACGGCGGCGGCCCCGGCGTCGTCGCGACAGACGCCTTGGTCGCAGACGGCGGCCAACTCGCCACGCTCTCCGACGACACCATGCGGAAGCTCAGCGACATCCTGCCGGGCACCTGGTCACACGGAAACCCCATCGACATGATCGGTGACGCCGGGCCGGACATCTACGTCCAGGCCCTGCACATCCTGATCGCCGATCCGGGCGTCGACGCCATTCTTGTCATGAACGCACCGAGCGCCCTCGCCCCGCCCGAGGCCTCCGCACGCGCCATCGTCAACGTCGTCCGCGAGGCCGACCTGCCGATCCTGACGAGCTGGCTTGGCGGCGAGTTTGCTGACAAGGCCCGCCTCGTCTTCGCCGGCGCCAATATCCCTACCTACGACACGCCCGAAAATGCCGTGCGAGCGTTCATGCACATGGTCAGCTACCGGCGTAACCAGGACATCCTGACGCAGGTCCCACCCTCGGCGCCGACGGACTTCACGCCCAAGGCCGACGTCGTCAAGGCCGTCATCAACAAGGCCTTGCAGGAAAATCGCGAGCTACTCACCGAAGCCGAGGCGAAGGACGTGCTCGCGGCCTACGGCATCCCCGTCGTCGAAACCCGCGTCGCCACCACGCCGGACGAAGCGGCGGACCTCGCCGAAGACATCGGCCTGCCCGTCGCGCTGAAAATCCTGTCGCCCGACATTACTCACAAGTCGGATGTCGGCGGCGTGGCACTGGGGCTCGGCACCTCGGAAGAAGTCCGCTGGGTGGCCGAGGCGATGCTCGCCCGAATGTCCAGGACCGTCCCCGATGCGAAGCTGACAGGCTTCACCGTGCAGAAGATGTCGCACCGCCCGCAGGCACACGAGTTAATCATCGGCATGAGCACCGATTCGATCTTCGGACCGGTCATCCTGTTCGGCCGCGGGGGCACGGCCGTCGAGGTCATTGCCGACCGCGCCGTCGCCCTGCCGCCGTTGAACATGAGCCTCGCCCGCCATCTGATCTCCCGAACGCGCGTGGTCAAGCTCCTCGAGGGCTATCGCAACCGCCCAGCCGCCGACTTCGACGCCATATGCCTCACCCTGATCCAGGTCTCCCAACTTTGCATCGACCATCCCGAAATCGTCGAACTGGATATCAACCCACTGTTCGCCGACAACCGGGGCGTGCTGGCCCTGGACGCACGCCTGCGCGTCATGCCCGCCGCCGCCGGGGCCAAGCGGATGGCGATTCGCCCATACCCACGAGAACTGGAGGAGACCTTGGCGCTGCCATCCGGGCGGGAGGTGCTCGTCCGACCGATCCTCCCGGAAGACCAGCCGGCACACGATGACTTCCTGCGTCGCCTCAGCCCGGAGGACTTGTACTTCCGCCTCCTCGGCGTCACGCGCGATATTCCCCCGTCGGAGATGGCGCGCCTGGTGCAGATCGACTACGACCGCGAGATGGCCTTCATCGCGACGGCCCCGGACGACAAGGGTGAACAGGAAACGCTCGCCGTCGTCCGAGCCATCTTCGACCCGGACAACTCCAAGGCCGACTTCGCCGTCATGGTCCAGCCCGGCCTCCGCCGAACAGGCCTCGGCACCACGCTCATGCACAAGATCATCCGCTACTGCAAGACCCGAGGCACTCCTCAGATCGTCGGCCAGGTCTTATCCAAGAACGAGGCGATGCTAAACCTCATCCGCAAGCTCGGCTTCGAAGTAACCCCCCTACCCGACACCGACCGCTGCGAAGTCCGCCTGAAACTGCCCCCCCCCAAGTAGCGAGCCGGGCCGTCCTCGGCCCGGTCCCCCTACCTCGACGCTTGGCTGACAGGACACTCCCCAGGCCCACGGATCGCAATCCGTGGGCTTCAGCCCACCGCCACCCAAAAAGGAAGTGCGCATGAAAGCACCGCAGGCCGGACAAATATCGCCCAACCCGCGGCACACATCCAAGCATCCCTCTCGTTGGGTGCTGTCTTCCACCTACTAAGCCGCCGCAACCGCCCGACGCCGATCAATCACGACCGGCCCGGAGCACACCACAACCGCACGGCCCGGATTGTCCGTCAGCACCGGTGAGCTCCCGTCAGAAACCGAGCAACAAGGCGTCGATGAAGAGCGGAATATCAGCCATATCGACATCGTTGTAGCCATCCATATCACCGTGGAGGATATTGCAGCCGGAGTATTCACTTGCGTACTTGACCGGGTCGATCAGCGCCCAGACGAACCCTTGGATGTCCAGCCCATTCAAGAGTCGATCGCAGTTCATATCGCCCTGGCACTCGTTGGGGATGCCGTTGCCGTTGTCATCTCCGCTGAAGCCCTCATCAATGTCGCACTCGTCGGGGTAGCCGTTGCCGTTGCAGTCTTCGCTGTCCCCCTGCGCAATATCGCAGGCGTCGAGGGTGCCGCCCCCGTTGCAGTTGGTTTCGCCCTCAAGGTCCATGACGAACAGACGGGGCAGAGGTTGCCCGTCGACGACCCAATGCCCCACCACCTGTCCGGCATCATTGATGTCCCACGCCATGCTGAGAGTGCCGCAGGAGGGCGCTGCGAGTTCGTTGAGGTCTGTGATCTCCCACACATCGCTCCCCGGATCGTAGTCCCACCAGACGCGGGAGCTTGGATCGTAGCAGGACCACACCGCGCAATCATGACCGGTGCATGTGCCGACATACTAACGCTTTGCGCACTAGCGACGCGACATCGCGAAGCGTTGCTCTGCCGCCACACCTAGCCGCCAGTTAGGATCTCCACGAACGCCTCGATGTCCAATCCGTTGACTGCCCCGTCGTGGTTGCAGTCGGCGTGCATGATGTCACATTCCGGATAGACCGCCTCATACGCCCCCGCGTCGACGAGCGCCAGCACCAACGGCTCGATGTCCAACTCAGTTACCGCGCCACTGCAATTCAGGTCCCCAAGTAGATGCGGACATGGCTCCCAGAGCTCTCCGCCTATGACCACCACTCTTGCCTGATCCCACCGACCTCTCTCTTCGATATGGTCATCATCGTCAGCAGCACGCCTGAACGTGATTGACTGCTCGTTCAGCTTGTACCATTCACCACCGAACCA
>JAUVGW010000424.1 GCA_030593565.1 Phycisphaerae bacterium | reverse complement strand
GTGGCCGACGTATGCGAGGAGGAACCTTTCCACATTTTACGTCGGCCACAGGGGGCCGACGCTACCCGCAGATTCCTGTGTGGCAGTGCACTGGGCGGTGCGATGCCGTGCGGGTTGGCGTAGAATCTTCCGTCGAGCATGACCGTATCGAATGACAAACAGGCGACGGTAGCGAACGCGGCGGAGGGCCATGGCGAGCGGACCGTGCGGCTGATGCGCGAGATTCGGTTTTCCATCGACCGGGATTGGGCGCGGGCGGCGCATGGGACGGACGGGTTCGAGGGGGCGCTGCCGGTGACAAACCCGTGGGGCGGTTGGCCGTCGGCCGTTGGGATCGCGCCCTATCTGGTGTTGCGAATCATCGTGTCAGGCATACCGGACCCGGTGACGGGCTATCTGGTAAACATCCAGGACCTCGACCACCTGCTTCGGCGGCAGGCTATCCCGGCGGCGGCGTACCGGCTGGAGGCTGAGGGCGTAGGGCTGACGGGCGAATGCCTGTTGCGGGCGATTTGGGATGCGGTCTCGCCGCGCGTGCCGGCGCGGTGCCGTGCCGAGTCGTTGGCGTTGTGGACGACACCGTATCTATCGTATGCGATTGTCGCGGGAGGTGCTTCGATGGTGGAACTGACGCAGTGCTTCGAGTTTTCGGCCTCCCACCGGCTGCATGTCGCGTCGTTGTCGGATGACGAGAACCGGCGCGTCTTCGGCAAGTGCAACAACCCCAGCGGCCACGGGCACAACTATCGCGTCGAGGTCACCGTGGTCGGCGAGGCGGCCGATTCGACCGGCCGTGTGGTCGAGTTGCCCGCATTCGAGGAGGCGGTCCGCCGCGAGGTGATCGAGCGTTTCGACCACAAGCACCTGAACACCGACATGCCGGAATTCGCGGAGCTGAATCCGTCGGTCGAGAACATCGCCCGAACGATTTGGAATCTGCTTCGGGACAAACTCGCGCCCGCAAGGCTGAAGCGCATCCGCGTGTGGGAGACAGCGAAGACCTACGCGGAGGTTACGGGTCCAGTGCCCCCCCAAGCTTGCTCGGGATAGAGCAGTTTAAGGAATGATGTAGCGGCCGACGCCCCTGTCGGCCGTCAAGAGTGGATGGTATTCGCTGTCCGACACGGGGGGCGGACGCTACAGGGTTTCTTAAGCCGCGCCAATTAAGAAAAAGCGTGCTGCCGAACTTATCGGCAACACGCTTTACTGCAATACAGGGGCCGGCGCGACGCCCAACACCACCGCACGCGCGATCGTGGGGCGGCTCAAGGAAGCTAGTAGAACTCGGGCCACGTCGTCGCGCTGGTGTGGTCCGTGTAGCGCGTGTCGATGAATCGGTACTCGGCATGCCCGTCGAGGAATCCCATCGAGTACTTCGAGAACTTCCGGTGCCAACCCATGCCAAGATGTTCGAGCGGGCTTTTGCCGAAGTCTCCGCTCCGCGGCCGGGCATCCATCGTGTAGGAGTTCATCGTGTTCTCCATGAAGATGATGAACCGCGATGCCGCCCCACCGACCTTCTTGCTCAACATCAGAGAGCCAATAGCATCCATGTCCTGGAGGGGAGTGTAATCATCCCCCCCGTACATCTCATCCCAGTACCAGTTGATCGGATAGCTGTTGCCGTTGATCTCGAACGATCCCCAGCGATCCTCGGTGACCGGTGGTTCACCTGGTGACCCGACAAACGGCGTCGTGTTCGACTTGTCCGACGGGCAGACGTATGACTTCAACATAGTGCGGCCCGTCATGCCTGGGGCGATGTACTTGTTGAACGGCCGGAGCTCATTCGGGTATAAGTACCAATCGCCATTCGGGTGCTCCGGATTATCGATCGAGGTCTGAAATCCACCGTAGACGAACTCAGAAACGTAGTCAGGGTTGAATTCCCCCAAGCGACCACCCAGGTGCCACGGCAGGGCCGCCCGCCCCTCATCGTCCATGTACATCCCCGCCGTCGCGGCGATGGTATTCAGATTCGCCAGGCACTTCGCGATGCTGGCATTCTCCTTGGCCGCGGTCAACGCCGGCAGCAAAATCGAAATCAACGTCGCGATGATCGCGATCACGACCAACAACTCGATAAGTGTAAAACCACGTCTTTTCATACCTTTTCTCCTGCTGGCTCCACGCCGAATGAGAACTCCCATCTCCTTGCTTGTCACTTGACTCAAGCCATCCTCTTCGCGCCGACCTGGAGTTTCAGCCAAAGAAATACATCAGGCTTGATATCACTACGGGCATTCCCCTTTTGTCCCGTCGGGCTTGATCATCGGAACATACGCCCCATCTTCGCACTTCTTCGCCCGAACAGCCGCCTCCGTTCCACATTTCTGACATGCGATTAACTTCGGCAGGACCTGCCGCCGCAGGGACGCCCGCGTCTGCTGGCCACCAGGCTTATTGGGATTCTCCCGCACGGGCGCTGCCTCGAGCGCCGCCACGCCTTCTTCCCGGCTCATCTCGAAATGCTCGCCGCAATCAGTGCACACGAACACCCACGTTTCCTTGGCGCCGTCCGCCAAACGCGACGTCTCTCCCCCGCTCTGAAACTTGATGAACAAAACTCCCGCGACGACGAACAGCACGACGGCAATAATGATCTTGGTTGTGTTTCCCATTTTCTTGGTCCTCGGAATCTTCTGCTTGTCTTCATCGCCTTCGCAACAAGGCGGTACGGAGGCATGATAAGCCAAAACACAACGCTGGGGAGGAACCTTTGCTGGAAACCGGCACCTCAGTGACAGTCCACAACAGGGCTAAGCGCCCACTGGCCCGTCGCTTCCGATCAGCCGAGATTCTCCTCAGTCCTCTGTTAGGCGACCCCATTCCCCCGAGGCCGATTCCGGGCGTGCAGTATCATATCCATCGGCATGCTTTCAGTGTTTATTCTAGCATGAATCGCACGCCGAATGCCATAGCCAGTTCCACCGACCCACGCAAAAAACTGATTCCCCCTCCCGCGACACTATCGGGCCATCACGACGACCACCGGCGCGACCGGGGCATCATACGTCGATCCCATGACCCGAAAGCGATCTCACGTCGGTCCAGGCGAGCCAAGTACTTGAGCGGTTTCCCCGGCAGGAATGGCCGAACAACGCCCGCACCATAACCCATGTTAATGTCAGGAGTTATGAGAGGCGCCATCTGCCTCCACAGGCTCGGTAAGACCTAAATCGCCGGCCGCACCGGGCTCCATCTTGTAACAATGGCTATCTATCGGATAGCGCCTCGCAGAAATATCCGAGCAATAGGCCCTCACGGCGTCAGATATCGTCGATCTCAAATCGGCGTATTGCTGCACGAACCTCGGCGGGGTCCCCTCGGTCAGCCCTACCATGTCATGAAACACCACGACGTGCCCATCGCAAAACGGGCCGGCACCGCAGCCGATTACAGGCAGGGCTGTCGACTCGGATATCACCCTGGCCGGCTCCGGCGGCATCGCCTCCAGAAGCAGCATGCACGCGCCGGCTTCCTCCAAAGCCTTTGCATCTTCGATCAACTGCCGGGCGGATCCCGCGTTGCGTCCCTGCGTCTTGTAGCCGCCGAACTGGTGTACCGCTTGCGGCCGAAGCCCAAGATGCGCCATGACCGGAATCGTCGCGGCAGCCATGGCACGCACCGTCTCACACATCCGGGCGTCCCCCTCGATCTTCACCGCATCGCAACCCGCCTCTGCCATAAACCGCCCGGCATTGCGGATTGCGTCTTCGGGCGTCACATTGAATGACAAGTACGGCATGTCGCCGATCAGGAATACATCTGGGGCGCCCCGACGAACCGCTGCCCCGATGGTCACCATGAAATCCATCGTAATGGGCAAGGTCGTATCGTGCCCCA
>JAUVGW010000043.1 GCA_030593565.1 Phycisphaerae bacterium | reverse complement strand
GCGACTGGCCACACAAGAAGAACGAATCGCCGCCGAGTCCCCCGCGGTTGCGCAAGCTCAATCGCAACGAAATCCACCGTATCCATGGGGTGCTGAATGCGTTCGAGGCCACAGATAGTTAACGGCGTTGCATGCCACCCCATCAGGTTGCTCTGTTTAGCCGCGACCCACAGGGGAGCGCGGCCTCCACGCGCTCCCCTGTGGGTCGCGGCTAAACAGAGCACTGGCGACCGACGCCACGCTGGCGCTCGCTATTATTCGGAATCCTCTGTCAACTCGATAAACTCCGCCTCGGTCAAGACCGTCACGCCCAGCTTCTCGGCCTTATCCAGCTTGCTGCCCGCCTTCTCGCCCACCACTAGGTAGTCGGTCTTCTTGCTCACGCTGCCGGCCGTCTTGCCGCCAAGGTCCTTGATCAGCTTCTCGATCTCCTTGCGCCCGAAGTGCTCCAGCGTGCCGGTCACGACGAGCGTCTTGCCGGCCAGCGGCCGTGCGCCACGCGGGCGCGTCTCGGGTTGTGTCATGTTGACGTCCTCGCGGTACAGGGCCTCCCACGTCTCGCGCCCCGCAGCGCTATCGAAGAACACGCGGACCGATTCGGCCATCTCCGGGCCGACGCCGTCGACCTCCTGCAACGCCTCGACCGTTGCCTCGGCGATGTGCTGCATCGTGCCGAAGCGCTCGGCGATCAACTCCGCCGACGCGCCGCCGACATGACGGATGTTCAACGCGGCCAAGACGCGCGACAGCGGTTGCTTCTTGCTCCGCACGATGGCCGCCAGTAGGTTGTCGATGGACTTCTCGCCCATGCGGTCCAGCTTCCGTTCTGACGGCTCGAACAGTCCGTCCGGCGGTGTGTCCCCCAGCATCTCCCCTCGATGCTCGGCCAGACGGTACAGGTCGGCGTATTGATGCACGTAGCCCTTGTCCACGAGTTGGTCGATCAGGACATCGCCCGCACCCTCGATGTCCATCTGGTCGCGACCGCAGTAGTATTTGAGCCGCTCCTTGATCTGTGCTTCGCACGCCGGATTGATGCAACGGACATACACACCCCCCTCGTCCTTGGTGACGTCGCCACGGCAGACGGGGCAGCGCTTCGGTGGGGCGATCTTCTTCGCGCCCTTCGGCCGCTTCTCCGTGACGACGCGGACGACCTGCGGGATGATCTCGCCGGCCTTCTCGACGACGACCGTATCGCCGATGCGAACGTCCAGCCGTTCGACCTGATCGAAATTGTGCAGGCTGGCATGGCGGACCGTCGTGCCGGAAAGCTGCACGGGATCCATGACGGCCCGCGGCGTGATCGTGCCGAGCTTGCCGACCTGGAAGTCTACCGACCGCAGCACGCTTTCCGCCTGCTGGGCCGCGTACTTGTACGCGATGCACCACCGCGGATAGCGACTCGTCGCGCCGAGCGCGTCGCGCTGTTCCAGTCGGTTGACTTTGGCGACCACGCCGTCCGTCTCGTAGCCGATCGCCTTGCGAGTCTCGTCCCATCGCTCGACGAATTGGATCACCGCCTCTATGTCCTTGCACACCTTGGCATCCGTGCTGATAGGGATGCCCCATCGCTTAAACGCCTGAAACATCTCGGCGGCCGTCTCGAATGCCGCGCCGACGATCTCGCCGAAGCCGTGCGCGACGAACGACAGTCCACGGTCGGCGATCGCGGCCGAATCGAGTGATTTCAGCGTGCCCGCCGTGGCGTTGCGCGGATTGGCGAATGGCTCAACGCCCTCCTTCTCGCGTTTCTTGTTGTACGCGTCGAAGCGATCTCGCGGCCAATACACCTCGCCGCGAACTTCGACGACCTCCGGCCAGTCGCGGCCGTGCAATCGCAACGGAATCGCCCCAATCGTCTTGATGTTTTGGGTGATATCGTCGCCGGTCTTGCCGTCGCCGCGCGTCGCGCCGAGCCTCAGGAGGCCGTCCTCGTATCGCAACGAGGCCGATACGCCGTCGACCTTGGGATCGACGAGGTATTCGTACGCTTCGCCGGCCAGCCCTTTCGCCACGCGGCCGTCGAATTCGCGAAGCTCGTCCGGGCTGTAGGTGTTGTCGATGGACAGCATCGGCACGGCATGCGCGACGTGCTCGAAACCGTCCAGCGGCTCGCCGCCGACGCGTTGCGTCGGCGAGTCGGGCGTGACCAGCTCGGGATGTTCTGCCTCGAGTGCCTTGAGCTGTGTGAACAACGCGTCGTACGCGGGATCGGATATCTCCGTTCTGCCTTCGACGTAGTACAGGCGATCGTGTCGTTCGATCTCCTCGCGCAGGCGTGCGATGTCTTGCTTGGCGTTGGGCATCTCGGCGGGGCCTCATGTCAAATCGGGTTGACGGTATGGCATTCTATCGCCCCGACATGCGCGTGTCGGCGCTCGACAACACCCGCGTCCTGACGCGCGTGCGTGACGGATTCGGCGGTCTTGGACTGTGGCGGGCGGGTGTTTTAGTCCGCGAAGCGGGCGACGGAAGCCCCCAACGGGGGCGATGGATTAAAGCCCAGGGCGACGCGCAGCGAGCCCTGGGTCAACGTACCGAACGACACGAGCCCCCGAATGGGGGCGACGGAAACTCGAATCCGCGGCATTTCTTCCGGGAGGCTCATAGACGAGTGCGGTTCTATCACCCCCGTTGGGGGCTCAGATGCCAGTGTGGTAGCGATCCCAGGGCTTGCTGCGCTTCGCCCTGGGCTCTATTCCGCCACCCCCTCCGGGGGTTCATTCGATCCTGTCGGGGATTCATTCGTGCCCGTCGGAGGTTTATTCGGTTCTTTCGAGGGTTTGTTCGATCATTCATCGCTCCTCCGCAGAAACTATCACAGCCCTCCGGCCGCGCGCAAAAAGAAAGCGTCGAGGTCCACTCGGGATTCCTCGGCGCTTTCCGGAGGGGAAAGAAGCCGTGCTTCCATCGACTCCAGCATGTGTGGCGAGCCCATCCCCTTTGATGATATCACGCAAATGACATCTACCGCTTGATCTCGACCCCAGCGGATCGAGACAGTGGTTCAAGACCCTATTCTACACACCTCCCCTATTTCCCCACCGCCTTAACAGTGAGAATAGCCACAGCCGTGGCACTTCACGCAGTTTTCTCCCGTATCCAGGTCGCCCCCGCATTCGGGACACTTGAGCCGATAGGAATGGCGGGGGGACATCGTCCTCGGTGGCGGTTCCGCCAACCTGCCGGCAGCCTCAACAGTGATGTCCGTACCGCCGTCGTTGGCAGCAGCGCTGCCGCCGTTGCCGTTGCCATTCTTCCGTGTCGATCCCCCCGGGCCGATTTCTTCGATCTGTTCCGGGGCGATCTGGCCGAGGAGCAACGCCTCGAGGCCGTGCCGCTCCTTCGCCCTCGTATAACGCTTCAAGGCGTGGGCCAAGCCGTCGCCCAACGACATAATCCGACCGTGCCGCGTGGGAATCTGAAGCGACGAGCCGATACCCGACAGTTGCTTGATGACGTGGTTCAACCTGCCGCCGGACCTCAGCCACAAACTGATCATGCGGCAGATCGCCTCGAGGTCACTCGTGGCGAGATCGCCGCCCTTGCCGAGCTGCGCGAAGACCTCCAACTCCCGCTCCTCGTGCGGATCCACCGTGATCTGAATGTGCATGTTGCCGAACGGCGTCTGCTGGCGGACACGAATGCCGCTGGTAATCGACGGCAGTTCCTTGGGATCAAGCGCCGGCGTGGTCCGCTTGATCTCCGTGATGCGCTCGCCGAACAAATTGGTCTCCGTCGAAATCTTCGGCTTGTCGGTGGCGGGGGCTTCCGTCACGGGTTCTCGCGGCGCGCTGTTGTTGACGGTCATTTCCTCGTGCCTCTTGTCGGACTCGGTCAGGGCCATGGGCTGAC
The DNA here is from genome assembly GCA_030593565.1 of Phycisphaerae bacterium. Classification (GTDB taxonomy): domain Bacteria; phylum Planctomycetota; class Phycisphaerae; order UBA1845; family UTPLA1; genus JAFGQA01. The sequence goes on along the minus strand of JAUVGW010000043.1, from coordinate 17,709 downwards.
CGGCTCGGCATCCGTCACGGTACACCGTGACGCCCTTGCACCGCAGTTCGTAAGCCATTCGGTAAATCCTGTCAACATCCGCTTCGTCGGCTTCGTGGGGAAAGTTGATCGTCTTGCTGATGGACGAATCGCAGTGCCGCTGAAAGGCGGCCTGCATCTTGACATGCCACTCGGGCTCGATGTCGTGGGCACAGACAAACACACGCTTGACGTCTTCAGGGATGGACTCAATATGAGCGAGGGTGCCATCCCTGGCAATCTGTTCCATCAGACCCTCGCTGTAAAATCCCCTCTCACGCGCAATGCGCTCGAAGGTCTTGTTTGTCTCGACCATCGGCGATTTGCCTTCATTCTGGCCGTGAAGGACGTTCCGGGTAAATGCCAGGCTGAACATCGGCTCTATCCCGCCGGAACAATCGGCGATGATACTGATGGTGCCCGTCGGCGCCACCGTGGTCGTGCAACTGTTCCGCATGGGACGGTCGTACCGGGTGTCCCAATGACTGTTCGCCCAGTTTGGGAAATTGCCCCGTTCGTGGGCGAGCTTCTCCGAGTAGTCGTGTGCCTCGTCGTTGATGAATTGCATGAACCGCGTGCCCCACGCGATGCCTTCCTCCGAGTTGTAGGCGACGCCCAGCATGTACAACGCGTCCGCGAACCCCATCACGCCCAGCCCGATCTTGCGGTTGGCGTGGCAGATGTCCTCGATCTGTGGAAGCGGATAGCAATTCGCCTCGATGACGTTGTCCAGGAAGCGAACCGAGTCGCGAATCGCTTTCCGCAACGACGGCCAATCCACATCGGCGTCGGGCGTGCCTCCATCAGTCACGAACCGGCCGAGATTGATGCTGCCGAGATTACAGGCCTCGTACGGCAGCAGCGGTTGCTCGCCGCACGGGTTCGTGGCCTCGATCCGTCCGACGTGCGGCGTGGGGTTGGCCTCGTTGATCCGGTCGATGAACACGACGCCCGGCTCACCGGTCTGCCACGCATTGCGGATAAAGATGGCCCACAGGTCCCGGCGGCTGTACACCGGCGTCTTGCCGTCGAATGCCTCGACCGGGATCAGATCCGTGATGCGGTAGTCGCTGATGCTGATTGGTTTCGGCAGGTAGAACTCGCGGTCATTGCGCGGGTTCCTGCACAGGTGGGGCGCGTCGGGATCGCTTAGGAATCCCGACATCCATTCGTCCGTCAACTTGACCGAGATGTTGTAATTCGTGAATTGCGTCAGATCCTGCTTGGCATTCAGGAACTTGAGGATGTCGGGATGATGCACATTCATCATCCCCATATTCGCCCCTCTCCGGAAGGCGCCCTGCTGGATCGCGTTCGTGGCCTCGCTGAACGCACGCCAAAAGCTGATCGGACCGCTCGTGGTGCCGCCGCTCGACTTGATGTAGTCGCCGGTCGGGCGAAGCGAATCGAACGCGAAGCCCGTGCCGCCGCCGGCTTTCTGGATCAGCGCTGTGTGTTTGATCGAGTCGAAGATACCGTCGATCGAATCCGGCACTGGCAACACGAAACATGCGCTGAGCATGCCCATCGACCGACCCGCGTTCATAAGCGTGGGGCTATTGGGCATGAAGCGGCCCGAGGTCATCAGCCGCTTGAATCGCGTCTTCCAGTCGATGCGGCAATTCTTGGTCGCGCCGTATCGCGCCTCAATATCGGAAATCACGTGGGCCACGCGTTCAAAAAGATCGTCTGGTGATTCGATACACTCACCGGTCTCGTCCTTTTCGAGGTATCGGGCTCTCAGGACGCGAACAGCGTTTTCCGTGAGCTCACAGCCTGCGTGATCTGTGTGATCTGTTTGTAAGGTGACATCCCTGTCCACTGAAACAGCTCGTTCCTTCGAGGCAGTTACCATGTTCGCACCAGACTTCCGTATTTGTGTTGATCGCTGGATTGCCGTCCAACGGTTGACCCACTGGGTCGGCCCGGACGTGAAAGCGCCCTGGACAAAGCCTGTCAGATCGTCTCCTGCCGAATGTGCGGCCGCTCGCGAAATTGCCGACCGCGCCCGTCGCCTCGCGTGGCACCAAGCCCCGCCTCCGCAGACAAGCCCCGCGAGGCTTCGGGGCCATTCCAGGGCTCCCATCCCGAACGCCGACGCTCGGAATGCTTGTCGGATGATTCCTGGTGTCCCCTTGAGGACAGGAATGTAAATACCCCAAGATATTGTGGCCGTCAACTTCAGCATTACAAAATGTGGTATATTCGTAACGTGCTGCAACTCGGACGTTTACGCACGGTGGGGGGCCAAACAACAGTGGCACTGCGAGTTCGTTCGCAAGTCTCGGTGACATGGATAGTTGCCCGAGGTGAAGCGGCCGATCCCTCCAAATACCGGGGCTTTTGAATGTGAAGATTTTGCAAACTTTTTTTTCGATGGCTCCCTCCTGTCACGTGAACACGCTGCCGGGCTCCGGAGGCTGCCTTATGATGGCAGGCATATGGGAGATCAGCCGTGTCATCTTTGCGGGATCGCGACATCAGCGATCCAAACAGGCCAACGTCGAGAATTCCGGCATTGCCCCCATTGTGATTTGGTTTTTGTGCCAAGGCGCTGGCACTTGTCATCGGCTGATGCGCGGGCTCGATACCTCAAACACCACAACACGATCGAGGATTCCGGTTACGTCGAGATGCTTCTCCGTCCGATCGAGATGCTACGACAGCACGGTGTCGATATCCGCCGTGTCCTCGACTACGGCTGCGGCCCCGCGCCGGTGCTCGTCGAACTACTCAAGCAGGAGGGTTACGAAGCCATCGGCTATGACCCGCTTTTCGCAAAGGATGCGGGTTTGTCGCGACCGTTCGACGCTGTCGTCTCCGTCGAGACATTCGAGCATTTTGCCGAACCGCAGGTGGAGCTAAAACGCATCGTCGGCCTGCTGCGTCCAGGCGGATACGCGGTCGTCATGACGCAATTCCATCACGGCCCCGATACGATTGACGATTGGTGGTACGCGCGAGACCCCACGCACGTGGCCTTTTACTCGCAACGAACATTGGATTGGATCGCCAAGACCTTCGACTTGACCATCCTTGGCCGCGCCGCCCAGCACGTAACGCTCCTCCAACGCCAACCTGTCGCCGGTGAATCGAATGTTTGTCCATAGCGCGGCCTTCGACCGCAACCAAAAAGTGGCACAGGCGGCGGAGCCGCAACCGTAGCGTCGGCCCCCCGTGGCCGACGGGAAGTACTGAGGGATTCCTCCGGATATACGTCGGCCACAGGGGGCCGACGCGACGCTCATTGCTGCGACCATCCAAACCGACACTGACCTTGCCATAGCCGTCCCGGCCGGATCATCGGAATCCCGCCACCAATGCGAATCGACCCGTTTCGGCCCCGTCACGCCGGTGCGAGAAGAACCGGTCGTCGCTGATCGTGCATTCGCCCGCGACTGTGATGTGATCCGCCCGAACGCCCGCCTCGATGAGCTGCGCCACGTTTGCCGTGCGCAGGTCGAAGAACCGTCGCGATTCGACCATCGGGAAGAAGCGGTCGACCTTTCCAAGTCGTGCCGCCGCGACGCGAAACACGTCTTCGCCCACCTCATATGCCGTCGGTCCGGCACACGGACAAATGCCGACATACAGGTCGGCCGGATCGACTTCAAAAGACTGCCGCAACTGCCGGATCAACTCGCCGGCCACCCGCGATACCGTCCCACGCCAACTCGCATGCGCGGCCCCGAATACCCGACGTCGCGGATCGACCGCGACGACGATTGGACAGTCGGCCGAGAACATCATGATGGGAACATGCGGAATGTCGCAGACCAGCCCATCGGCGAAACGAATGGCCGTATGGCGACCCTCCCGTCCGGCGCCCACATCCGAGGGCAACACGCGAAGGACATGCGCGCTATGGATCTGCTCCGTAGCCGTCAGGTTCGCCGGTGGCAGGCCCAGGTGTTCGCAAAGCCGCCTACGCCGATCCAGTGCAAGTTCGGTGTGTGGCCCCCGATGTGTCGCCATGTTCCACGGCCGCGTCGTGACGGCATGGACGAATCCCGCCACCCTCCGAAGCAATGGGAAAAACAGCAGGCTCGTATCTTCAAAAGGCTCGGTCGTCAGCGCCACGCCATCGCCCCTGAGTCATTTCCCGACTGTCAGGATGATCTTGATCTCGTCGGGCTTCGCGGCGAGGGCCAGCGCCTCGGGGCCCTCCGAAAGTGGCATCCGCCGAGTGATCATGCTGCCCACGTCGATTTGCTTCTTCGCCAAGGCGCTCAGCGCGTCGGAGAAGGAGCCACATCGGCTGCCGAGCACCGTCACCTCGTTCACCACGATCGGCGTCCAGTCGATCTCGCCCGCGCCGCGGCACGTGGTCTTCAACACGATCGTACCGCGGGGCCGAACCAGTTTCATCGCCAACGGCAGTCCCTCGGGTGAACCGGTGCAATCGACCACAAGATCGTATTCGTTGAGGAGTTTCAGCTCCGGCACGGTCGATGTCCGGACGCGCTTCCGATCCAGCAGCGCCAACGTTTTCGGATTTCGCCCGATTGCCGTCAGCCGACAATCCGTCGTCGCCAACACCTGAGCGACCAACAAGCCCAATCGTCCCGTCCCGATCACGGCGACCTTCATCCGCCGCTCAACCTTTACCTGTCGGATGATCTGAAACGCCGCCGCCAACGGCTCGGCAAAGACCGCCTCCTCATCATTGATCGACTCAGGGATTTCCAGGCAGTTTCGCGCCGGCACCGCGACATATTCGGCGAACACGCCCGGTCGGCCGTTGATGCCCACCACCGTCCGCCGGCGACAATGGCTTGCCAAGCCGCTCGTACACAGGTCACAGCGGCCACAGACGCAGTTGATTTCGGCCACGACGCGTTTGCCGGCCAGATCGGTTTTCCCCTCGGCCACAGTGCCGACGAATTCGTGTCCGAGAATGCCTTCAAACCCACCGTAGCCGCGGAGAATCTCGAGATCAGTCCCGCATATCCCGGCGAGCCGGACCTTGATCAGGACCTCGCCGGATTGCGGAACCGGCGGCGCAACCTCCCGAACCATAGCCCTGCCGGATTCCACAACGACTGCCTGCATTTCGCCGTACCCCGTGGCTTAGCACCCGATCCTACCCGAACTCCGGCCCAGCCGCAGCAGGTGTTATCACGCCAATCGAGCCGAAGCGGCCTTCGGCTGCTGCCCGAGCCCAGCGAGCCGGCTCGTCTCGAGCCGGTCTTCTTGCCGGGGGCTCTTGACTACTGATGCTGAGAATCTTCGCAGCTCGCGAAGATGCCTGTGGCACCGGCGTCTCGCCGGTGATCCCACCGGCGAAACGCCGGTGCCATAAGAGCGCTTTCCCAAACGAAACAGGGTCAGCACACCGCGCTCTTTGTCTTCGCCGGCACGCCTTCCATCTGCGCCAGCAGCGGTGGCTTGCGACGGCGGCGCCGCTTCTTCGGCATGCCCGGCAACCTGATCTCGGCACGACGCGGTTCCGCACGTGCTGCCACATCGAGCGCCTCCCCCGGCGTTTCAGCAAACAGGTCGGCCTTGACTTCCTTCCATAGTTCGCCGGCCCGGTTGAACACGCCGCCCGACACCATGATGTTCATCTCCGGACACGCGTTGATCTCGTGGATGTAATCGATCAACTGGCGAACCGCCGGCGCGTCACCCGCTTGGCTGCCGACAATCACCAAGATCGACGGCTGCAACTGTCCCACGAGCGATGCGATCTCGTCTTGAGGCACGCCCCCGCCAAGCAAATAGACGTCCCAACCGTCCGCCTCAAACAGGTCCGCACACATCTGGGCGCTGAACTCCTCGGCCTCGCCCGACGCACACCCGATCACGATCCGCTTGCCCAGCGACTGGCGGCGGTCCATGCGGCTCTGTACATGATCCGCGACCGTGCGATTGATCCGCGTCGCCATATGTTCCTCCGCTGCGTTGATACGGTCATCCCGATACAGTTCGTCGACCCGTGTCATCGCAGGCCAGATCACCTCCTGGTACATTTCACGGGGCTGCACCCCCTTTTCGAGTGCCGATGTCACTAAATCACGGCACATCCGGCGCTCGCCACGCAATAGCGGATCAAGATACTGACTTAACAGCTTTGGCATCGTGCATCGCTCCCTGATCGACCAGAAGCCACAGACCATGCCGGCCTGCGACCGATCCTCGACTTCCAGACGAAGACCACCTGATCGCGTATTGGACTATTGGACCAGCGACCCGGCCTCCAGCCGAACCCGCGAACGCAAATGCTGCCCACCCCAAGATTTCCGGTTGCTCATAGATGACCAATAAGGCTGTTTCGATGTTAAATTGGGTAAAATAGGGGTTGTGGGCATACTACACGATCGGTATCACATGGCGAAAAACTTTAGACCTCCAGCCATTTTTGCCCGGCAATGTTCAAATCATGCCGGAACGTCGGACGACTTCCCATAATTGCTTGCTATTTCAGAAGATAGGGCGATGGCTACCACGCGGGAATTGCGCGAACCACATTTTTGTCAGTCTGAGGAATAATCGCTAGCCGGGCCCCCATTACTGGCCACCGAGGCGAGCTTTGAATCCGTGATAGTTTTGGGGCCTCAAGAGGGTCCACGTCACCACGGAAATCCGATGCTGCCAGTCAAATACGGAAGGACTACGCCACATTCGCGTCAGCCGCGGCACGGGGGGAGTTTCGGAGTCGCAGTGCGCCGCATGGGTCGCGGACGCCGTCACGCCTTTGATTCCTCGCGTTTGGGCGATGATTCAATAGCTTTCTTCGCAAGGAGCGATTTTTCTCGGTCTATGCAACGCAGGACGCCGGTTGGCTCGTTAAGTTGGCCGGCGGCACGAACGATATTGGTTAGTGTGGGTACCGGCCACTGCAAGGCAGGTGTACAGGCTGCGCCTGGGAGGGGCTTCCAGCGTCGACCGTGGGGGTATCGTTTGTGCGTCCGCTTCTTAAACAGCTTTATCGAGGTGTGTTTGGACTGCAATTTCGCACGACTTTGTTGCTGTCATGTGTGGTCTTGGCCGGAACGGGTTTGACGGGGGCGATGTATCTGCGCATATCGGCGCGATTCACGCTGGCTCAGACGAAGCGTCATGCACGCGACTTGGCAAAGACCTTGTCCGTCGCAACGGCCGAGGCCTTCGAGCGACGCGATCGGCGGGCACTACTCGAGATGGCCGAGGGCCTCGTGCCCGAAGGCGAAATCACGTACATCGTATTTGCGGATGTGGCGGGTGAAATGCTCGCCGGCTACCAGCAGGGCGCCGGCAACATGACACACCTCGTCCTCGAGGATACGCGGATGGTTTCTGTGGAGCCGATCAATCAGCCGCAGCTCAGGGTCGAGGGTGGTGGTGGACCGTTGGTTGATGTCGTGTACCCGGTCAGATTGCCGGGCCACTCGCCCGAAGACACGACACCTGCGTCGACCATCGGTTTTGTACGATTGGGCATCGGCATGGCCGCCGCTGAAACACGCCTTGCCGAGATGTTCAGGAGTGTGGCTGGATTGGCAGTGGGGATCACGCTGCTCATGGTCCCATTGGGTTACGAAGTGGTGCGACACTTGGTAGGGCCGATCAACAAGTTGGCGGACGCCGTCAAGGCATTCGCACGAGGGGATCTCGACACGCGCGTCCCGGTCAAAGGCCGCGACGAGATCGGCGACTTGGGTCGGACATTCAACGTGATGGCTGACGAGTTATCCAAGTCCCAAAACGAATGGGCCTCCCTGAATGCGGAACTGGAAAACCGCGTATTGCAGCGGACGACGGCGCTCGAGGAGGCCAACGCTCGGTTAAAGGACTTGGCTGTGCGTGATTCGTTGACGGGCCTGCATAACCGTCGACATTTCAGCGAACTGCTCCTGCGGTTGTTCTCGGAGGCGAAGCGGTATGGATCGGACATCACCTGCATGATGCTGGATCTGGATAACTTCAAGCGTGTCAATGATTCACTCGGCCACCAAATGGGCGATCGCTTGCTGCAAATGACTGGGCGGGTCATTCTCGAGTCGATTCGCGAGTCGGATGTCGCGGTTCGCTACGGCGGCGACGAGTTTGTCGTGATGCTGCCCCGGACATCACCATCGGACGCTCGCGCATCGGCCGAACGATTGCTTGCGAAATTCCGTTCCACGTTGATGGAGGAGCTTCCCGTGGCAAGCATCGCGTCGCTCAGCATCGGGATGGCAAGCCGCGAACAGGATCATCCGGCCGAGGCGATTGCACTAGTGAATCTGGCGGATGAAGCCTTGTATCTCGCCAAGGCGGGCGGGAAAAACCGGATCACCGTGCTTCGGCCGGCGGCGGCCTTCCCAAATGACAATGACGCGGTTCTCAACTCCGCATCCGATCATTCGTGACGACCCCACCTTGTTCGTGTTTGGCGGCCAGGTGGGGTGGCATACAGCCGGGGTGGCATGGGTAACGAGTGGGGCACCCCACAGGGTGCCCCACTCGTTACCCGTGGGAACACATCGAGGTTCCAATCCCACGGGTAAGCTCCACCGCTCAGCGCGGCTCCGCTAACCCATGCCACCCCGTCTGAACATTTGCCCATGCCACCCCGTCTGAACATTTGCCCATGCCACCCCGTTCAACGCGTACTTCGTCTTTGTCGAGGCTACGCTTCGTGGTGGGTACTGGTATCGTTTGGGGAGCATCGGCGTCCCGCCGGTACGAAATCCTCGTTTTCGAGCTACGTACCGGCCAGAGGCCGATGCTCCCCAATTCAAAATGCACCAGTACCTCGTGGTGCTGGCGGTCTTGAATGCGTTCCCGGAATCGCGACAATGGGCGATGTCGAGATGAACACCATCGATCCTTCGGAACTTCGTATCGTTGCAGGTCGTCTGACTGAGCTGGGCGCGCGGACCGCGCGCGGTTTTTTCGGCAACGTGACCGCGTCGCGCAAGGCGGATGATTCGCCGGTTACAGAAGCCGACCATGCCGCGCAGGCGACCATCCTCGACGTTATCGCCGACGACTATCCGGAACATGCCGTTCTGACGGAGGAGCCGGTGCCTGAGCCCGACCGGCACGCGCCCGTTGCGGCGTGCGAGTATTGCTGGATCGTGGACCCGATCGACGGAACGCGAAACTTCGCCCGCGGTGTGGGCGTCTGGTCGACGTCAGTCGGCGTGCTGCGCGAAGGGCGACCCGTCGCCGGGGCGATCTACGACGCTACGACCGGCCGTGTCTACTCCGCATCGGTGGGAGGCGGCGTGTGGTGCGGCGACCAGCGAATAACGACGGTCGGCCGAGATATCGACGGTGACACAACCATCGCCATAGCTTCACTCCATCGCCGACGCATGCCGCTGGCGCTGCAAACCTGGCTCGAACGGTATCAACTGCGTAACCTCGGCTCGTTGTGTCTGCACTTGGTCTGGGTCGCGGCGGACATGGTGGATGCCGTCTATGCTTCCGAATGCAAACTGTGGGACATCGCGGCCGGATCATTGCTGATCGAGGAAGCCGGCGGCGTCGTGACGGATCACAAAGGCCGTGCGATCTGGCCGGTCGATCCGGCCAAATACGACGACGAAAGCCTGCCGATCCTCGCCGGATTCCCACAAACCCACAGCCATCTGCTGGCGAGCCTCCTGAACGAGGATCTGCCATCATGATGAGCCGCGGCATATCGGCTCGTGGCCGACACGCGGGGATGCTTGAGCGAACATCACACAGGCTCGTCGTGCCCATCGTCTGGGCGATCTTGCTCGTCCTGGCCGCCAATGAGACGGCACGGGCATTCGAGGACGGCCAACAGCGCCGTGTCCTGCTGATCAGCGTCGACGGTCTGCGCCCGGATGCCATCGATGCCGCGGATGCTTCCGTTATGCTGGCATTGATCGCAGCCGGCAGCTATCAGGCGACCTGCCTGAACGAAATGCCGCCGAGCACGCTGCCGAACCACACGTCAATGGTGACAGGCCAACGCACCGCCCGTCATCGCGTCTATGCGAACACGACGCTCCCGGGCCGCGTCGAGGCGACCACCATCTTCGACGTCGCCGCCGAAGCCGGCTTGGGCGTCGGGTTCTTCGTGAGTAAAGGCAAGCTCGCGTACCTGCTCGATGCGGGCGCCGTCCGCGCGTGGCGCATCACCAGCGACATGGACGAACTGACGAACGAGATCATCGCCGCCATACAGGCCGAAGACATGCACCTGATCTTTGTCCACCTCGGCGCGCCGGACGGCGCGGGTCATCGCGACGGCTGGATGAGTGACAACTACCTCGCGGCAGTGACGGCGACCGACACCGCCATTGGGCGGATCCTCGATGCCCTCGATGCCGAAAACCTCCATGACGAGACGGTCGTCATGGTCACGGCCGACCACGGCGGACACGGGGGCACACACTTTCTCGACATTCCCGAGGACCGTTTCATCCCATTCATCATCAATGGCCCCGGCATCGCACCGGGCCGCCTTCTGTGTGAGCAAATCCACGTGATGGATGCCGCCGCCATGTCACTACACGTCCTCGGCCTGCCGACAGCCTCGGCGATCGACGGCAGGGTCGTCACCGAAGCCTCGACGGATTACGACCAGCCTCCCTGTACCCCGCCGGAAGCCAACTTCACTATCCTGTGCGGCGTCCTGCCACCACTATTTGTCATCCCGATCATCGCAATGCTGCAAACGATGCGCCGGAATCGTCGGCCCTGCCTGCTATGACTCGCGGGGCCTGCCTGGCGCGAGCAGGCTGACAACAACATTGACGATCATCGCCGCGACGAACGCGAGGGGGAGGTTGTAGATCTCGATGAAGGCCGGGTCCGGGGGCTTCGGAGCGGTGTGGATGATGCCCCAGATAAGGGCGACGGCGAAACCGCTGGACATCCCGGCGATGCAGCCCGCGTACGAAGCTCGCTTCCACAGCAATAGCAGGATGATCTGCGGTCCAAAGGAGGCGCCCAGGATCGCCCAACCGTATGTCAGGACGTACTGGTAGACGTTGACCTCCTTGTTGATGACCAGCGCGACGGCCCCGAGACCGATACCCAGGACCACCAGGCGGTTGACGAGCATGTGCGATTGCTTCTTCGCCTTGCTGAAAAGGCGGGCGTATAGATCGTTCGCGGCGGAGCTGGCAGCGACGACGAGTTGGCTGTCGGCCGTGGAGCAGATGGCGGCGAGGACGGCGGCAAGGACCAATCCTGCGAGGACACCGGGGAGCATGTGCATCGCCGACAGCACGAGACCCAACTCACCGTACGTGCTACGGGTCGGCCAATCGAGCATTTTCATGCCCCATTCGACCTTATCAGTGCTCGTCAGGGCACGGGCCATCAGGCCGATCGTGATGGCCCCCCAATAGACGAGGAGGGCCCAGACGGAGGAGATGATGCCGCCGAGTCTCGCCGCGCGTCGGTCCTTGAGGGCCATGAAGCGGACGAGAACGTGCGGCTGACCGGGATATCCGAAGTTGATGCCCAACGCATGCGAGCCGATCAGGAAACCGATGGCTGCGACGCCTGTCCTGCCCCAGGTGGGGCTCAGCAGGCCGGTGACGGGTGATCGTTCGAACTGCCCCGAGTTCAGCAACTCGAGCTCCTCCGCGTTTTGCAGGCCGGCAAATGCGCCGTCCAACCCGTCGAAGATGTAGGTATAGCCACCTTTGACGGCGAACAGGTAGATTGGAAAGACGACGAGTGTGCCGACCATCAGCAGCGCCTGAAGAAAGTCGGTCCAGCAGACGGCGCGGAAGCCTCCCGCAACTGTATACAGCAGAACCACGCCGGCGCCGATCAGAACGCCGATCCGGTAATCCAGATCACCGAAGCCTACGGAAAAAGCCTTGCCGGCCGCGGCGAGCTGTGCGGCGACGTAAAGCAGCATCGCGACCAGGATGACGATCACTGACAGGATCCGCAGCAGCGGCAACCGCTCCTTGAAGTTGAACGCAAAGAAGTCGGGAAGCGTCAACGCGGACAGCTCCCTCGACCGGTCGCTCATTCGACCGGCGATCACGAACCAGTTGAACAAAAATCCCAGCAGGCAGCCGGGGATGATCCAATACGCGGCAACCCCGGTCGTGAACGCCCAGCCCACCAGCCCCAGCGTCACCCACCCCGACTCGCTCGACGCCGACGCGCTGAGCGCGGCTACCCAACTGCCCAGCGACCGCCCGGCCAGGAAGTAGTCTTCGTCGCTTCGCCGAGCGAACTTGGCCGAATAGAGCCCGATGCCAATGATCCCCAGCGTGTAAACGGCAAAAGACGCCGCGACGACGGTCGTATTGACGGCAGCGAAAACGGACATGTCTACCTCGCTGTGAAATGCGCGTCTGGACTACCCGTGGTCGGCGACCACCGAACAGCCGCCCTGCCGGAACGCCACAAGGCCGCGGGCCGGACCAGGAAGATACGGCCGATCCACCGGCGAGTGGCCCGCGGGCTGACCATTCTGGCGGTGCGCGATGATACGCCAGAAGGTGCCGGCCGCACAGCCGCCCGGCCCGTCTTCCTATGGGGTGTGCTTTGCTGTTGGCCCAGGGCAATCGCAAGAATGGCCGGGCGGTGGTCTTTGCAGCGGTTTGCGCGCTCGAATAGAGGCCGATCCCCGTGTCGGCCGTCGGAAACCGTTGGTGTTCTACGGCCGACACGGGGGTCGGCCGCTACATCCGCCATTCTTGCGATTGCCCTGTGTGACAGTCTGGTTGCGGTCGAGTTTGCTTGCAATGGGAAGTCGGAATCGGTATCCTTGGGTGGTGGTTGAAGGGCTGACTCGCAGTCTGATCCGCTTGGGCACGGATCGCCGAGTCTGGAGGAGTGCCCCGCAACCGGGACAGGTGTGGCCGCCCTTGGTAGAACAGATCTTTCGCCGTGCGATGGGACGGTCGCCAGGCAGAATGCCGAGTGTCTCGCGCCGTCGGTTTGGTTCATGAGCCAGGGGATGGGGAACGGGACGGCCGCGGCGGGCAGCGCTGTCTCGACCTAACGAGAGGAGGCGGATCATGATCGTGGTCATGAACCCGCGAAGCACGAATGAAGACATTGGGTGTGTCGTCAAGCTCCTCAACGCGATGGGGACGAGCAGTTGTGTCGTTGACTCGGCGGACCACAAAGTTGTCGAGGTGATGAATCTCAGCGATCGCTTTGACCGGTCCGTTCTCGAGAACGCTGCCATGGTTGACAAAGTCGTGGACCGCGCCGAGCCCATCCATGCCGGCGGCAGACAGCCGCATGAAGGCACGTCCGAGGTGCCGCTGGGATCTCGCGCCACGATCGGCGGTCGAAAGATCGGCATCATCGCGGGCCCGTGCAGCGTCGAATCGCAGGGACAGTTGAACGAAATTGCAGCGGCGGTCAAGGAGGCCGGCGCCGTCGGCCTGCGCGGCGGGGCCTTCAAGCCAAGGACATCGCCCTATTCATTCCAGGGCCTCGGGGAGCGCGGCCTCGAGATGCTCGCGCTCGCGCGCGAGGAAACGGGCCTCGCCATCGTGACCGAGGTCATGTGCCGCGACCAGGTCCCACTCGTCGCGAAGTACGCGGACGTCCTCCAAGTCGGCTCGCGCAACATGCACTGTTCGCTGTTGCTGGCTGCCGTCGGAGAGCAGGACAAACCCATTCTGCTCAAACGCGGCTGGAGCGCGACGCTCGAAGAATACCTGATGGCCGCCGAGTACATCATGCAGGCCGGCAATAGAAACGTCATCCTGTGCGAACGCGGCATCCGCACATTCGAGGACTACGCCCGCAACACGCTCGCCCTCGCCATCGTACCCGAGATCAAGCGTCGCTCGACGCTGCCGATCATCGTCGATCCCTCCCACGGTACGGGCCGGACGCACCTCGTCCCGCCAATGAGCAAGGCAGCCATCGCCTGCGGCGCCGACGGCCTCCTCGTCGAGGTCCACCGCTCGCCCAAGGAAGCCTGGAGCGACGGCAGCCAATCCCTCGACCTCGACGGATTCCGCGCGTTGATGGAACAACTGACCCCCATCGCCCAAGCCTGCGACCGCGCCCTGAAGTAGCGTCGGCCCCCTGCGGCCGACGGGAACACCAAAACACCGCTCCTGCGGCGTGATCAGCGCGGAGTTTGGGTCAAGATCAGCGAGCCGGGCCGTCCTCGGCCCGGTCCCCCGACCTACACGACTGAGCGCTGATGGCGTATTCGCGTCGGTGATGTTATCCTTCTTTCGGTGGCGTAAAGAAGGAGCCGCACGCATGTTCAGAACACACCCCAGCCCAACCGACGTCGGTGCCAGCATCGACGACATCGCGCCACTCATCGGCCAGACGCCGATGATGCAAATCGATTACCGCTTCGACGGCCGGCCCCGCCGACTGTTCACCAAGTACGAACAGGAGAACATGACCGGCAGCGTCAAGGACCGCATGGCCGAGCATATTCTCCGCGGGGCCTATGAGAGCGGCGACCTCGAGCGCGGCGACACGATCGTCGAGGCCTCCAGCGGAAACACCGGCATCTCCTTCGCCGCGATCGGGCGGGCGCTCGGCCATGCCGTTCGCATCTACATGCCCAACTGGATGAGCCAGGAGCGGGTCCGACTGATCCAGAGCCTCGGGGCCGACATCATACCCGTGTCGGCCGAGCAGGGCGGTTTCCTTGGCAGCATTGCGTTGTGCGAGAAGTACGCCCGCGAGCACGAGCACGTATTCCTGCCGCGCCAGTTCGACAATCCCGCCAATATCACAGCGCACTATGAATCCACCGGACCGGAGATCGAAGCCCAACTGGCCACGTTCGGCGTCGAGGCCGATGCGTTCGTGGCCGGCGTGGGGACTGGGGGAACGGTGATGGGCGTGGGGCGATACCTGCGTCGCAACGGCGCGGCGGTCAAAATCCATCCGCTCGAGCCGGCCAATTCGCCCACGCTACGGACGGGCTGCAAGGCCGGCGACCATCGCATCCAGGGCATTTCAGACGAATTCATCCCCAGCATCGTCGACCTGAACGAGATGGATGAGGTCGTCGACTCTTGGGATGGCGACGCGATCCTGATGGCCCAGGCGCTTTGCAGCCGCCTCGGCCTCACCGTTGGCATCTCCTCCGGCGCCAACTTCCTCGGTGCGGCCGCGATCCTGGAACGCCTGGGAGCCGACGCGGCGGTCGTCACCATCTTTCCCGACAGCAACAAGAAGTACCTCAGCACCGATCTGTGCCGCAACGAACCCGTCGGCGAAGACTACCTCACGCCGCGCATCACGCTGGAACGCTTTCGCGCCATCCGATTGCCATAACCGCGCCCCGGCGTGCTCGCCACACGACTGGGTCAAAATCAGCGAGCCGGGCCGTCCCCGGCCCGGTCCCTCGAGCTGCGCTTCCTGCCGCCGAACCATGTAGGGTGCGTCCAGGACGCACCTTCTCCTGCTACCCGTCGACCTTCCCGAGTGCCTGCTCGATATCCGCGATGATGTCCGCTTCATCTTCGATCCCGACGGAGATGCGGATCATTGCGGGGGAGATGCCCGCCTTCTTCATCTCCTCCTCCCCCATGGCCGAATGCGTCGTCGAGGCCGGATGCGTCACGATGGTTTTGGCGGTGCCGAGGTGGGTCGCATGGATCATCAGCTCGAGCGAATCGATGATCTTGACGGCATCGTCGTACGTCCCCTTGATATCAAACGACATCAGTGAGCTGAATCCTGTCATCTGCTTCTTGCCGACCGCGTGGAAGACGTTGGATTCCAATCCGGGATAGTTGACCGCGCTGATCAGCGGGTGCTTCTCAAGAAAACGTGCGAGGGCCATGGTATTGCTGCAATGGCGTTCCATCCTCAACGACAGGGTCTCCAGACCGTTCAGATTCAGCCAGGCATTGAACGGCGATATCGACGGCCCGAGGTAACGCATGCACCCTTGACGGATTCCCTCGACCACCTCCCGTGGGCCGCAGATGATCCCACCCAGACTCGATGCGTTCCCGCAGATGTACTTCGTCGTCGAATGCACGATGAGGGTCGCTCCGAGTGTTGCAGGGAGCTGCAGCGCCGGCGTGCAGATCGTGTTGTCTGCTATCAGCGGGATCCCATGCTTCTTGGCCAGCGCCGAGAGCGCCGGCAAGTCGCCGATGAACAGCCCCGGATTACTCGGGCTTTCCACAAACAGGAACTTCGTGCTCGGCGTGATAGCGGCTTCCCAGGCGTCCAGTGATTCTGGGGTAGTGACCCAATTCACCTTGACTCCCATCACGCGGAGCCCTTGATCGAACAGCCCAAACGTGCCGCCATAGACGCGGTTTGAAGAAACGAATTCGTCGCCGGCTTTGAGGAGATGATGCGAAAGCGTCAAAATAGCGGCCATGCCGGAACTCGTCGCGAGCGCCGCCTCAGTCCTCTCCAACGCCGCCATACGTTTCTCGAAAACCTGCACCGTCGGGTTATCCCACCGCCCATAGGTGAATCCCGGTTTCTCACCGGTGAAGATCGCAGCCGCCTCCTTGGCATCTGTATATGGGTAAGCGACGGTTTGGTAGATGGGCGTGGACATCGCGTCCGGGCAGAAATCCTCGTGCCCCTCGTGAATGGCCGTCGTGTTGAACCCACGTTCTTTCATGGTTAACTCCTCGAAACCCCGCGCGAATAACTCGCTGTTTCCCGCACACATACAATCCGCAGTATAGATGGGCGCAAAGCGCCTCGCAAGGAAACGGACACCGCCCCGGCCGGGGCGGGATCGGCGTGGAGGTCTGGGTCAAGCTCAGCGAGCCGGGCCGTCCTCGGCTCGTCCCCCTGAGCTGCGCTTCCTGTCATCAGCCGGTACGTGGCAGGCGCGGAACCTTGCGGATAGGATTGTCGCGAGGAGCCGCGGCGTGCCAAGTGCCGTTGTCGTTGAATCACCCATGACGAAGACGAGCGAGAAACCCGTCGGATTCCTTTCCTGGACTGCAAAGCATCCCTCGACGGTCGCCTTGGCGGGATATTTCTGCATTGGAATCGTGTTCTTCTTCCCCTTGTTGCGGCGGCTGACAACACACATTCTGGCGGACGATGTCTTCATTCAGCCCGGCGAGAGCGATGCATTCAACTTCCTTTGGGCATACTGGTGGATACAAAAGGCCGTCGCAGGCGGCGGAAGCATCTTGCACTGCGACTGGGTGCTGCCGCCAACCGGTGCTAACTTGGTCTTCCACACCAAGGCGCTGCTACCGACACTGCTGACCTGGCCGGTGGGCCGGGTGATCGGTCCGGTGGGTGGGTACAACCTGATGGTGATCCTGCTCGTCGTGCTGGGGGCGTGGAGTTACTTTCTGTTTCTCAGAAGGACCTTGGCGGTATCCTTCCCGGCCGCGTTTGCCGTCGGGGCCTGTTTCGGTCTCAGTCCATACTTCGTTTTCAAGACGCATGCGCACATTCACCTGATCGGCACGTGCTTCTGGGCCGGCGCACTGGGTGTGTTGGTGACGTGCTACCTCAGGCGGCAATTCACCCGAACCGGCGCCCTGCTGTTCGCCGTCTTTCTGTGGGCCACATTTTGGAGTTCCTTTATTGAATTCTTTATGCTGGTAATCGTTTCGGTGCTGGTCGTGCTCGTGTTTGAGCTGTGGAACCTTTTGGGCCGGAGGAGATCGCTCGGCCGGCGGGTCGTGTTCTTCGCGCCCGCCCTCTTGGGCGCGGTGTCGCTGACGGTCTTTCTGGCGGCCCCGGACGTGGCAGTGTACAAACCGATGGAACATCACATGGAGTGGACGGAGCTGTTCTCGTTTCCACAGCTCAGTGTGTTCTCTCCGCTGGGCACATCGGACG
>JAUVGW010000111.1 GCA_030593565.1 Phycisphaerae bacterium | reverse complement strand
CTTCGAGGATCTTGGGAATACGCTTGGGCTCGACGTTCGCATAGCTGACGCGCGGCTGGTCGGGCATCTTGATGTCGACGAGCGGCTCGAGGTAGCACGGGCCGATGCAGCCAACCTCGATGATCCGGGCGCCGACCTTTTTCTCCTTCAGCCGCGCCTCGATCGCCTCGATGACCTCCGTCGCGCCGGCCGCCCGGCCGCATGAACCGGCACCGACGTAGATGACGGGGCGCGTGTCGTCTTGGAGCTTCGCCCACTGTTTTTCCGCGACCTTGCGGCGATCTTTCAGTGCATGTCCCGGTGTTTCTGTGGCACGGACGTCCCGCCTGTGTCCACGCCGTCGGGACGGCGATGTCGCAGACGACGACCTCGCACGCGCTTTAGGACGCGCTCTCGATGTTTTCGCGCTCATCCAATGACCTCTGGAGTTTCAGAACGGACATTTGGCCGTAGGTCTTTTCATCAATGGTGACGACGGGAGCGAGGGCGCAGCACCCAAGACACGCGACGCGCTCGAGATCGTACTCCCCGTCGTCGGTGGTTTCGCCCGGTTTGATGTCGAGGCGTCGCTGGAGGACGTCGAGCATCTGCTCGCCGCCCTGGACATGGCAGGCGGTGCCGAGGCATGCCTTGATGTGGTGTCTGCCCGGCGTGGTGAAGCGGAACTGCGCATAGAACGTGGCGACGCCATACAGCTCGTGCTCGGACACTTTCAGCCACCGCGAGACGCGGGCAATCGCGTCGCGGGACAGATAGCCGTCGGCCTTCTGCACCCTTTGCAGAACGGGGATCAGGTCGGCCGGCTCCCCATTGAACTCCTGCTTCAGCTTGCTGAGACGATCTTTCGCCACGGGCTGAATCCTCCCGCAAATGCCGATGCTCGGCTGAGCGTGCGCGATCAGCGCTGCTGATGGGCGCGGCGGCCGCTATTTGATGCCGAGTTCGTTGAGCTTCTTCGCGAACGACCAGGTGTCGGTATCGATCGTGAACAGACCGATGCCCGCCTTCTTGGCAAGTTGGACGACGTCGTCGGCGGGTTTCTTCCCCCGGACAAACACCACAGCGGCGACATCTACCAGGTTGGCCGCTGCGATCAGGCTCTTGTGCGTTTGCAGCGTCACGAGGATGCCGTCAGCCTTTGCGCCGGTGATGATGTCGGAGACCATGTCGGAGATGTACACGCCCGCAATCTCCTGGTCTTTGTAATCGGTAAGGGAACGGAGGCCTGCCTTTTCGACGAGTTCGGATATTTTCATCTTGTTTCCCTTCTATCGTTGGACTCGGCGGTGTCCGCCGGATTTCAGTCGAGCGGTCGCGTCTGGTCCTAGTAAATGTCGACGAGGCCGGTATCGGCGATGACGATGCCGTCGCAGGTGTCGATGTTCTTACACTTTCTGCACGGGACGACCACGATCTTCTTGTTGGGGTCGTTGATGTTCGCGTTGAAATACTCGCCCAGCGCGGTGATGCCCTCGTCACTGACGCATCTGCCGGAGGCGTGGGTACTGTCGGCACAGAAGGCGACGTACACCCAGGTGCCCCTGCCGCCTTCGGCGGCGATGCGCGCCACCTCGCAATCCGGCTCGTTGCACGTCGACAGCATCAGGCCCATCATTGTCTTCAGGTCGACGACCTGGCCGCACTCGTCGCAGGCCAGATCGAACTTGACGGCCTGGGAGCTGCCCAGGTAGGTCCAGTAGTGCTCGCCGTCCTGGTAGTCGTCGACCGGGGGCGACGCCTCCGCCGAGAAGAATGAGGCGCGTGCCTTGCACTGACGGCAACCCTCGACAACGAGGTATCCGTTTTGGATGTTCACCATTGACCATCTGTGGCTGCAAGTGCTCATATGTTCTCCGATCCCGTTTGGATGTGGTTGCTCGAACCGTCTTTCGCTACAACGGACTAACGACTGGCCTCCCCATCGCGAACATGGCGCGGTGTCGCGGACTGCAATTCGTCGTCGGTCGTAACGCATCAACGTGGCCGGCTCGATTGGCGGCTGATGTTCTGCACGAGGTGTCGCGGCGCCATTCAATGGCGCCGGCAGCGTCGTTCCATGTTGTCTTGCCCGCCGGCTTGCTGCACATCGCCACATCGCGTTGCCGTGCGCATATCGCTCGCGGCCACTCACGAACTGGAGGACACCGCATATAGTTCGATCGAGCCCGTTGAATGGTCGTGCCTCGATGCGATGCCCGTCACTTGGCCGCTTCCACTTACCGGACCTTCAGGGTTATTGTACTGAAATGGCCCCGGCGTCGCAAGCAAGAAGCAAGGACCCGGAAGCAGGAGGTAGGGCAATCGCAAGAATGGATCTCGCGCATGGGATGCGAGTCTGTTGAAGGCGGTTTGACAGGCACGAAACCGATCAGAGCCGCCGTCTGTGAAGGCGGTGCCCTCCAATCGTCCAGGCGCACCGCCTTCACAGAAGGCGGCTCTGATCGGGCTTCTCAAACAGGCTCGTAAACCCAGTGGCATCTGGGCGGGGGGGTTCCGTACGATTCTTGCGATTGCCCTGGGCTGCGCGGGCCCTGGACAGTGCAGGCGGCATCGCTCCGAAGGGTCCAACGGGTGCCACTGGCGGCTTGTCCGCCAGTGCCTCAACAGATAGCGCCCTACACGGACACTGGCAGGCAAGCTGCCAGTGGCACCCCGCTGCCAGTGGCACCCCGCTGCCAGTGGCAGCCCGCCGCCGATTGTGGCATGGACTCGGGAGCGTGAAACTGCAACGTGGATTCGATCACGCCCAGACCGGCCGCAAGGCAGGAACCTGTCAGATGCGGGCCAATCCTGCGCCGGCACCAGCCGGGTGGAGGGCACGCATTACCTTCCTTGGGCCGCGAGCAAATCGACAGGCCCTGTACTGTTAGGATGCACTCCCCGTGGGTGCGATGTGCATATCGAGTAACGGCGAGCCCGCCATCTCCATCGGCTGCTCGATCCCGCCCAGGGCCAGCAGCGTCGGCATCACTCCGGCCAGTGCCCCACCTTCGCGCAGCTTCGCTCCCTTGAATTGGTCATCGATGACGATCAGCGGCACGTCGTACGTCGTATGCGCGGTGTGCGGGCCGTTCGTCTCAGGGTTGATCATCTGCTCGCAGTTGCCGTGGTCCGCCGTCACGATCGCCGATCCGCCCTTGGCCATCACGG
This sequence comes from Phycisphaerae bacterium, assembly GCA_030593565.1. Lineage (GTDB taxonomy): Bacteria > Planctomycetota > Phycisphaerae > UBA1845 > UTPLA1 > JAFGQA01. Next base: position 12,086 of record JAUVGW010000111.1, on the reverse strand, counting down.
CATCCACGAGCTTGCCGACACACTCGTCCACCGTCTCGATTGCCGTGATCGCGGCCTGAATGTTCCCCGTGTGCCCCACCATGTCGCCGTTGGCGTAGTTGACGATGATGACGTCGTACTTGTCGGAGGCGATGCGTTTCAACACCGCCTCCGTGACGGGCCGTGCCGACATCTCCGGCTTCTGGTCATATGTTTCCACGTCCCGAGGCGACGCGATCAACTGCCAATCCTCGCCCCCAAACGGCTCGTCGTGATAGTCGTTGAAGAAAAACGTCACGTGCGGATACTTCTCCGTCTCCGCACAGCGAAACGTCTTCAGGCCGAGGGACTCGGCATACGCACCGTAGATGTTCTCCATCTTCGGCGGCCGTGGAAATGCCACTTGGACGGGCAGCCCCTTTTCGTACTCCGTCAGCGTGCAGTAGTACAGGTTTTCGATCTTCGGGCCACGGTCGAAGCCGAGCGTTTTCTTCTGGTTGTCCTCGCCGGCCACCTCGAACGGAAATGTGTCGTACGTGAATGCCCGCGTGATCTCGCGCGGCCGGTCCCCGCGGAAGTTGAACAGGACAATCGCATCGCCCGCCTGGATCGGTCGCGGCTCGCCCACGATCGTCGGCACGATGAACTCGTCGCCTTTCATGTTCGACCCGGTCGGGTCGGCGTAGTAGTCCTCGAACGCCGCCGTTGCCGTGTCGACGCGCCTGCCCTCCCCGAACGCCAACATGCGGTACGCCGTTTCCACCCGGTTCCAGCGATTGTCGCGGTCCATCGCGTAGAAGCGACCGACCACCGTTGCCACGCGGCCGACGCCGATCTCTCCGATCTTCGTTTCGACCTGCCGGATGAACCCGACGCCCGACTCCGGCGACGTGTCGCGGCCGTCGCCGAACGCGTGGAACAACACGCGGTCGCCGGGCAGCGACCGCCGCTTCGCCAATTCCATCAGCGCGTATGCGTGATCCAGCGTCGAGTGAACCGCCGCGTCGCTGCACAGGCCCATCAGGTGCAGGCTGCCGCCGGTCCGCTTGCAGTGCTCAACCGCTTCGCACAGCTTCGCATTCTCGAAGAACAATCCGTCCCGAACCGCCCGCGTGATCCGCATCACCTCCTGATGGACGATCCGGCCGGCGCCGATATTCTGGTGTCCGACCTCGCTGTTGCCCATCACGCCGGCGGGCAATCCCACCTCCTCGCCGCTTGTGTGGATCAGCCCGTGGGCAAATGCCGCACGGAACCGATCATCATTCGGCGTCTTCGCCAGATGGATCGCGTTGGCGTGGTTCCACTTCGGATCGGGATTGTGCCCCCAGCCGTCTCGAATGATCAACATGAGCGGTCGTCGCAAGATATTTGACACGGACGTGCCTCCGACTGGATTGTAGTCTCTCATTCTATCGGTCGGCATGGGGCCGTCGATGACTTCCTTGTCGGGTGGCCGATGTGAGCCGGGCGGTCCTCCGCCCGGTACCGGATCGAGGACGACCCGGCTCGCTTCGTCATCGTGATGTCGAGCGATCTCGGCGCAGAAAAAAGGCCTGTCGCCAAATGGTGGCCCCAAGCCGTGGCGCTCGTCACGGGACCGGGTTTCGCGACAGACCTGGAAAGTCGGCGGAGCCTGCGTCCTTGGCAACTCGTCCTTGATAGGCTCCGCCGTGGCGCTCTTCCAGAGCGCGATCCTCGCTACGTTGTGTCAGACTTGTCCTTGATCTTCTTCCGCACCTGGCGAAAGGCCCGCGTCTTCTTGACCACCAGCGCGCCGGGAAGCAAGCCCCAGGCCAACAGCTCGCTCTTGATCATCTCGTACACGAGTCCCACCGTTACCACGTTCAAACCGCATTGAAAGACAAGCTGCTCGACGCGGCCGGCAATCATCCTTGACACCGGCGCGTCGAGCCCGTGTTGTCGCCTCAAGTGCTGCACGATGTGTGATTTATTCCATCGCCGTCGAACGAATCGGCCGTCGCTCGGCCGTGGATTCGCCACCATCACGCGACGCCGCTGCCGGTCCCGAAACGACCGATGCCGCTGGAACGCCATGCTGGCCGCCGTGTGCCCGGTCTGAGCCAACACAAGCTCGACCAACTCCGCCAGGAACTCCGTCTTCACCGGATCGTCCGCGGACGACTTCTCGACGTAATCATGCACCGCCTCCGCCAGCCCCGCCGCAGTGCTGCCGGCCAACCCCGCGGCCTCACCACTGGCGTCCAGACCCTCGCGGATGCTGCCCGCTAGCTTCGCCAAGCTAAACGGCTCGTCGCTGCCGTCGCGCTTGCACACACGGATGGTCTCGTCTTCCGAAAACCGCTTAGTCATGAAACAGGTCCTGCTGCCCGGCGATCTCGCGCCGGTCTTGGGCCTTGATGTCCTTGGCTTCCTGGATGAAGTCGTCAACGACGTCAAACTCGTGATACAGGCTCGCGAACCGAAGGTAGGCCACCTTGTCCAGCTTGCGGAGCCGAACCGCGACCGCATTTCCGATGTATTTGCTCGGCACCTCGCGGTCGAAATTCTTGAAGACTTCCTCCTCGATTTCATCCACCAGCGAACCGAGCGTTTCTACGCTGATCGGTCGCTTCCAACTCGCCCCTTGCAGGCCGCCGAGCAGCTTTTCCCGTTCGTACGGAACGCGGCGCCCGTCTTTCTTGACCACCAGGAGCTTGCTCGTTTCCTCGACACGCTCATAGGTCGTGTATCGCCTGTTGCACGCCAGGCACTGTCGTCGCCGTCGGATGACCGTGCCTCGCTCGGTGGCGCGCGAGTCGATGACCTTGTCTCGGCGCTGATCTTTGCAGTAGGGACATTGCATCGTCTTGTCACAGCACGCTGTCGAGGCAGGTCGCACCCCAACATCTAGTGCGGCTGCGACATTACGCCCCCATAACCTGCGTGTCAAGAAAAAAACAAACCACAAGCAATACTCGATCGGCGTCACCTCGATTACACTGCCCCACCCTGTTCGTCGCATGGTGAAACCAAGTCATCCCGGCGCGCGGATGGCGATCACGAAGGCAGGCTTGTCGATTGGCTAGGCAACTCGTCGAACATCAGCTCGGTGATATCCGCTTGATCGGCTTCAGCGTGGCGGGCGAAGAAACCGTCATCGCCGCGCCGGAACTCAACGCCTGTTTCGATGTGGGCAAGGCGCCTGCCGAGATTCTCGCCGTGGATCACGTCCTGCTGAGCCACGGCCACATGGACCACTCCGCAGGGCTGGCCTACTACTTCAGCCAGCGGAACTTCATCGGCATCACACCGGGCTGCGTGCTGACGCCCAGGGCGCTGGCCGACCCGATTCGCGATCTGCTGCGCGTCTGGGGCGCGATCGAAGGCCACGTCTCGCCGGCCAAGATCGTTCCGCTCGAGCCGGGCGATTCGTACGAGCTGCGCCGTGGCCTCCAAGCTCGCACGTTCGCACCGAACCACGGGGTTCCGGCACTGGGCTTCTGCCTCGTCGAGGTTCGCCGGAAACTGAAGCCGGAGCTTTCAGATCGGACCGGACCCGAGCTTGTGGAACTCAAGAAGCAGGGCATCGAGATCGAGTACACGGTCGAAATCCCACTAGTCGCCTATCCTGGGGACACGGCCGAAGGCGCGTGGAGTGAGTTGGACATGGTCCGTAAGGCCAAGGTCCTGCTGCTTGAATGCACCTTCTTCGATCCGACCCACGTGCGGCGCGCCCGGGCGGGATATCACATGCACATCCGCGACATCGCCCGACTGCTGCGCGACCTGGAAAACGAGCACGTCGTCCTGACCCACATGACGCGCCGGACCGCCATCCGGGATGCCAAGCAGGTCCTGCGAAAAATGGTGGACGAGGCCACCTTGTCACGGGTCAAATTCCTGATGGACGGCCGGCGATACCGCCCGCGCCGCGGCCTGCCGGGCCCGCCGGAAGACACGCCCATGCGCGGCGGTCGCGCGCCATAGCGGGAGTCGTAAACCATGGATGTTCGAGACGCACTGGCACAACGAATCAGCAAGCGAATGACGAAGATGCGGGAGGCCCTGGAGCGATTTACCGATCGCTCAGCCGAACGGTATCTGGTCAACGACCTGTGGAACGTACGGGACTTGGTTGCACATTTCATTTTCTGGACTGGCGAAGGGGCCGACCAAATCCCCCTGTTGGCGGCCGGGAAGCCCAAGAAGGACTATGACATCGACGGCATCAACGAAACCCTTTTGAAGAAGAACCGCCGCATGTCGTTCGTGATGCTGCTGCCAGAGTTGCGCGCGGCGGAAGATCGCTTCCTGGCGGCGGTGCGTTCTGTGGACCCTGAACTATTGATCGACGACGAGACGCCCGTCCGCCGGTGGATCGAGGACGTGGGCATCGAGCACTACGACACGCACTGGCGCAGCCTGGAAGAAGTGCTCGACCGAATGGACTAGGCCGGCAACCTCGTTTCGTGGGAATCATCGCATCCGCCGGCCGGGGCTGTTGACCCCAAATCCGCTGATTCTTGTGGTTTTGCCGTTTTCGTTGTATAATTAAGTTGAGGTGATCCATGCAGGCCACGGACTTCAACTACCTGATCGAAAACAGCAAGGAGCTTTTCGAGGAGTATCGGGGCAAATGGATCGCCGTGCATGGTCAGAAGGTGATCGGCGTCGGCGATACGGCGACCGAGGCGGCGGAGGAGGCTCGACGCACCGTCCCGGACGTCGATTTCATTCTCGAAGCGGTCGACAACGAAGCGGATGTCATCTATGGCGGTCTATAGCTGGCGTCGTCGCCCCACGAAGCACTTCGGCGAGGTTTGGGTTCCATTCGCACAGGTCAGTATCCAGGGCTCGGACGGCCGGTTTCAGGCGTTCGCGGTTCAGATAGATTCTGGCGCGACGGTGTCGCTGATGAGGCGATCCGTCGCGGACTTGCTCGGCCTTCCATTCGAGGCTGGCGAGCGGATCGATCTTACAGGGGTGGGCGGTGCGCAGACCACCGCCTTTGTGCATAAGCTCCCAACACGATTCGAAGATAACTGGCCGCCGGTCGAGGTGCGCTACGCTATCGCCGAGGTCGAGACCGTGCCAAACCTGCTCGGCCGCCTGGACGTCTTCGATCGACTTCAAATCGACTTCGACGTCAGCCTCAGCGAAACCAGAATCACTGCGCCGTGGCTGGATGATGCGGATCGCACGATCTGGGAGAGCATGATTGAGACGGAGACCCACATACTTGAACGGTTTGGAGAACTCGGTTGGACGAAGGCGACCAAGGGAGCCGCTCGACGGATGATCGGCCAAGCAAACCTGCTTGTCGCCTCAGCGGCAGGACTCGTGAAACTCCACCGCGAGTTCGCCGGCCCTCTATTCATACGTTCCCTGTTTGAGCTGTCGGTCCAGTTCGAGTACATGATGCAGCAACCGGAAGAACGCGCTCAGCAGTATCTCGACTTCGAGCACATTACCAGATATCAGGAAGAACAGGCTTTTCTCGGAAAGGCCATGGGCATCATGGGCGATCACATGAGGTCTTCGCCACTTCGCCGTGAGGGCGAGGTGCGGGTTAAAGCAGAATACGAACGTGTCCTGCCTAAGTTTCAGCGCAAAGACGGGACGCCTTGGCGGTCCTGGCATGGTTTGCAGTTCAGGCAAGTTGTGGAGCGCCTGCCCTCCGACCAGTTCGATTGGGTGGTGGAGTATGACCTATGGTACAAACATTTCAGTGCATGGGCGCATGGCGATCCATATGCGGCTGCCCAAATCGATCCCGACCGCCCTCGCAAGGGATCGGATTTGCTACTTCAGTGTTATACCTACTACGCGAGGATGCTGCTGAGAACGGCCGACAAGATCGTATTGACAAGTGAGCAGTATTCACTGCTGAGAGGGCTGGCAAAGGGCTTTTCGTAGCATCACTCACCAACTCCCGTTGGCTGTGATATCCGTTCGTTCTCCATCAGTCGCTGTTGCTCCACGATCCACTGGCTCACGCGATCTTGCGTCGGTAGTAGGACCGCGATGGCGATGGTGGCGAGGGCTGCGAAACCGAGGCTCAGCATGTGGCGTTCCAGCATGTAGGCAACGACGAGGAACAGTGCCGCACCCTCGAAAATGGCGGCCGATATCAACGTCTTGACGAAGTAAACGCGGAACAGATTCGCCGCGTCGTCGCCGCTGGGCAGTCCGTCGGTTGAGACTGCCTCCGCAGGCGCCGACCGGGATTGATGCGGCCGGCTTCGGGCGATCGCCCGTCGTCCGCTGGTCGTGATCACGATATTCAGCATGTGCCCGGCGACGAAGGTGCTCATGCCGAAGGCGAGACCGACGTACGTCAGGATGGGCATCTTGTCTTCATCCGCATCGGCCCCGCCGGCGGGCACAACGAAGTGGGAAACCGCCGCGAAGATAACGATGCCCAGGATCAGGGCCGACAGGATGATTCGCAGCACACGAACTTGGGGGCCGATCGCGTTTGGATGATCAACGGGAGACATGCGTCATTGCTCCTACATGACTGTCGGTTTGCCTGCTTTCGTAGCAGCCGACGCTCCTGTCGGCCGGTGGAAATCGTTGATCTTCAACGTCCGACACGGGGGTCGGACGCTACGGGCGCCTTGGATCTGCTCCAAACGTTCGAATTGAGCGCCCCGCTTCGTTTACTCGCCGATCAGTTGCACGACGACCCGCCGGTCGCGCGGGCGGGTGTCGAAGTCGATCAGGATGATCTGCTGCCACGTGCCCAGCGTCGGGCGGCGGTCCACGATCGGCACCGTCAGACCGGACCCGAGCAGCGACGCCCGGACGTGCGCGTGCCCGTTGTCGTCGTGCCAGGTTTCCTCGTGAAGGTAGCGGGCGTTTTCGGGCGCGATCTGTTCGAAGCAGTGCTTCAGGTCGCGATTGACCAGCCCCGGCTCGAACTCGGTGGTCGTGATGCCCGCGGTAGAGCCGACGGCAAACAGCGTGGCCGTGCCGTTGGCGATGCCCGCCTTGTTGAGAATGTCGACGAGCTGCGGCGTAAGGTCGAGGACCTGGGCGTTGCCGCGCGTACTGATCTGAATGTCGTGTGTTTCTACTGGCATGGGGGCATTGTAAGCGGCAACCCTCCCCATGTCAGCGGTGCTAGCCCCTCGCGGGAGCGAGGGGTTCAGCCATGTGTCTGGGGCTCAAGAACCCCCCGCTTCCGCGGGGGGCTATGTGCCGTAAGATGTAGCGTCGCCCCCCCGCGACCGACGTAAAATGCTGATCGGTCTTTCCGCGCATACGTCGGCCACGGGGGGGCGACGCTACATTTCGACTTTCGGTTTTCGACGTTTCGGTTTTTTCTTGTGTCAGACCTCGAACACGTCGCTGGCTTCGTGGCGGGAGGTGAGATGGACCGGCAAGGTGTCTCCGATGCGCCGATGGTATGCCTGCAAGGCGGCATCGGGTCGGTTGTTTTCCTGGCTGAGATGCGCGGCGGCCACCCATTTCAGCTTGCCCGTGACGTGGTGACTCGCCAGCCTGGCGGCTTCGTCGTTCGACAAATGCCCGGCGGTTCCGGCGATCCGTCGTTTCAGGAACTCGGGATAGGAGCCGTTTCGCAGCATGTCGGGGTCATAGTTGCTTTCCAGGTAGGCAGCGTCGACGTCGGCGAGTGCCGCTTTCAATCCCGCGAATGGATGCCCCACATCCGTGAAGATGCCGAGCTTCTTGTCGTCGTGCGAGACGACGAAGCACACCGGATCGACTCCATCATGGGGCGTTGGAATCGTCTGAACGGTTACATCCCCGAATCGGAGTCGATCCCCGCCCTTGAATATACGGACGTCCGACACGAGCCCCATATAGCGCTGGATTCTTTGGTAGGCCTGCTGCGTGATATGGATCGGCAGGCCGAACTTACGCTGAAAGATGCCCGCGCAGCGCGTGTGGTCGGAATGATCGTGCGAGATGATGACCGCGTCGCAGTCGCGGATGTCCTGCCGTTTCGATGCCATGCGCGTCTCGGCCTGAATTCCGCTGATCCCCGCGTCGAATAGAAGGCGAACGTCACCGGCCTCGACGTAGATCGAGTTGCCGTTCGAGCCCGATTGCAGGGAGAAGGTGATCATAGTCCGATCATGTATACGGTCCTTCGTCGAATGCCGCAAGGCGGAACGGCGTAACGTTCCTCACCGGGGTTCGTGACACTATCGGTGGGGCGGATCAGAGCCCCAAGCGTTAGCGCGGGGTATTCTAGGACAGACCGTTGGTCTTCGGACCCACTCGCTTACGCTCGGGGCTCTGATCCGGTACGCAACGCGGGTGATGTCACGCGCCACACGGCGCGGTGATTTGTAATGAATAAGGCACCGGATTGCCGAAGCAATGTTTGGCCCGGAGTGGAGATGGTGGCAGGCCGATAATGGTTGCCCGAGGGGGGTTCGTCTTATGCTGAACGTTGTTCATGTCACACACGAAGCCGTGAATAAGATCGGTGGCATTGGTGCCGTCCTCGAAGGGCTGATCACGGCGTCACCGTATGCCCAGGCCGTGGGGCGCACCCTCCTGCTGTGTCCCCTGTTCTCACGAGAGGGCGACTGCGACCGGCGTTTGGGGCCGGGCGGGCAGGTCCTGTATTCTTCGATCGATGGACGGACGGATCACCCGCTCGCGGGGGCGTTCCAGGATATCCAACATCGTTACCACGTCGAGATCGTGTACGGGCACCGGCTATTGCGGGATCCGCTGACCGGCACCGAGCAGCGACCGGAGGTCGTCCTGATCGACGTCAACCATGCGGCGAGCCATCCCGTGGATGTCCTCAAGTCCGGGATGCACGATGCTTTCGGCATCGTGTCCAGTCGCTACGATCATAGCTGGGATTATGAGCAATATGTTCGGCTGGCCGAACCGGGACTCGCGGCGGTCTGCGCACTGGGGGCGGCGGAACCGAGCGACGATTGCGTCATCGTCGCGCACGAGTTCATGGGCATGCCGACGGCATTGGCTGCGAAGCTGCATCCTGACTGGGGCATGAAGACGGTGTTCTATGCCCACGAAGTCTCGCCCGTCAGGAAGATCGTCGAGGAGCATCCCGGTCATGACGCGATGTTCTACAACGTGCTCCGCAAGAGCGCCGAGCAGGGCCTGCATATTAACGACGTGTTCGGTGATCAGTTCGGCTATTTTAGGCACGCGCTGGTCGAGGCGAGCCGGCATCTGGATGTGACGCTCGCCGTCGGCGATCAGGTCGTGGAAGAATTGCGGTTTCTGTCGCCACAAATGCACGATGCCGACATCCGTCTGGCATACAACGGCATCCCGGCCCACGAGATCACCGTCGACCAGGCCGCGGGCAGCAAGAATCGCCTTCAAGACTATGTCGAGACCCTGTTGGGGCACCGGCCGGATTATATCTTCACGCACGTGACGCGCATGGCCCCCAGCAAGGGCCTGTGGCGCGACATCTCCGTGATGACCGGCATCGAAACGGCGTTTCAGGAGAGCGGAATGACGGCTGTCTTGATCGTGCTGTCCACGGAAATCGGCGGTCCGCGCAGTCGCGAGGACATCCTGCACATGGAACGCTGGTGGGACTGGCCCGTCGCGCACCGCGAAGGCGCGCCCGACATGTCGGATGGTGAGGCCCTGTTCCATGCCGGGGTGCAGGCCTTCAACGCCCGGAGCCGAAACTGCAAGGTCCTGTTCATCAATCAGTTCGGCTTTGATCGGCAAAGCTGCGGTGATCGGATGCCGTCGGACATGGAATTCTGGGACATCCGCAAAGGCAGTGATGTCGAGTTCGGACAGTCGATCTATGAACCGTTTGGCATCGCACAGGTCGAGGCACTATCCTTCGGCTCGATCTGCGTGATGAGCAGCGTGTGCGGCTGCGCGCCGTTTGCCAGAAAGGCTGCCGGCCCGGATGGCAGCCCGAATATCATCATTGCCGACTATACCGAGCTAGATGTCGTCCCCGATACGATTCAGGGCTGTCAAGACCTGGACCGCGCGTCCCGATCTGCGTTATGCGAACGCACCGCCCGAGACGTAGCGGGCGAGATTCTGGAACGACTGCCCACGACGCTCGACGAGAAGGCAGCCTTCGTGCGCCGCGGTTACGACTTGGCGCGACAGATGAGCTGGGACGTCATCGCCCGCGACTACTTCCTGCCGGCAGTGCATGACATCACCGTACGCTGCGAGTCAACCGGCGCGGGCTGATTTCGCTTTTCTGAAGCAACCTGGAATCGAATTCGTGAGCCGGGCGGTCCTCCGCCCGGTCGACCGGGCCGAGGACGGCCCGGCTCACAGCGGCCGAGGACGGCCCGTCTCGGACCAAACAAATCTTCTGTGTGAGGCGGAACCGAGCGGATACAATCATCCAATCGTCAATGGTCGATTGCCTGGCGTGCAAATCCCTATTTCGACCGAACATCCTTCGGTGGTGAGGAAAACAGACGGTGATCGTTGATACACTGCTTGCGGCGGCCGAGAAGGGCGCTGGTCGGCCCGCCGTGGCTGATCCGTACCGTTCGCTGAGCTACGGCAATCTGGTGAGGTTCGCCGCGGTGATGCGCCGTCAGGTTGATAGGACCACAACCTGCAAGCACGTCGGCATCATGATGCCGTCGTGCTGCGCGTTTGCCGGTACGTTCTACGGCGTCTTGTGGGCCGGTCGCGTCGCGGTGCCGCTGAACTTCCTGTTGCAGCCGGGCGAGCTGGCGGCGGTCGTGGTCGACGCCGAGATTGACACGGTTTTCACAATCAGGCATTTCGCCGAGCAAGTCGAATCGCTGCCGGTCAAGGTTGTGTACATCGAAGACCTGCCGTTGAAGCGCGAAATGGTGCTGCAATACCTGCGCCCGAGACCCCCGACGCCCCGTGTTACCGACGACGATCTGGCGGTGTTGTTGTACACGTCGGGCACATCGGGCTTGCCGAAAGGTGTCTGCCAGACATATGGGAATCTCCGGCACGATGTCGACGCGTGCATTGAGAAGGCCCGCCTGCGAGCGGATCATCGGTTTCTCGGCGTCCTGCCCCAGTTTCACAGCTTCGGCCTGACGGCCTTGCTGTTGGTCCCCGTGGCCCTGGGGGCGTCGATCTACTACATCCCGCGGTTCGTTCCTGCCGGAGTCATCGACGTGATCCGCAAGGAACGAATTAGCGTGACGTTGATGATCGCGAGCATGTACGCCGCCATGCTCCGCAGCAAACGCGGCGGCACGGATGATCTCGCCACGATCGAATATGCCGTCAGCGGGGGCGAGGCGTTGGCCGATCAAGTGATGCAGGATTTCAAGGAGCGTTTCGGCGTGGAGATCGTGCAGGGCTACGGCATGACCGAGGCCGCTCCTGTTGTCAGCCTGAATGTGCCGTGGTCCAACCGCGTGGGTACCGTGGGGCAGCCGATACCGGGCGTGGACGTGCGGGCGTTCAGTGACGGCGGCGACTCGCTGGGGCCGGGCGAGATTGGCGAATTGTGGATTCGCGGCCCGATCGTCATGCGGGGCTACTATCGCAAGGAGGCCGAGACGCGCGAGGTCATCACACCAGACGGCTGGTATAAGTCCGGCGACATGGGCTCGATCGATGCCGACGGCTACATCACCATCACGGGCCGCAAGAAGGAGATGATCATCGTCGGGGGTGAAAACGTGTACCCCCGCGAAATCGAGTCGGCCCTTGCCGCGCACCCCGCGGTCGCCGAGGCGGCCGCCATCGGTCGGGCCGACCGGTCGCGCGGTGAGGTCGTCGTGGCGTTCGTTACGCTCCATGACGGACAGCAGGTATCCGAGGTGGCCCTCCGCGATTTCTGCCGTGATCGGATCGCCGGCTACAAGGTTCCTCGGAAGGTCGTCATCGCCGACGATCTTCCACGCGGCCCGACGGGCAAGATTCTGAAGCGAAAGCTGGCGGAATTGCTGTAATGCCATATTAGGAGTCGCGCAAGACCACGCTGGTGCGCGAATCCTTTCTCGCACCCACTTCCGCGGGAATCCTTTCCCGCGACCTGCCAAAACGGATTGGATGCAGGTTAGGAATCCTGCAAGAAGGGCGTGCGAGATGGGAATCTCCCACGAGCAGGAAGAACAACGTAAACGGTTGATCCGCCAAACGGCAAGCCGGCAGGCCAGCCAAGCGGCACAATCGATCATGTTATTCCTACGCGA
>JAUVGW010000251.1 GCA_030593565.1 Phycisphaerae bacterium | reverse complement strand
CGAGACGGACCAGGGTTGGACGGTCGTGAATGATCCCACCTTGACGCAGGGCGCGTGGAACCGGGGTGTTCCCATCGCAGATCCTGGTGTTGGATACTACGCGCCGCTCAGCGATTACGACGGTTCGGGCCAATGCTACCTTACCGAGAACGCCTTCGAGGCAGACGTCGACGATGGCCCGACGTGGTTGATTTCACCAATGATCGATCTGAGCGCGACGAGCAACCCGGTGCTCAATTACGCTCGATGGTGGCTCAATGACGATCATGATGGTGATCCTCTTGACGTGGAGATATCCAACGATGGCGGGGAAAACTGGACCTTGATCGAGCGCGTGATGGAAACGGATCCGGAAGCGCCCCCGACGGACGAATGGGTGGCGCGGACGATCTTCATCAATGACTATGTGACGCTGACGTCCCAGGTGATGGTCCGGTTCAGCGCTATGGATGTTCCCAACAACTCGAAGAATGAAGGGGCCATCGACGCGGTTCGCCTCGACGACATCTACTGCGGCGAGGTTGCCTGCAGCATACGAGGCGATCTCACCGGCGACGGCACGGTCAACGGCGCCGACATCCAGGCGTTTTCGGGTTGCCACATCGGGGGCGACCCCGGCGCGCCGGACTGCATCTGCGCCGACATCGACGAAAGCGGCGCCTTCGAAGCGGCCGACGTGTCAGAATTCGTGACCTGCTTGCTGGAGACCGTATGCCCCTGACGCGCTGATCCCGACGGCTACAATCGACGTCGGCAACATGATCTGCCGGACCGACGAGGAGGGCGCGGTCGTCTGTTATACCTGCGGCGACGTAAATCGACTCACCGACCGCCGGAAGTACGGCTCCTCCAACGACATCGGTACGACGCAACAATGTGGACGCCAGGCCGGGATCTTGGGGATCTTGAACACGACCCTTGAATTCTCGAGCAGGCCGCGCGATACTCATCATCCGTGCCCCCTTGCCTTGGGTGTCTGTGGACAACACCCTAGCAGCCCGTGGCAAAAGTCGGCTGCACCCATGGACTGTAGCGGCCGACCCCCGTGTCGGCCGTAGAGTACGGTAAAACCGCCGCTCACGGGCTCGGCCGACAGGGGGGTCGGCCGTCAAGGGTGGTTAGTCGTCGTCCGGCGCGGGGGTCGGACGCTACAGGGTTTCTTAATACGCTTTAGTTACTACGACAAGCTCCAAGGGCTGCGCGTTTCCTATGGCGGCATCTTTGTATAATGCCTCGTCTCGAATTCAAGGAGTCCCGGATATGCAGAAACATCAATCACGCCACCAGGCGACATGCCTGATGGTCCTTGCGATGGCGGCGATGTTGCTTTCGACCGGCGGGTGTGAATCTGACAACCCGCTGCTTCTGGAAGGGCTCAACGTCGCGGCCAATACTGTGAATCTCACGTTAGAGTTGTTTTTTGACCTGCTGAAGACGTTGTGGTCGGATACGCCGGGCGGCTAACGAATCGCCTTGTCTTCGGTGCGGATCTTCCGACACCCTTGTAGAAAAGAGCCTGATCACGTCGATGGGCTACCGAACAGTAAAACGCGCGATTCTGTACACATGCCTCGCGGGCATGTCAGCCATGTCGATGCCCGCTTGTCGGTCGCCCGCTGACCACCGGCGCGAGGCCGACGGTGTGGCGATGAAGATCGTCCAGGACACACAACGTCGCGCCCTCGACCGCACCGAGGCCTTCACCATCGAGCGGCCCGCGGACACACTACGACGGCGATTGATGCTCGATCAGAACCTGCCGCACGCCGCGCCGTCGTCCCTCAGCACACGGGACATCACGCCGATCGAGCAATGGCCCGATGACGACTACCTGACGGACACGACCGACCGCAACCCCCCGACCACACTACCGACCGGCGACCCCATTCATCTCCCGCTGGTCGACGCCCTGCAAATCGGCGCCCTCAACAGCCGCGAGTATCAGGCACAGAAGGAACGCGTGTTTCAAGCCGCGCTGGCGCTGGACCTCGAGCGGGATGCCTTCCGGAGCACCTGGACGGGCGTGCTCGATTCGATGTTCAGCTCCGACCCCGGAACGGAAGTGACCATCGACGACGAAGGCAACACCGACCAACAGACCATCAACGGCGTGGAGCACGGCGGCGTCCTGGGGTTGTCGCAGCGTCTGAAGAACGGAATGAGCTTCACCGGTCTGATCGGGCTGGACCTCGTATCGCTGCTGACACGTTCGCGGTTGTACTCACGCGGCGTTTTCGCTGATGTGACGATCACGATTCCACTGATGCGCGGATCGGGACGGTTTGTCGTGACCGAACCGCTGACGCAGGCCGAGCGGAACGTGGTCTACGCGATCTATGAATTCGAGCGGTTCAAGCGGTCCTTCGCGGTGGATGTCGCCACCGATTATCTGGCGGTGCTGCAACTGCTGGATCAAATCGACAACGCAGAAGAAAACTACCGCGGGCTCGTCGTGTCGACGCGGCGTGCCGGCCGCCTTGCGCAAGCGGGCGAATTGCCGGAGATCCAGGTGGATCAGTCGCGACAGGACGAGCTCCGGGCTCGCAGCCGTTGGGTGTCGGCGCGCGAGGCATTCGGCCGCCGGCTGGATGCCTACAAGGTGACGCTTGGGTTGCCGGCGGATTGCGAGATCGAGCTCGACCGCGAGGAGCTCGATCGGCTGACGGTTTCGCCGGCGGCACAACCGGTTGAGAAGGAGGCTGGGCAGGTTGACGGCCGACAGGGGCGTCGGCCGCTACGACCGCCGGCCGAGGTGCCGGATGCTGATGCGCCGGTGACACTCGTGGAGCCGAGCCGCGAAGGCGCCGGCCCATTGGAGATGGACCCGGGCGATGCCGTCCGACTTGCCCTGGCGAACCGGCTGGACCTACGTGTGGAGATCGGCCGTGTCTTCGACGCCCAGCGAACGGTGGCCGTCGCGGCCGACCAATTGCGCGCGGACCTGACGTTGCTCGGAACCGGGGCAGTCGGCGAGCGCCGGACGCTCGCGTCGGCGGGTCTTCTCGATTCACGACCCAATCTGGACGAGGGCGCGTATTCGACATTGCTAACATTGGACTTGCCAATGGAACGGACCGCGGAGCGGAACATCTACCGCAACAGCCTCATCAACCTGGAGCAGGCGGTTCGCGATGTCCAGGCACTCGAAGATCAGATCAAGCTCGCGGTTCGGAACAACCTCCGAAGCCTGCTCGAATCCCGTGAGGGCCTCCAAATCCAGACCGAGGCGGTTGCGGTGGCCCAGAAGCGCGTCGAGAGCACCAACCTGTTCCTCGAGGCCGGCCGTGTCGAGATTCGGGACGTCCTGGAGGCTCAAGAGGCGTTGATCTCCGCCAGAAACGCCTTGACGGCCGCCCGGGTCAGCTACCGCGTCGGCGAACTGAACCTCCAGCGAGACCTGGAGCTTCTCGAAGTCGACGAAAAAGGGCTCTGGCGGGAGTATTCTCCCGGTCCCGAAGGCGAATAAGTCCTGAGCCACTACGTTATACTATATAAGGGAGGGTTCGCGCCGGTGGGCGGCGAGCTGGCGACCATCGGCGTCACAGAAACCACCGGTAGGTTCTGATCAGTTCACGGTTGAATGTGCCCGCTGTGCTACGGCGGCGGCTGCCTTCCACTGTGGCACCGCCGTCTCGGCGGTGTAGAGCCAGGCGGGACGCCTGTGCCACAGGCAATCGTGAAATGCTATAGAGGCATCAAACGATGACGATCCAACAGAAAAAATGGCTAAAACTGCGGCTGCCCCTGATCTCGCTGGGAGTCGTCATTGTGGTGGGCGCGACGCTCGGCGCTGCGGCTCTT
Organism: Phycisphaerae bacterium; assembly: GCA_030593565.1. Taxonomy (GTDB): domain Bacteria; phylum Planctomycetota; class Phycisphaerae; order UBA1845; family UTPLA1; genus JAFGQA01. The sequence goes on along the minus strand of JAUVGW010000251.1, from coordinate 3,988 downwards.
GGCCGATCCAAAGGCGCTGACGGGGCCGCAGCCGACATGGCCACCTATATCACGCGGCGGGGGCCACTCACGATCAGCGTCGCGGAAGCAGGCACGATCCAGGCCCTCGAACAGGAAATCCTCAAGAACGAAGTCGAAGGGCAGACGACGATCACCTATTTGATCCCCGAGGGAACGCTCGTCGAGAAAGGCACACTGCTGGTGGAGCTTGACGCCGGCAAGCTGGAGGACAATCTGGTCGACCAGCAGATCCGCGTGCAGAATGCCGAGGCGTCCTTCATCCGCGCCCGCGAGAATCTGGCGGTCGTAAAGAACCAAACCCAAAGCGACATCGCCAAGGCGGAACTGGATTATCAGTTCGCGCAGGAAGACGTGACGCAGTACAAGGATGGCCAATACCCGCAGGAGGTGATGGAGGCCGAGTCTCGCATCACGCTGGCAAAAGAGGAACTCGAACGGGCCGCCAACAAACTCGATTGGTCCAAGAGGCTCCACGGCGAGAAGTACATTTCTGATAATGAATACGAAGCCGATCGTTTGACGCACAACCGCGCAAAGCTCGACCACAAGTTGGCCGTTGCCGCCCGGGAACTGCTCAAGAACTTCACGTCCAAACGCAAGCTGGCGGAGCTCCAAAGCAATGTGGACCAGACGAGGATGGCGCTGGAGCGCGTCAACATCAAAGCCAACGCGGACATCGTGCAGGCCAAGGCGGACCTGAAGGCCTCGGAAGCCGAGTTCGGCCAACAGAAGCAAAAGCAGGCGAAGATCGAACGGCAGATCGCCAACGCCAAGATCCACGCGCCCCGGGCGGGGCTCGTGGTCTATGCCACGTCCGCCAAAAGTTCATGGCGAGGCAACGACGAGCCGCTGGACGAAGGGCGTAGCGTGCGTCCACGGGAGGAGCTGATCTACCTGCCGACCGCCGACACGATGATGGCGCAGGTACAAATCCACGAATCCAACCTGGACAAGGTCAGGGTCGGTTTGCCGGTCCGCTTGACTGTGGATGCGGTCAAGGGCAAAACGTACGTCGGCCGCGTCGCGAAGATCGCACCACTGCCCAATGCCCACAGCATGCGGATGAACCCCGATCTGAAGGTCTATCTCACGGAAATCCACATCGACGGCAAGAACCGGGAGCTTCGGACCGGCATGAGCTGCCGAGCGGAGATATTCATCGATCAGCAGGACGATGCGTTGTATGTGCCTGTCCAGGCCGTCGTGCGCATCGGTCATCAGCCGACGGTCTACGTGCCGAGCGCGCAGGGGCCGGAGAAGCGGCCAGTAAAGATCGGGCTCGACAACAATCGCGTGGTCCACATCCTGTCGGGACTGGAGGAGGGCGATGAGGTGCTGCTGGCGCCGCCCCTCGAGGCAAGTTCCACCCTGGAACCGGAGGATGAACCCGACAGCGCCCAAATGAAGGACTTGAAGAAGTCGATCGAGGCATCGAAGCGTGCGGCGCCGCCCAAACCCGGCGCCGAGGGACCACCCAAACAAGACGATGCGCGGGCGCCTCGTTCCGACGAGGGTCGGCAAGGTGCCGGCCATGGCAGAAACATGACGCCGGAGCAGCGGGAGGAGATGCGAAAACGGTTCGAGAGCATGTCACCCGAGCAGCGAGAGGCCATGCGAAAACGCATGCGGGACGGGCGCGGTAGTCGAGGCGGCGGCGACGGAAGGCGAGAGTGACACACGCGCAGACGTCCACGACGAAAGATCCGCAAGCACCTACGCGCGACGATGCAGTCGCGGACCTTCGGGACATCACCAAGGTCTACGAGATGGGGGTGGCGAGTGTCCACGCCCTAGCGGGCGTCAGCATCTCGTTCCACAGCGGCGAGTTCTGGGCGATCATGGGGGCCAGCGGCTCCGGCAAGAGTACCATGCTCAACGTGCTCGGCTGTCTGGACCGCCCGACATCCGGACGCTACCTGCTGGAAGGCCAAAACGTCGCCGCGCTCGATGACGATGCGCTCAGTGAATCCCGCCTGCGCCGTCTGGGCTTCATCTTCCAGAGCTTCAACCTGATCCCACAACTGACCGTCCGGGAGAACATCGAGCTGCCCCTGTATTACCTCGGATGGGAGGTGGCCGAGAGCGCGCAACGGGCCGCCGAGCTCGCGGACCGCCTGGGCCTTGGTGATCGGCTGGATCACCGCCCGACGGAGTTGTCCGGCGGTCAGCAGCAGCGCGTCGCCGTGGCTCGAGCCCTGGCCAACGACCCGGCCGTCCTCCTGGCCGACGAGCCGACCGGCAATCTCGACTCCACGACCAGCAAGCAAATCATGGTCCTGCTCGCCGAACTCAACGCGCAGGGCAAGACGATCATCATGGTCACACACGAGCCGGACCTCGCCTCATACGCGAGCCACCAGCTTCATCTGCGCGACGGTCTGATTGACCGCATCGACGGAGCGGCTGTATGAACCAGTTCCGGACAATGCGAAACATCCGTCTCGGCGTCAAAACGCTGATGCTGCACAAGCTGCGGTCGTTCCTGACGATGCTGGGCGTGGTCTTCGGCGTCGCCAGCGTCGTGGCGATGTTGGCCGTCGGCGAGGGCGCGAGCAAGGACGCGCTCGAACGAATCCGCAAGCTCGGCAGTACCAACATCATCATCACATCGATCAAGCCCGCCGCGGACGAAGCCGGCGGGCGGCGCGGCTCCCCGTGGCAGATGCAGGTGTACGGACTGCTCTACGAGGACCAGCAGCGAGCGAAGGAGACCTTCTCGGCCATCCGACACACCGTTCCCGTCAAGGTGATCCGACAGGAAGGTCGTCTCGGCTCCCGCACGCTCGACCTTCGGGTGGTCGGCACGACGCCCAAGTGGTTTGATCTGGTCCAGCGCCCAATGATCGCGGGGCGTCAGCTCACCCTGATCGACTCCCAGGAACGGTCCGGTGTCGTGGTCCTCACCGAGTACGGCGCCCGGCGATTGCTCGCCACCGAACGGACTATCGGCCAAAGCATCCGAATCGGCGGGCAATACTACGATGTCGTGGGCATTGTCGAGAGCGAGGGCGGCCAAGGCAGCTCGGTCCAGACGCCCGATCAGCAAATCGACGCCTACATCCCGATCGAGGTGGCAAGGGAGCGGTATGGCGATGTCTTCACGTTACGAGCGTCGGGGACCTTCATGCGGGAGTCGGTCCAGCTCCACCAGATGATCGTGCAAGTTGCCTCGACGGAGCACGTCGAGTCGGTCGCCGTCGGACTCGAGGCCATGTTGGCCCGGTTCCACGCGAAAAAAGACTACCGTATCAGCGTTCCGCTCGCCCTGCTGCGGGAGGCGGAGGCCACCAAGCGAACGTTCAACATCGTGCTGGGCTCGATCGCCGGCATCAGCCTGCTGGTCGGCGGCATCGGCATCATGAACATCATGTTGGCCTCGGTGACGGAACGAACCCGCGAAATCGGCATCCGCCGGGCGATCGGTGCCAAGCGAAAACAGATCATCATGCAGTTCCTGATCGAGACCATGGTGCTGTCTACCATCGGTGGCCTGATCGGAATTACGATCGGCCTGATCATTCCCTGGCTCGTCACCCACTTCGCCGGGATGCCAACGGTGGTGACGCCGCACAGCGTGGTGCTCTCGGTCGGCATCAGCATGACCATCGGCCTGGTCTTCGGCCTCTATCCAGCCAAACGCGCTGCCGACATGGACCCGATCGAAGCGCTGCGACATGAGTAACCGTACCGGCGGGACGTAGTGCCTTGTCACGCCCTAAATATGCGGGTTGGGTGGTACGGGCGTCTCGCCCGTGCAAGACCATGGCAGCCCGATTTCGCACGGGCGGGACGCCCGTACCACCCGATGATTTAGGCGTGACAAAGCAGTAGGTCGAAAACGAGGATTTCGTGCCGGCGGAACGCCGATGCTCCCCAAACGCCACCAATACCCGAACCAGGGTAGTGGTTCACTTTGGGTGCCACTGGCGGCTTGACCGCCAGTGCCGACACTGGCAGCAAGCTGCCA
>JAUVGW010000451.1 GCA_030593565.1 Phycisphaerae bacterium | reverse complement strand
AGTTTTGATGTAGAAGAAGAACATGACATCACTCTCATAGATGCACATGATGAAACAACTCCTACATCTAAGCTAATTGACATTAGAAAATACAAGCCTAGCACTAACAAGCAAGATGCAATTACATACATCATAACATACAGTGTAACTGCTGGTACTGAGAGATTGGAAAACATCCAGGTTCATATAAGCTCTGATGTCACACAAGAAACATACAATATTGGCAGCTTAAATGCGTTCAAGACTTCGAAAAACGTAGTAAGAATCATGGCACTAGATGCTGATTCACTTGATGGCGGAATCGTAAGCTATGTAGTGTCGCCACCAACATACAATCCACCAACGCCTTACCTCCACAGACCCCCTTTTTTTCGGAGCCCCGATGGGAATCGGGCCCGTATCCGGACCCAACCGGTATCCTAGCGCCATGTCTCATCGACCTACAATGTGATTCGCTGGACATCTATTTGGCCTGAATCGATCGTCCCCAGACCCAATTTCCCGGCCGTGACCAGTTGGCGAGGAAGCTGCGCTCCGGCCACCAACGGCCCCAGATCGTGGAGGGACCGTATCTCGTTCAGCAAGCCGTAACCGACCGCATCGCAGGCCACCGGATCCGTCCCGATCAGCAACGCCCCCGACGCGTGCGTATCTTGCTCCGCAGCTTCAGGTCCGCCATTAAACACGACACGCAATGCATTGACAATATTAAGTCGTGCCTTGCCGCGTATCGGCTGTGATCCGGCAATCTCGCCGATCGCCGGATCGCAACCGTTGGCATGGAAGCGTGCTGGATGCCGGATCAGGCCGTGCGATAAATTCTTGAGACAGCATGTCATCGTGGCCCGATGATGCGTCTTGAGGAACGGGACGTTGATGATGGCCGTCGCCTCCTCCACCGCAGCAAGGAACGAGTCCTTGCCGACCGTACGGAACGCTACCTCTTTCCCTTGCCAACGGTGGTCGACCGGCCGAGTCTTGCGGATGATCCCCGCCTCCGTACCCGCCTCCAGGAGCATCATTTTGTCAGGCCCCCACCCCGCCCGGTTCAAGGAGCCCACGAGTTCCTTCACCATGGCCGGCGTCGTGCCGATTCGGACCGCCCCGGATTGGTTGAACTTGATCAGGATCACATCATCCGGTGCGAGAACGCGATACCAAGCATCTCGTATATCTCGTTCCCCCATCGCGGCACAGAGCCCGTGTTCCAGGCAATCCCGCAACAGCACCGGCTGCACGATCCGAACCGGCAGCACACGCTCGGAAACCACGTGCGCCACACGCGAGATCGTCGGCAGCGCGTTCGTCGTCGGGCGTGTCGAGCCCCCAAAGAACCTCTCGTCGCCCAAGACCGAGGCGGAGCGAGAAACCAGGGCAGCCGCCCCCATGGCGAGCGTGCGTTTCAGGAACAGGCGCCGCGAGGTCGCTCTCGCCTTGCCTTCGTGTAGCGGCCGACGCCCCTGTCGGCCGTCTTCGTGTTGATCAGACCAGTTCACATTCACAGCCCCAATCGTCCATCCGCTCATATCAGCCTTGACGGCACATCATGTGGTCGGCCACCATCGGTCGGCAACATGGACCACGGTGCCATCGATTCACGCGTGAACCGTTGGCGGTCCTTCCTTAAATCGACCATGCCGGGGGCGAGTCCATAGTCCGACCCGATCGGCGCTGCGAATACGCAACCTGGAAACCCCATGCCACAGGGCACGACTCAGCCAAGGGTAGCGCCGGCGTCTCGCCGGGATTCCTTCGAAGTTTTCCGCCGCATACTCGAATCCCCCAATCAGAGCCATTTGTTGGCTTTCGGGGGCGAGCTTGATGAACTCCAACGCCGGCAACTCCTCGACGACCTGGACAGGATCGACTTCTCGGAATTGCCCTCACTCGCGCGATTGGCGGCAACCGACGATGCGGGGCAACCTGACTCAGGCCCCATCGAGCCGCCCACCGTCATCGATCGAAGAACCACGCCCGACGACGTGACCTTCGTCCAACAAAGCGTCATGCCTGCCTTCGACCGCGACGGACGGATCATCCTCGATCAGAACCACCGCGTCGGCCTGTCGCCCGACGGCCACGGCGGCACGCTCCTCGCCCTCGCCCGTAGGGTCATGCTCGCCGACATGGATTCAGAGCCGGGGCGTGTCGCCATCGGAGCCGGGGCGTGTCGCCCCGGACCGGCTCGACACGAGCCGGCTCTGACGCTCGGCACGAGCCGGCTCCGATGCCATGGTGCCGTCACAACGGAGTGATGCGAGGCGTCACACCTGCGACAGCCGCTTCGGCCCGGCCGCGGCCACTTCGTCCGGGCAGCCTTCGCGAAACAGCTTGAAGTTTTCGATGTACCTCGCCACCAACGCGTCGTAGGTCTTCCAGTACTCGTCCTTGTTGCCCCACGCGTTCGACGGCTCCAGCACGTCTTCCGGCACCTCGGGACACGTCGTAGGTACGCCGAAGCCGAACAGTCGATCGCGGCGAAACTCGACGTTGTCCAGTTTGCCGTCGAGGACGGCGTTCAGCAGGTTGCGTGTGTGGCGGATGCTGATTCGCTTGCCGACGCCGAACCGACCGCCGACCCACCCCGTGTTCACCAGCCAACACGCGCATCCATGCTTCGCCATCTTGCCGGCCAGCAGCTTCGCATAGAAGAACGGATGATGCACCATGAACGGCGCGCCGAAGCACGCGCTGAACGTGATCTGCGGCTCGATGCCCAGGCCGATCTCAGTGCCCGCGATCTTGGCCGTGTAGCCGCTGATGAAGTGATAAATCGCCTCGTTTGGGTCCAGCTTCGCGATCGGCGGTAACACGCCCGACGCGTCGCACGTCAGGAAGATGACGTTCTTCGGGTGCGACCGGACATAGCCGTCCTCGACGAGGTTGGGAATCATGCTGACGGGATATGACGCCCGCGTATTCTCGGTCAGCGCGTCGTCGTCCAGGTCGATCCGGCGCGAGGTCTGATCCCACACGACGTTTTCGAGGATCGTGCCGAAGCTGTGCGTCGTCGTGTGGATCTGCGGCTCGTGTTCGGCCGACAGGCGGATGACCTTCGCGTAGCAGCCGCCCTCGAAG
>JAUVGW010000315.1 GCA_030593565.1 Phycisphaerae bacterium | reverse complement strand
CGGCAGGACAAAAATGCTCGGAAGCGTGGTTTTCTCCACGTTGAGAACGTTTTTGGCCGACAACGCAGGCATCGGGCTTTGCAGCCGGCCGTAATAGAGCGGGTTATTGGGATAGGCTCTAAATACGGGTTTCAAAATGCCTTCCGTTCGGCCTGAATTCATCTGTTAACTCAGGGGCTGCTCGGTTACCGAACGAGGGTCCATAAAATGCAGCAGGTAGTCGGGGCCGCCGGCTTTGGAGCCGATGCCGGACATCTTGAAGCCGCCGAACGGCTGCCGGTCCACGCGCGAGGCGGTGATTCTCCGGTTGATGTACAAGTTGCCGACTTGCAGGCGGCGTTTGGCCAGTTCGATGTTGCTTGGGCTGCGGGAATAGACGCCACCGGTTAAGGCGTAGCGCGTTCCGTTGGCGATGTCGACGGCATGCTCGAACGTGTTCGCGCGGAGTACGGCGAGGACGGGCGCCATGATTTCCTCCTGTGCGACGGCGGCTTCGGGCGCTACGTCGGCGAAGATGACCGGCGGGAAGAAGTAGCCTTGCGACGACTGCTTGCCTGCACTGCTTTCACGTCCGACACGGGGGTCGGACGCTACGGTGGCGACACGGGGGTCGGACGCTACGGCGTCGGGTTTGGAATCGGCTCCGCCGAGGACGCATCTGGCTTCGCGCTGGGCGGCATCGACGAACTGCCTGGCGCGCTGGACGGCGTCGGCGTCGATCAATGGGCCGACCGTTGTACCGGGCAACTCGGCCGGCGCGGGCGTGATGCCGCCGGTCGCCTCGGTGAGCTTGGCGAGGAAGTCGTCGTAGACGTCGGTCAGGACGATGGCCCGTGAACAGGCGGTGCATTTCTGGCCGGAATAGCTGAAGGCCGAGGCGATCGTGTTTTGTACTGCCTCGTCGATGTCGGCGTCGTCGTCGATGATGATGGCGTTGCTGCCGCCCATGTCGGTGATGACGTGCTTGAAGGCAGTTTGGCCTGCGTCGATATGCCGGGCATGCTCGATGATCCGACAGCCGATGTTGCGCGAGCCCGTGAAGGCGACCATGTCGACGCCTGCGTGCTTGACGAGGTACTCGCCGACATCGCTGCCCCGGCCCGGGACGAAGTTGAGGACGCCGGGCGGCAGGCCCGCTTCGATCAGCGTGTCGACCATCTTGGCGGCGCAGATGGATGCGGTGCCGGCGGGTTTTGCGATGACGGTGTTGCCGGTGACGAGGGCGGCGGCCGTCATGCCCGTCAACAGGGCCATCGGAAAACAGAACGGGCCGATGGTGACAACGACGCCTCGCGGGTGGTAGATGTATTCATTCATTTCCGCGGGATAGTCTCGGCGACGGTTGCGGGCGAACAGGCGTCTGGCTTCTCGAGCGTAGAAGCGTAGGTAGTCGACCGTTTCCATCAGATCGCCCTGCGCTTCGGGCCAAGTCTTGCCGACTTCGTAAACCATCCATGCGGCGGTTTCGAAGCGGCGGTCGTGGAGCAGGTTGGCGGCTCGGTCGAGGATCGCGGCGCGGTCGTTCGGCGGGGTGGCGGCCCAGGACTCGGCGGCTCGCCTCGCGGCGGCGACGGCCCGGTCCGCTATCGCCGCGTCACACACGGCGGTTCGCCCGACGATTTGCCGGGGGTTGGACGGGTCGCGTGATTCGAGCCAATCGGCCGACTCGACTGGGGCGTTATCTACAACGGCGGGGTATTTTCGGTCGAACCGGCCACGTACGGATTGCAGGGCGGCGTCCATCGCCTGCCGGTTTTCGGCGCGGGAGAAATCAACGTCGGCTTCGTTTTCAAACGGGATCATCGGGCTGGCTTTCACGTCTTCGTCCGGCTCCTCAATGTCCTGGAAGAACGGCCTGGGGAGCGGGGTTTCGGGGATGTGGTTGTGCTCGGCGGGGTCTTCGAGCAATGCCTGGACGGGCGTGTTTTCGCTGAAGGTCTGTCGCAGGAAGGACTCGTTGGCAGTGTTTTCGATCAGGCGGCGAATGAAGTAGGCCATGCCTGACATCTGATCGCCACAGGGAGCGTAGACGCGGAGCCGCTGCTTCATGGCGACGATCGCGCGCTTGAGCGGATTGCCCATGCCGGTGAGCATTTGCAGTTCGACGGTTCTGGGCGGGAGGTCGAGGGCGCGCTCCATGGCGAGGACGGCGGCGATCGAGCGGACGTTGTGACTGGCGAAGGTGGGGCGGATGATGTCGCTGTTTTCCAGCATCAACCGGGCGACGGACTCGAAGGCCACGTCGGACTCCCATTTTCGGGTAAACAGGGGCGTTGGCCAGCCAAACAATACGGCCTTGGCCGTCTCGGAATCCCAGTAGGCACCCTTGACAAGCCGAATCGTGGTCGGCACGCCGCGTTGTCTTGACCAGTCGATCAGGTCGGCCACGTCGGGCTCGCCCTCGGGCATGTAGCATTGAATGACGATGCCGCAATCGGGCCAGTCGCGAAACTCCGGTTCGGAAAGAACACGTTTGTATATTTCGAGCGTCAGGTCTTTGACGGCATAGTGTTCGATATCGATGTTGAGGAAGGAGCCCGTGTCGCGCGCCTCGCGCAGGATGGGGCGCAAGCGGTCGAGGACGGCCTCGATTGTCCGGGCCGGATCGATCGCGGTGAAGCTGGTCACGATCGCGGACAGTTTCAGCGAGATGTTGACGCGGGGCAGCGGTCCCCAGGGCGCGTCGTCCAGGAGGGGCACATGGCTCCAGGTGGGGACCTCGCGGCTGAGTTCGGTGATCAGGCGGAGGTATGACTCCTGATGGGCGCGGGCGACGCGGTCGGCGATGATCGTCTCACCGAGCACGTCGAGCGTGAAGGTCATGCCGCAACGGCGCAGCTTGGCGATGGTGGCGATGGCTTCCTGTGGTGTGGATCCCGCGATGAACTGGTTCGCCATCAGCCCGCAGCCGAATCGTGTGGCGTCGACGACCAGTGATGCGAGCAGGGAATCGTCTCGGCGGTAGGAGAGGGCGACCTGAAGCGGCAACGGCACCGGCGGGCCGGAAGCGATGCGGGGCTGCAGGTATTCGGCCAAGTGTCGGGCCACTGCGCGCCGGGTTCGGAGCGATGGAAGGACCTCGACGAACCGAAACAGGCGCATCTTGAGATCTTTGTCCTGGGTCAGCAAGTCCATCGCGTACTGTTGCCAGTATTCCATGGAGAAGACGGAGGGCGCGGCGGCCTCGGCGTGTTCGAAGATCTGTTCGCCGATTCTTCGCGTGGCTGTTTCTAATGATTTGCGTGCTGTTTTCGTCATGATGGACAATGTGGGTACCCCAATCGCGGTCGAGTTTAGCAGCCGTGTTTTGCCGCCGCAAGCATTGCCGGGTCCATGACAGATTCGGCGGGCTGCGACACCGAATGTAGCGTCGGCCCCCCGTGGCCGACGTGAAGTACTGAGGGGTTCTTCCGCGCATACGTCGGCCACGGGGGGCCGACGCTACATCTCGCGGTACTGAAGCGCCCCGCCGAATCTGTCATGGACCCAGCGTTGCCATGCCGGGGGCTGACCGCTAGACTGCGCGCGATGATGCGAAAACGACAGACTGTGTTGGGATGCTGGTTGGGGGGCGTTCTTGTCGTCGCCTCGGCCATTTCTGGTTGCGAAGACAAGCGGCGTCATTTGCCGTCGGAGGCAGTTGGCTTTGCTGAGGGCGACGCGCTCGTTGCCGCGGACGCCGCGCCGGCGGATGTCGTTCGCGCGTTTCTGGGGGTGCTCGGCGAGGCACAGTCGGCGCGTGAACGCGGATTGACGACCGCTGACGACAAGGCCGCCTACGACGTCGCGATGGGAGCGGTCCGAAGCCTGGCAGCGGAGGATGCAATTTTCAACACGCTATCGAAGGATCGAAGCGGAACGGTGCCCAAGGATATCACGAAGGATGCCGCGGTCACGATTCTGACGGAATCGTGGGTGTCCATCGCGGCCTATTATTCCGACGGCTTCGACTACGACAGCCTGAAGGTCGCGTCCGAGAATCCGGCGAACGCCGGAACGCTACGGGCCACGGTCGTCGCGGTCAGGCCCGAGGATCGGGCGCGGTTGGCGGCGATCGAAGAATCGGTTGCCGCGGCGCGGGCCGATGGGGGTGGCGAGTCCGCTGCCCAGGGTGCCTCGGCGTATGGGAAGTTGATTCGGGCCCGGTCGCTGGCGGCATCGCCGGCGTTCAATGTGCCGGTGGAGGCCTTGTTTTCGGTCGTACTCCGCAAGGTCGGCGAATCGTGGCGGGTGGAGAGCCTCTCGATCGGACCGAAGCGGGGACAGCCGGTCCCGCCTCGTCCGCCGATTGTGGTTTCGCCGGCCGCGACACAGCCGAGTGGGGCGGGAGGAGTTACCAGGCCGTAGTCGTTCCGGTGGCCGCCAAACGGCAAGCCGTGTGGCGAGGTCTCACAGCCAGCGTCGTGTGGGCTCAGCTATGCGCCGGATATTGCCTGTGCCGTCCACGCGCTCCCCGGCGGGTCGCGGCTAAACGGGGGGCTTTGGGGGGCGGCTACGCGGGTGGATCGGCGTCTTGCCACTGTTGAAACACCTCGAACTCCGCGATCGTTGTGATATGGATGAACGCTGCGCCGATAGCGATGTTGTCGGCGCGGGCTTGGTGAACGAACACGCACGTTTCTGGGTGATCCGACAGTGCTATGCATTCCTCGGCGTCGGCTTCCATCACGCGTACGGGGCGTCGTGCCAGGTATGCGGCTCCCAGTAGTTGCGTCTTGCCGTTGTGATGGTGCGGGGTGATGCCGAGCCACGGGTCCTCGCGGCCCTCGGCTGTGGTGTTTGTGTTGTGCCAATCAGCCAATTCGCGCATGGCCGCGAGGCGCATGATCGCCTTGTCACGTTGTGCCGGCATCCTGGAAACCACGACCGCAAGCCCGCTGATGTGGACAGCCGCCAACAGCCCCAGCACGGTCGCGACGACGAATCGGCGTCCGTGTCGCGCGCTCTGTCCATGTCGTACGTTTTGCCCATGTTGCGCGCTTTGCCCGTGTCGCGCGATTTGTCCACGCCAGCAGCGCAGGCCGACCCATAGCGGGTAGGCCGCGAAGATCGGGATCAACGGCGCTACGAACCGTACGCCTTCGTCCCACGGCCAGAAGGCCAGCAATAGCAGCGTCAGGATCGCGTAGGCGGCGAGCGGGCACCTGTGCCGCACCGCGCGCCACAATGCCACCGCGACGAAGAAGCCGCCGATCAGCCAGGTGGTGGGTGATGCCAAGGGCGCATGGTAGGCCCGCCAGCAAAGCTCCTTGGGCAGGACGGTTTCCTTGATTGCCTCCAAACGCAACGGGCCGAATCGCGCGAGTCGCTCGCATTGCAGCGCGAGACTGGTGACGCTCGTGTTTTCGGCGGGTCGTGCGGTTGCCCAGGATTGCATGTAGTTCGCCCCCGGTGGATAGGCGCTTTGCCGTATGCGCCACAGCCCGGCGGGGCCGAGTGAACATGCCGCGAATATGGCGGCCCATAGTAGCCGTCGCCGGATCGGCCGGTCGCGACGCCACAATAATGTGATCGCCATCACGGGCAGCAGCAGTATTGCGGTGGATCGCACCATGAAGGCCGCTCCCGCCAGCAAGCCGCCCACGGCTACTTCCCAGTTGCCGGCGGCGGGCCGTCTCCGCCAGGCGCCCATCACCAGCAAGGCTGCCGTGGCGATCACCATGAATACCGATTCGTTCAGCGGGATCGTCGTCAACGTCAACAGGACGGGACTCGTGGCGACGAACAGCCCCGCGATCCAACCCAGCGCCTCGCCGAGTTCGTGACGGTGGAGCAGGTACGTCAGGACGGCCGAGGTCGCCCAGCAGGCCGCGAGGAAAAGGCGCAGAGCTGCGAACGGCGTCGCGCCGAGGAGCATGAAGGGCGCAATGACCGTCGGAAAGCCCGGCGGCCCCATCATCCGTTCCGGCGGATAGTGGCCCGTTTCCGCCAATGTGCGGGCGATCGTGAGGTACTGGGCGACGTCGGGCGAGAACAAAAGGTTCATCGGTAGAGACAATCCCAAGGTCAAAAAGTACTTTATGCCAGAACCGGCTGTAGAGAAGATGGAGCACCGCATGTTCCGCACCTCCGACATACAGGTCAACCGGCATCCAGTAGTTCTCTTTCTTGCTGGAAAAGGG
>JAUVGW010000028.1 GCA_030593565.1 Phycisphaerae bacterium | reverse complement strand
GTGTCACTGTGTTGGATTGTCACAGTTGTTTCCGTCAGACGGAGATTCCCATAGCTTCCCTCCGAGTAGCCACATTCACGCTCAGATGGCCTGAATGCTCAGCACCGAACTGAGCATCGCCTTGAACTCCTTGTGGTGCTCGGACGCGCGGACCCCTATCTTGTCCAAGTGGAAGAAACGGGTAGTCGTGGGGGATTCCTTCTTCGCAGTCTTCTCGTCAACCTCGACGCGAAGAATCGTCCAGAATTCGAAGAAGCCCTTTCCCCTGGCTTTCTGATGGCTCTTCTCTGCCTCACCCAGGCGGTTGTGGATGTTTGACACGTCGGTGCCCCCCTTGATCTCAACCGCGACCAAAAGGCGATCGCCAGAATCCGTCTGCTCAGTCATGCTGATATCCGGATCGCTGGCGAATTCGATAAGAACGGTTCGACGCGAATCGTTCTTAATGTGAATCTTGCAGTTGTCTGCTTTCTCGACATATGGTTTGACGATGGCATGAACCAAGTCGAACACCTGACTCGTCGCGTCTTTTCCTAGCCGCGTATTCTCGCTACCGCGCAGTTGTGGCCCGAGGGTTAGAAGTTGCAGGTCGTCGACAATGTCGCGGGACAACCTGTCGATCCCGTCAATGAGTTTCTCACCGGTTCCTGCCAGACTGCGACATAGGCAGGCTATGTCCGGCGTCAGGCGTTCGGGGAGATCGCCCTTCTCTTCAAGGCACTTGAATCGACCAAACGGCCCTTTGGAATAGAACTCTTTCTGCGACAGGCCGTATAGGAGCCGATAGTACCCAAGCAAGGAGGGATTGGCCCCCAGAACGCAGGGTACCGGAAAAACGACTTCACCACGAAGCCCGAATTCGGCCACCTTCGAGACACTCTCCTTCTTGACGTAAGCCCCGAGTTCCTTGTTGATATCTTCGATGTCGAGCGACTTCACTGTCTTGCTCAAAGCCTTGCCGAAGTACAGTTCGCGCAGGGCCTTGAGTGTGTAGAAGAAGCGGATCTGCAACCTCGGCTCCAAGATCGGCATTCCCTTCTTTGCGCTGCCTGTCATTCAGCTATTTCTCCCAACCGAGCCGATCCCGAGCTAGCGCGGCGTATTCCTTTTTCAGTTCGATTCCCACGAACCGGCGATGATGCTTGATACAAACCTCTCCCACCGTGCCCGACCCGAAGAAGGGGTCGAGAACCGAATCCAAAGGTTCGGAGCCGGCCATGATGCATGGCTCGACGAGCTTTGATGGAAACGTTGCGAAGTGGGCTCCCGGGTATGCTTCAGTGTTGATGCTCCATACGGTTCGGCGGTTTCGCTGGATGCCGTTGCCGTTCGCGTTTTCCTTGATGGCATCGTGGTTGTAATAGTACTTCTCGGATTTCGAAAACAGGAAGACATACTCGTGGGCTCGCGTGGGACGATCCTTCACGGATTCCGGTTGGCAGTTCGGTTTGTGCCAAATCACGTCGCTCCGCAAATACCACCCGTCGTCCTGGAGTGCGAAGGCAACCCGCCATGGGATTCCGATGAGGTCCTTGGGCTTGAGGCCCGGAGGGGTTGCCGGACGATAGTGCATTGCGCGTGCCGGGTTTTTCTTGTCCGAGTCGCGCCATTTTCGGTCGCCGCTTGTGTAGCAGTCGCCGAGGTTCAGCCACAGGGTGCCGTCGTCGGCCAGGACCCGCCGCACTTCTCGGAAGACAGCCAACAGATTTGCGATGTAGCTTCTGATGTCCGGTTCGGCACCGATCTGATTTGCTATGCCGTAGTCGCGCAGGCCCCAATAGGGCGGACTTGTCACACAACACCGGAATATGCCCGCATCAAGTTCTTGGAGCACTTTCGACGCGTGCCCCACCACAATGTCGCATCCTTCCGGGCGTCCATCAAAAAGGAGACCACTGGCGTGTGCGTTCTTGATTCCTCGCCTCATGCCAACGATCTTCCCAGATCAAGGCGATCTGTCAAGCTGTTGCTTGCTCGCATGTCACGCCTTGACGACCAGAAGCTGATCCTTCTGCATCAGCCGCGATCCTCCGCGATCGGTTCATTCCGGTGGTCCCCGACCGCGTATTCATCGATGAACCCCCGGATCAGCGGAGGGATTTCCTCGTCCGCGTCTTCCATGACGAAGTGACCGGCGTGTGGGAACAGGTGGACCTCCGCCTTTGGAAACCGCCGTCGCCATTCCTCCAGGAAGTGCGAATCGAACACGAAGTCCCGCGCCCCCCAGCACAGCAGCATTGGCTTGTCCTTCAACAGGTAAAGGTTGTCGTCCACCCACTTCACCAGTTCGTAGCTGCGATGGCCGGGACTCAGCGGGATGTCCTGGACGAACCGATGGACGGCGATTCGATTGTGCCACGAGTTGTAGGGCGCCCGCAGCGCTTTCCTTACGCCGGGCAGCAGCCCCCGAGCGCTCGCCATGTACCCCGCGCCCCAGGCAAACAGATTCAGCCAGCGCACGAGCACGCTCGACAGCGGATTTCGGCCGTGCGCCGCCCACAGCCGTAGCGGCAGGCTTTTGCCCGCAGGCATCAGGAAACCCGCCGTGTTCATCACGACCATCCGCGCGATCCGCTCGGGCCGTCGCAGCGCGACGGCCATGCCGATCATCCCGCCCCAGTCGTGAACAACGAGCGTCACGCCGTGATCCAGCCCGAGATGATCCAGCAAGGCTTCCAGGTCCTCGACCCGTCGCTGGAGCACGTACTCGTACCGGTCGTCCCCCGGTTTGTCCGACAGCCCGCACCCAATGTGGTCCGGCACGATACACCGATGCAACCCCCGCAGCCCCTTGACCAGCCCGCGGAAGTAGAACGACCACGTGGGGTTCCCATGCACCATCACGATCGGCTCGCCGCCGCCCTCGTCGAGGTAGTGATAGCGCAGGCCCCTGCGGTCGAGATAGTGGCTCTTGAACGGATACAGGTCCCGGAATGGCGACAGGTCGATGCCCATGCAATCATCGTGACACGAACCGCCCCCGCCGACAAGCCGCGTAGGTCGAGTATGTCGAACAAGGGACCCGACCTGCTGCCCGATCCTCCTGCGATGCCGTTATTCGTGTGGGCTCCGGTCCTTCTGCGCCTCCAGCAGGCGGGGGCCGTCGAGGAGGCTGACGTAGGGGAGGAGGTCGTCTATCTCGTCGATGACGTAGTCGGTCAGGTACTTGCGGACGACGTCGTGGAGGGCTTCTCGGGTCCAGGGTTTGGCGATGTAGTGATCCAGGTCGGCGTTGTTGACGGCCTTGATGGTGTCTTCGAGGCCCGCCTGACCGGTGACGAGGACCTTTCGTGCGGGGGCTGTTTCCGGCTTGTCTTTCAACTCGACGAGCAGGTCGGCGCCGAGCTTACCCGGCAACATGTGGTCGCACAGGATCAGGCCGATCGGATCGCGCGCGGCGGCGCATTCCTGCACAACAGTCAGCGCGTCTTCGGCGTCCTCAGCCGCTTCGATCCGGAACACGGCCGCAAACGCGTCGAGGTCGCGGACCAGCGCGTCTCGAACTTCGGGTTCATCCTCAACACAGAGAATTGTGACGCGGTTCATGGTTTCATTCCTCATTCGACGGTCTCAGCCTCCGTTCGACCCAAGCTGGGATCGCACGGGCAGCACGACGGTCAGACAGGTGCGGCTGGGTTGTGATGCCGCTTCGATGGTGCCGCCGTGGTGGGCGACGATCTGGCGGCAGATGGTCAGCCCCATGCCCAGTCCGAAATTTGCGTGGCCCTGCTTTGTGGTGAAGTTCAGGTCGAACACGCGGTCCAGGTCCTCCGGCGGAATGCCCGGCCCGTTGTCGATGATGCGCACTCGAACGTGGTCGGCATCTGGGGCGTCGGTCTCGATCCGCAGGATGCCCTTGTTGTGCATCGCCTGCAGGGCATTCGAGACGATGTTGGTCCATACCTGGTTTATTTCGCCCACGTGGCATTCGATCGGCGGTAGATCGCCGTATTCCTTCACAAATTCAACCTCGCGCGTGGCGTGGCTAAACATCAGGAGCGTGCCTTCCAGCCCCTCGTGCAGATTCACGTCGGCGACAGGCGTTTCGTCGGCTCGCGTGTAGGAGCGGAGGCTGTCCACGATGGCGATGACGCGCTTGCTGCATGTCGAGATATTCCGGAGCGACAAGCCGAGTTGGTGATACCGCTCCAGCCTGTCGAGCAGACGGTCCCGTTTCTTGCCCGACGACCGCCCGAACGACGAACGGTATTCCTCCGGCGTCTGGATGCCGGCCTTGACGAGCCGCTGGGCCAGGGCATCGTCGCCGACCAACCGGGACAGGGCCGCCCGCCGTTTCCGCTGCTCGGCGGTGGAGAGCGGCTCGCGTGTCAAGGCCGAACGCATCGCGGCGGCGAGCTTGTCGCCATCCGGTAGTTCCTCCAGTAGGGTGCCAAGGTCCTCCCTGATGAAGTCCGCCGCCCGTTGAATCGCTGCGGTGGGGTTGTTCAACTCATGTGCCACGCCGGCCGAGAGCTGGCCCAACGTGGCCATCTTCTGCGACTCGACGAGCTGCGCCTGCGAATCCTCCAACAGTTGGAGGATGTTGGCCAGTTGATCCCGTTCCCCCCGCAGCTTGCCGTTCAGGTCTTCCACTTCCACGAGCAGCTTTGCCGTTCGCTTGCTTCTCGCGGCCATCGTTCGGATGAGGGAGGTGACCAAGTACCCGCTTAGCACGGGGTTTGTTTGCAGGGCAGCTTCGAGCCGTTCCAGGCTGAGTGGGAGGACGGTGATATCTGTGGTGGCGCGCCACGTGTAGAACGCCCGTTGGCGTCGCGCGAGCGACAGCAGGCCAATGATCCGCCCTCCAGCGTGCTCGTGTAGCACAACTTCACGACCGTGGGCCGTGCGTGACAACTGGACGTTTCCGGAGACCAGGACGTAAATCGTGTCCGCAGGTTCACCTTGACGCAGCAGGATCGAGCCTGCCGGGTGGTGTTGCTGGGGCGGCTCTCCCAACGCTTCGTCGATGCCTGCCCCCAGGGCGTTTTCGACTTCCTCGTCGCTCATGTCCATGTTCGCGAGGAAACTCTGTGTGAGCGTCTTGATATGCAGGTTGGCGGCCCGCTGCTGATGGCGCGCCGTCGCAAAGGCGCGCGGGAACTGGTTGGCGTCGAGAAGGTCCTTGAAGCGGTCGCATTCGTGCGGGGCGTGATGAACGAAGAAACTCGTCAGGAGCGAACGAGCGCAATCTCCCAGCCCCTCGCACGTCCACGGCTTCCCGATGGTGCGGTGCAGAGCGCCGGCATTCAACGCCCGGCTGAGGTCCAGGACGTCCATACCTGTGGAGACGAGGACCTTACGCGTCGCTCGGGTTTCCGGCCTTTCCCGAAAGGCCAGCAGCAAGTCAACCCCCGATATCCCCGGCAGGATCTGCTCGGTCAAGATCAGTGCTACTCGAATCCCGGCGGTGGCGAGTTCCTCGACCAGCGCCAATGCCTGCTCGGCGCTGGCGCAGGCGTGAACGTCCATTCGCGGGCCGCAGAACTCGCCCACGTCGTGGCGCAGCGCGGCGAGGGCGTCCGGCTCCGCATCGACGCAGATGATCGCATATCCCGTGGCCTTGTTGTCGTCGCTACTCATTAGGGCAAGACTCCCACGGCGGACCAGAACCACTGGCCAAAGAGCAGGAACACGGTCAGGCCGAAGGCTCCCACCAAGGCACCGATGACCACCATGTCCTTGGTCCGCACGGCTCCCGTGCTCATCGCGACGGCATTGGGCGGCGTGCTGATCGGCAGGGCCATGGCCAATGAGGAGCCGATCGCGACAAAAACAGCCGCCACAATCGGGCTGATTGTAATCCCTTCCGACACCGATAGCGTCATGGCCAGCGGCACGATCAGGTTCGCTGTCGCACTGTTGGAGATGACCGTACTGAGCACGAGGGCCACGACAGACAGCATGGCGAGGATGGCGACGGGGGACATCTCGCCCCACTGAATCAACCCGAGCAGCCAGCCGTCGAGCCCGGTCTTGCCGACACCCACGCCCAGCGCGATCCCACCGGCCACCAGCCACAGGACGTGCCATTGGATGGATTGCAGGTCCTTGGACGAGAATACGCGCGTGGACAGCAGCACCACGACGGGCACAAAGCCTACGACGCTGGAAGTCATGCCGTGTATGCCCTCGGTCAGCCACAGGAGGATGGTGCCGGCGAAAACGACGTAAAATATCTTCGCTTGCCGTGTCGTGTTGAAGGTCGAATCGATGCTCAGCGTGATCGTCTTTCCTGCGAAGCCGTAGAACCGTCCGAGTAGCAGCCAAACGACGGCGAGGATGATCAGCACGAACGGCACCGCCATTAGCATCCATTGAAGAAAGCCGAGGTTGATGCCCGCCTGTGACAGCGCGCCGATGGCGATGGCGTTGGGCGGCGTGCCGATCGGCGTGCCCATGCCGCCAACGTTCGCGGCGATGGGGATGCTCAGCGCCAGGCCCGTCCGCATCCGATCGCCCGGGGGGAGCTGGGCGATGATCGGCAGAACGACGGCCATCATGGTGGCGGTCGTCGCGGTGTTGCTCATGAACATCGAGAACACGGCCGTGATGCCGATCAGGCCGAGTAGTATCATCCGAGAGGAGGTGCCGAATGGTCGCAGGAAGACGCGGGCGAGGTTACGGTCCAGATTGAACTTGGCGGCACCGTGCGCAAGGAAGAACCCGCCCAGAAAGAGCATCAAGACCGGTGCGGCAAGGGTGGCGAAGAAGGTGCGATAAGACGGCGGCGTGAAGCCTTCCGGCGTGGCAAGGATTGCCTTGTCGCTGACGAGCAGGATCTCGAGGAAGATGATGATGGTCGCGGTGGCGTGTAGGGGCACGGCCTCGGTGATCCATAGCACGACCGCGGCGAGGAAGATGCTGAAGACGCGATGTCCTTCGACGGATAAACCGGGGAACTCGACGACACACGGCACCGTGAATGCGGCAGCGGCCACCGCCAACCCAATCCACCTGCCCCGAGTCATCGTAGATCCCGTCACCGGATTTGACCGCCCCGCGGTACGCGTCATGTGTCACGTCTCCCCATTTGCTGTCAAGGCTACACGAATCGGCCGACCCGCCGAGCGAGCCGGGCGGTCCTCCGCCCGGTACCGGGTCGAGGACGACCCGGCTCACAGAGGTCGAGGACGACCCGGCTCAGTGATCCTCGGGCAGGGCTCACGCGCCCTGATCCACGACCTGAGCCCCAACCTTCGTTTGACCGCCTGCATCGGCTCCGGCGGACGGTCTCTTGACGACCAAGCCCACCTCGACCCAGAAGCGGCCCAAGGTTGAGTCACAAGGGAGCACCAGTTTAGTCATGGTCCTCATGCTGGGAAGCACGTGGTCCTTACCAATGACGACGTGGGGGATTGATATGTTGCACATCAGCCCATCGAGCTTCGACTTGGCGTGCCCGGCGACCATGTTGGCCAATTCGCCCAGCGCGTCGGCGAAGTCCTTATGGTCCTTCGACATCTCCACGCCGGCGAACTTGCTGGCGATCCG
Organism: Phycisphaerae bacterium; assembly: GCA_030593565.1. Lineage (GTDB taxonomy): Bacteria > Planctomycetota > Phycisphaerae > UBA1845 > UTPLA1 > JAFGQA01. Next base: position 18,006 of record JAUVGW010000028.1, on the reverse strand, counting down.
GACCGCCGACTGGAGCGGCAAACACAGGGTGACCGAGCCGGTGGCATCGCCCGACAGGCTGATGACTGCCGAGACATCGGCCAGCGACTCGGTGTCGGCCTTGACGAACGGTTTGCTGATGAAGATTTCAGTCTCAAGCATCGTGAAGAATACGTGCTTGACGCCTTCGATAAACGGGTTGATGTAACGTACGTCCATATGTGCCGGCCCCTTGCCTCGCGAGAACTATTCCGGACACTGCTCGCCGGTCATCCAGGCGCTATGTGGGTCATCGGGTTGATCCGCGATGATGATAAAGACTCCGCTCAAGTTCCGGGGGATGAAGACGGTCGAGGTCGCCGCGGCCCTGTCGCGGGATATGCCATGACTAAAACATGCCATTCGCGACAAGGCTACCGCGAGCCGGGCGGTCCCCCGCGCGAGCCGGGCGGTCCCCCGCCCGGTTGACCGGGTCGAGGACGACCCGGCTCGCAGGGTGTTCCCCCGCGCGAGCCGGGCGGTCCCCCGCCCGGTTGACCGGGTCGAGGACGACCCGGCTCGCTCTGTCGGCTGAAAGCTGTTTGATCTTCCGATCGCCACGTCGTACCCTCACCAGCCATGTCTCGAATGGTTGTGGTGGTCATCTTGGCGGGGTGTGCGGCATCCGCCATGCCGGGTTGTGCGGGCGAGCGATCCGGCAGGTGTGCGAGTCGTTCGGCCGTGCGCGACATGGCGGTGCTGGATCGAGCGCCGTTGTACACGTTCAACGAGTTCGAGCTGGATGCATACCTTCGCGCACTGGCAGCAAGCAGCCAGCGGCACCCGGCGTTGACGCCGACGCAGCGGGTGGCGATGCTGGCCCGGAAAAACGTGGGGCAGCCTTATCGCCTGTTTCTGTTGGGCGAATACCCGTTCGAGCTGATCGACCCTGATCCGATGGTCTGCCTGTCGGCCGGCGATTGCGTGACGTTCGTTGAGCACACCTATGCGATGGCGTTGTCACACGACTGGCCGTCGTTCTTTCGGACGCTTCAACGCATCCGTTATCGGAACGGCATCGTTGGATACCGAACGCGCAACCACTTCATGGAGGCGGACTGGAATATCCACAACGCCTGGCTGTTCGATGACATCACAGCGCGGCTCGCAGGAGACGGGGCTCGCCCGCTACGGGTGCGTGTCGACCGGGCAACGTTCTTTGCCAAGGCCGGCCTCGACGAGAACATTCCGGTCGAGGTATTCGAGGGGGTGTTCCTGCCGCGCGATCGGCTGCCGGGCGTGGCGGCAGGGTTGCGAGACGGCGACGTGATCGAGTTCGTTCGCGGTGGCGAGCGGTGGCAGTACGTCGGGCATATCGGCCTGGTCGCGAAAGACGGCGATGGTACCGTGATGCTGATCCACGCGACGAAACCGGCGGTGGCGATCGAGCCGATGGCCGGGTACCTTAACCGGCACCCGGATGTTCTGGGCGTGCTCGTGCTACGCATGAAGGGAAAAGGAGGGAAAAGGGGTCAGGCTACTTTATCGCCAGAGATATCATTCTGTCCGAGAGACCAGTCAAGATAAAGTAGCCTGACCCCTTTTCCCTCCAACGGCTGCGGAGGGGTCATTGACGATAGCGGTGGGCATTCTGATTGGGGGGGTGAGCCGGCGGATGGGGCAACCCAAGGCTATTATGCCTGTGGGCGACACGACCCTGATCGAGCGGACCGTGGCCGTTGCGCGGGTCGTCAGCGAGGACGTGGTGCTGCTCGGTCGCCCGCCAATGGATCTGCCGCCGGGCGTGGGCGGGCTATTGGTCATCGAGGATCGGCAACCCGGAATGGGACCGATAGGGGGGCTGGAATCGCTGTTGCGACACCGATCCGGGGGCGTCTGCATTCTGCTGGCCTGTGATATGCCGAACCTGACGAGCCGGTTGTTGGGCCGGCTTTGTGAGGTGCCGACCGGATTCGATGCGGCGGCGGTGCGTACGACCGAGTCGGGCGAGCAGTACTGGCACCCGTGTTGTGCGGCGTATGCGCCGTCAGTATTGCCTGCGGTCGAGCGAGCGATCGCCGACGGGCGGCATGGCATGATCCGCCTGCTGTCGAGGCTTCGGGTTCAGCCGGTCGAACTGGCGGGCGATCAAGCGCGGTGGGTCGAGAACTGGAACGAACCGGGCGACGTGGGCTGATCATCGGATCGCAACGGGAGGATGACAATTGACGATTGACGAGTGGAGATTGACGATTGATTGTCGATCGACGATCAACGCTCAACGATGGACGATCAACGATTTCGGCTGAAGGCCGGTTTGGGAATCATGCTGCTGGGGATCATGTCAGACAGTCACGGCGACGTGGACGCGACGGCTCGTGCCGTGACGCTTTTGGAGATGCACGGCGCGACGCGGTTTGTCCACTGCGGCGACATCTGCGACCCGTACGTGTTGGATGTCTTCGCGGGCCGGGACCTGACGTTCGTTTGGGGAAACTGCGACCGGCCGACGGCCTCCGTGCGTCGGTACATCGAGGGGTTGGGATTTCCGTGGCCCGTCCAGCCCGTACGTATGGAAGTTGCCGGCAAGCGGATCGGTGTGTACCACGGGCACGAGGCCGGCTTCGATCTTGCCGCCCGCGAGGACGGGCTGAACTACATCCTGCACGGCCATTCGCACGAATTCGGCCGGCGGATCGTAGGCGGTTGCTGCCTCATCAACCCGGGGGCCCTGTCGCGCGCGAGGATCCGGACCGTCGCGGTGTTGAACGTGCCGACTGGCCGCGCGACGTTCCTTCGGATCGACACCGGCGGGGAAGTTGCCGTCGCGCGCGAGCCGGGCGGTCCCCCGCCCGGTTGACCGGGCCGAGGGCGAGGAGATTCCGCATTTCTCGCAGTTATCGGTCGGTAGCGGTTGCGTCGTCGGCATCCGGGGACGGAGTGGGTATCCGTCGAATTGCGGGGTCCCGTGCCGCTGATTGGTCTCGGGGCTCCAGCCGCCGCGAGACTTCGACGATGAATGTGTTGGGATTATCGGTTGTGTGAATGGGACGGTGGCGTCCGATTGACATTCGGGGTAAGGCTGGCGAACAATCAAATGAGCCCACGGAAACCGGGCCTCGACGGCACGCTCGCACGCTCCTGATTCCTCACACAACCGTCCCACGCCGGCATCCAGACGGCCCGAACTCGCCCGGGCCGGCTGGCTGTAGTTACGGTGGACCATCAGAGCCGGGGCGTGTCGCCATCAGAGCCGGGGCGTGTCGCCCCGGTCCGGCTCGACACGAGCCGGCTCAGTTGGACCGGCCCAACACGAACCGATTGTTTGACGACGAGTGAGGATCATGAGGAAACGACGACACACCGGCGTATGGCGCGTGGCCATGCTCATCGCGGCTGTTCCGCCGATGCTCGGGTCAACATGCTCGGGCTTGGATTACCTGTTCGGCACGCTGCCGGATCCGAACGCCTCGCCGACCGAACTGACGCTGGCCGTGACGGCCGTGCAGCCGAGCGGCGCTACGACGGCGGCTCCGGGCGCGACGACCCTGATCCAGTGGGCCGACATCGCCGAGACCTCGGGCACCGTCGTGCGGGTTTCCGCCGTGCGAATCGACAGCGAAGGCGAGGTGCTCGACGAGCCGATCCACCTGATCGGCGATGGGACCGTCGGCTCCGGGCGCGACGCCGTTGCCGACGGCGACAACGACATCTTCAACTGGGACATCACCGGTGTGCGAGTCGGCAGTTACAACATCCATATCACAATTGAAGCGCCGGACGGCACGACGGAGTCGGTGCGCTCGCGCGACGACGACCGCGGCACAACCGGCGTGATCACGATCACCACGCCGTTGCCGGTGCCGACGCTGACATTCACCGCCCCCGGCGCCACAGACGAGACCGTCAACGAAGGCACGACGTTCGACATCACCTGGACCGACAACGGTACGGCCAACGCCGACGCAATGCTCACGCTCGGCCTGGACACCGACAACGACCACGACAGCGGCAACGAGATCATCCTGACCAGCAACCAGCCACTGAGTCAAAACGACGATACTGGGCAGTTCACGTTTAGTTTCGTAGACGAAGACGGAGACGCCGTGTCGAACGACACCTACACGGTCTTCGCCAGTCTCGATGATAGCGTGAACCAGATCGTCACAGTCGGTGCGACGGGGCACCTGATCCTGGAACCGTGACCTGCCGGAAACCGCGCCTTGTTGACAAATGGTCGCCCGCCGTTAATCGGTCTTCTCGCGCAAGTACTTCAACGCCCGCTCGATGACCGGGTCACCTTTCTTGAACTCGGACGGCTCGGCCTTGACCTCGATGTCCGGGGCAATGCCCTCACCCTCGAAGCAGGTCCCGTCCGGACGCATGGCCTTCCATGACGGGATGAAGACCTCGACGCCGTTCGCCAGCTTGTGTGGGTGGGGGTTGCCGCTGCTGCCGTAGCTCGGCGCCCCGATCACCGCCACGTCCTCTCCCTGCTTCATCATCAGCAGGAACGCCTCGCAACTGCTCATAATCCCCGGCCCGGACAGCACAGCGACGGGGCCACGGAACCGCTTGGACCGGGGCTTGCCCGTGATCTTCCGCTCGTACGGCTCGGTGAAGCCGCCTTTGGCGTCCGGGTTGCGCATAATGTGCTTCGCGTAGATCTTCGTGCCTTTGACGAACGTCGCCGCGATGGGCATGGCCAAGGGCTCGGCGCCGCCGCCGTTCGGTCGCAGGTCGAGGATCAGGGCCTTGCTGCCCAGGTACTCCTTCAGGATATTCTGGACGTTCTCCAACTGCTCCGTGCGATTGCGCGACAGCGTCGTGATCATGATGTACGCGATGTCGTCGTCGGTTTGGGCGGTATAGACGCACGCGTTGCGTTTGATCAGTCCCGGCAGGGTCGCCTTGATGCCGTCGAATTCGCAGTTACGCGTGATCTTCCGCGAAAAAGTGTTCGTCGTCTTGTCCCGATATGTCAACCACAAATGGACATCCTTGGCGTCGGACAACATCTTCGCGACCCGCTTCACCCATATCCGCGTGTTCTTGGAGGAGACGATCTTCTTGTGATGCTTCTTTTCGAGTGCCTCCCAGTCCTTCACGCGCAGGTCATAGTAGGAATAGTGATCACGCAGCGCGACCATCAGCTCCTTCAGCGATCGGGCGTTGAGCTTCTTCTGCTTCTTCTTGCTGAGCTTCTTTGCTTTTGCCGCAGCCGTCGAGAAGCTCCACGGGACCGACTCGATCGCCGAGCCGTCGGCACTGCGGAAGTTCTGCGCCGATGGGCAGTTCAACCACATCTGGTACTCGTGATCGGGTTCGAGCTTCACGCGCATCACGATCGTCCGCGCGTCCACCCACTCGGTACGGCCGTCACCGGGCTTGGGAAAGGCAGGCCCCCCGCCGCAGAACGAGAAGCCGCGCGTGTCCATATCCTGATCAAACTCGACACGCAACTCCGTGATCTTTGGATCGACATCCATCGCCCCGTTTTCCGGAAACAACTTGATGACCTTCGGTGCGGTGTTTGTCTTCGCGTCTGTTGCGCCATCGGTATCCTCTCCGCGAGGAGCGCGCTTTGCCCCCGTTTTGAACGTCCACGGCACCGGCTCGACCGGCGTGCCGTCGGCGCTGCGGAAGTTGTTGGCCGACGCACAATTGACCGACATCTTGTATTCGTGATTGGGCTTCAACTTCACCGAGGCAACCAGCGTGCGGGCATCCACCCACCGAAGCCGACCGACGATCTTGGGAAACGTCGCGCCACCCCCGCAGATGGAGAACCCACCCGTCTCCATGTCGGTGTCGAAGACGATACGCAACTCAGCGGTGTCGCAGTCGACATTCACCGCTCCGTTCGCCGGGTGTAGCTCCATGACATGGGGCGTGTCCGCCGCCGCGCGGCCGGATGTGAATGCCAAAACGATGATGACTATCACCGGTCCGAGCCATACATAGAGCTTCGCCATTGTCATCTCTCCCTGCGCCGGGATAAACCGGCGGGGTGTCGTGAGAGGGAATCCCACAGGGTAACTTCAAGAAACTACGGAACCACGGCTCCTTGCCACGGCCGAACTGTTCAATCTCCGTCCAACTCTCCGCCCCGCAGATGATGCCGCAAATGGCGCTCGTCAGAATGTCACTCAGCTCAGGCTGCCGTCCGCGAACGGACCGGGGATCGGGCAGATCCGAAAAGTGGGTCAGAACCGAATCGGCCATCCGTAGCCTCCTGGAGCGAGATCAACCGCTCTCCGGGAACATCGGATGACCTACCGCCACGACGACATCCAAGCCAGCCATTCTTGCGATTGCCCTGGGCGGAGTGACGAGGGAGCGACGCCGCAGGGGCGGGCTCTCGTTCAACACCAGTATGCTGTGGCACCGTAGGGCATGGGCGGCCACCGGAATATCGGGGGCGTTGTTGCGAATACTCGGGTAGGCGGCGCAGGAGTACGAAGAGCCCCCGACCTTGGTCGGGGGGTGGCTTCGCACATGCTTGAGCGTACCCCCCGAGCAAGCTCGGGGGCTCGTGGGGCGAAGCCGCCGCCGTCTTTGCAATGTACGCTCAGGCGCGTTCGATGTAATCGCCGCTTCTGGTGTCGATGCGGAGGATTTCGCCGTTGCTGATGAATGGAGGAACGCGAACCTTGTAGCCGGTTTCGAGGATGACCTCCTTGTTCTGGTTGGTGGCCGTTGCGCCCTTGACGACGGGCGGGGCGTCGGTCACCTCGAGTTCGACGGTGTTCGGCAGCTCGACGCTGATGATCTGGCCGTCCATGCTTTTGCACGCGCACCGCTCGTTGCCCTTGAGGAACTTCTCGGCGTCGGGCATAAGATCCTTGTTTACGTTGACTTGATCGAATGTTTCGGTGTCCATCAAGACGTAAGAATCGCCATCGCGGTACAGGTATTCGTAGGGTTTCTCCTCGACGTAGGGCGTTTCGAGCTGGTCATCCACCCTGAAGCGGCGGTCGACGACATTGCCCTGCTTGAAGTTCTTGAGCTTCATCGCCATGTAGCTGCGTTTGTTGCCTTTGGCAACGTGCTGCGCGTCGTGGATGATCCACAACTGGCCTTCGTACATGACGACCTGGCCTTTGCGAATATCGAATGCTTTTGGCATGGCTTTGCCCCAGTTGAAAGTGATCGACCCGTCCGCCAAACGGACCAGGCGCGTGCTTGGCATATTCGTGATAACCTACTGCAAACGCAGACGTTGTATTCTCGTGTCCGCGGGACGATTCGTCAAGCCGTCATGATTCTAAACGGGCGGGGCGTTTCTAGTCACGCGGCGACGGGCGGCGGGTATAGTTAAGATAGGACAGTGGCGAGGTACCGGAAATGATTCTCGCGGAAATCGGAAAATTCCTCGGCAACAAAGTGGCCACGGCGATCATCTTCATCGCGGCGGTGGCGGGCGGCATCTGGTGCTATCAGCACCCCGAGCACGTCAAGACGTTCGGCCACGGCATGAAGATGGTGCTGTTCTGGCTGGTTGCCGTCGCGGCCCTGCCGTGGTCTAGCTACCTGTTCATGAAGCCGATGCTCCAGTTTCAGGCAAAAAGCCTGTCCACGAACGGCGCCACCATCATGAGCATCGCCTTGATCGGCGCATACTGCCTGATCGACATCGTTCTGGCGTTCTATTGGGGCGACTGGATCGGATCGGGGACGTTTACATGGATCGTCCTGTTTCTTGGTTTCCTGGCTGCCGGGACGTATAATTTCATTATCTGCGAATCACTGGCCAGACACGCCGATGGGTGAGCCTTGCCACTGCTTCCGATAACCGAGCCGTGAATCACGTTTCTCGGCATTGTGAGGATTGCGCCATGACCGGCCCTCAAATCGGCGACCGAATCAGCGAATACGTGCTCGACGAGCAGGTCGGGGCGGGCAGCTTCGGCCAGGTATGGAAGGCGCATCACCATGTCTGGAAAGAAGAAATCGTCGCCATCAAGGTCCCGACCGACTCGCAATTCGTACGCAATCTCCAGAAAGAGGGCACGGCCATTCACGGCCTGCGACATCCCAATGTCGTCCGGGCCATCGGGCTCGATCCGTATGCGGAAACGCCGTACCTCGTCATGGAGTTTGTCGACGGAGTCTCCTTGCGGCAGTTGATCGACAAGCACCCGTCCGGCCTGCCTATCCGGACCGCGAAACGGATTACCTGCGGCATCCTGCGGGCGCTGGGGCACGCACACGAGAACAACGTCATCCACCGGGACATCAAGCCGGCCAACATCCTGATTGCAGGTGGGGGCGTCAAGGCGGCCGACGAGATCGACGTGGATGACGTGAAGGTGACCGATTTCGGCCTCGGCAAGGCCGGCCAAGTGACGACGACGAGCATCCTCCAGTCCGGAAGCCTGCTGTCGGAAGACGGGCGGAGCATCTCCGGCACGTTGGCGTACATGGCCCCCGAGCAGCGCGACGGCGGCACGACCGATGGACGCAGCGACCTATATGCCGTGGGCATTGTGCTGTTCGAGATGCTGTGCGGCGAACGGCCCAGCGGTAGCGACATGCCGTCGCACATCCGCGAGGGCCTGCCGTCGTGGGTCGATCCCGTCTATTTGCGACTGTACACGCGGTACGATCGCCGCTTTCCCAGCGCGGCCGAGGCCTTGGCGGAAATCGACGTAACCAGTGTGCCACCGGTGGCGATTCCACACGGTGGTTCGGTACCGCTGAGTGGTGCGAGGAACGGCGATCTGCACCACGAGTTGTGTCCGGCGTGCAGCGCGGCGGTTGAGCCGGGGGACAACTACTGCACGATGTGCGGCACGCAGGTTGTGCCGAACCCGCGGCGCTGCCCGACGTGTGACGCATATCCCGCGACCGAGGACAAATACTGCGTTTTTTGTGGCACGACGCTACCGGCGCAAGTGGGTTAGTGTGTGATGTTCAACGTAAGCAGTGGAATAGCCCCGCTCGTATTGATCATCTTCGTGGCGGTGTTCGTGATCATCGTCTATTCGTTGGCCGGCGCGGGCCGCGACCGTCGTCGGGGCGGCAGATCTCGTCCGCGCCGCCGCCCCCAGCGCCACGGCTGCCTTGATGCCGACCTGGCGGCTTCGCCGCTTCGAAATGGCTCGCAGCGGGAGGGGGCGTCATCCGATGCCTGGGAGTGTTCGACCGAGAACTGCCGAGCCCTGAATCCGCCACACGGGCGCTTTTGCCGGATGTGCGGCCGGGCAAGGGAATGAGCCAGTATATGAGATCGTTAGGTCCTGGGTCTTGGTGGTGGGGGCAAGCGGAATTCCAAAGGACCAGACATACAGAGCGACCTTAGCCGTATGACTTGAGGATTGCTGAATGCCGCTACGTTATCGCAATGAATCAGAGCTGGAGACGCTCCAGGAGATGGAGTTTGCTGCGGAGGACAAGTACTGGGAAGGTATTGAATTACTGAGTTCCGGCCGAGGCGGCGGCGGTGTCTACCTATTGGGCTATGTGGCGGAGATGTTACTAAAAATCGCCTATTTCCGCTTCATTGGCGCGCGCCCAGCGGATCGTGTCGGCGCTTATTTGGGGCCAGCACGAAACGCAGGCCGCCTGTTGATCCCTGGGATTGACCGGGAACAATATCACAGTCTGCGGTTTTGGGCGTCGCTCCTGTTCCAGAGGCGCCGGCAGGAGCATCGGCCTCTGCCGGACGACGTGGCAGCGCCGTTCAGGCAACGTACGCGACGGCTTTACCAGGCTTGGTGGGTCGAAATGCGCTATCGGCGCGACAGATGCGAGGCATGGGACAGCCACAATGTGTACGAGGATGTGACATGGCTTAGGAACCATTACGCGGCGCTTTGGAGTTAAGAATGCCAATTCGAAAAAGAAGAATACCAACGCCCCACCCGAAAGCAGAGGACCTACTTAATCGCTTGCTTCAGGAGTGGGAGAACCCCGATAGCACCCTGACAGAACCGGTCATCATAGAAGAAAACGGCACACAAGATCGCCCGATTAAAATCTTCGTGGTTTGGAGTGAGTGGGCCGAGCTAAATCAGCAGGAGCGTTCCGAAATCATCATGGACGCCTTCGAGAAATTGCGCAGCCCCCAACAAAGTCTGCGTGTCACGGTCGCGATGGGGCTTACCCAGGATGAGGCGGCCCGAATGGGCATTGCGTACGATTGACGCGGGTGCCAGAGTAGACTTCGCGAGCCGCGAAGATTCTCAGCATGAGTAGAACATCGTCGGCCTGGCGATGCGGTGAAATGCTGTCGTGGAATTGTGTGTTGCGGCGGTGTAGTGTAGTGATGCGGTTGGACTTTCAGACGAATGAATAAGGCGGCGATACAAGCAAAGGAGGTTGAGTCGAGCTTTCTGGCCGGCGTGCAGACGGCGCTCGCGCAGGCCGAGGCCCGGCTGCTGCCAGGCAGCAAGTTCAAGACCGAGGAGCGCGACTGCGCCGAAAGCGTCCGCGCTGCGATGGTGGACCGCCGCCTATACGATCGAGACCTGTTCGGCACGATGCCGCAGGGCCGGGGTATCGTGAAGCGTGGGTATGATCGCCGCTGGATCTTCGGTAAGCGGCTCAGGAGCGTGACGATCGCGAGTGTCATCACGCCGCCCGGTCCTTTGCTGGATTCGGCCGCCGAACCACCGCCGGTGTCGCTATCGGACCTCGCGGAACACGTGCGTGGGCTTGCTACTGATGCCAAAGCCCAGCATCTGATCGGCGTGTGCAGCCCGAGCGGATTCGAGGACGACGTTTGGAATACACCGCCGGAGATGGGCAATATCAAGTTGGTCCTGATTGAGCCGCGCGCCGGTGGCGGCTGGCGCGTTCAGAGCACGGACGAGAAGCTCGATGAACGGTTGTGCAAACTGTTCGACCCGGAGCCGGTAGCGCAAAAGCTCGGGCGCGTCCGGCAGGAGGTCGAGGAGCGGAGTTCCGACCTGTTGACGGGCGGCCTGTCGGCGAGTTCGATGGCCGAGCGGCTCGATCTGCCGGAGTCGTTTGTGCAACATGCGCTCGAGCAGAAGGCGAAGTCGGACCCCGAGTTGCACGTGTCAAAGCGCGCGGGCAACGTGATGTTGTATCGCGGCGCGCCGATGATCTCCGACCAGGAGGACGATTCAATGTCGTTGGCTGAGTGGATCAAGAGCCTGTTCTCGAAGGATGGAGAGGAGGCCAAGAAGATCAACGTGTTAGCCGAACGCCGGGCGGCGTTGTCGGGTCGACTGGACCGGATGTACGAGGACATCGGCAAGCTGGAGAAGAAGGAGGAGCAGCTCCGCGATGAGGGCAAGGCATCGTCGTCCAAGATCGCCAAGCGCCGGCTCGCCGCGCAGATTTCGCGAATGCGAAAAGACATCTCGCGGTGCAACACGAGCGCGGCGATGTTGAGCAAGCAGATCAACGTCATCAGCACGCACATCCACAACCTGGAGCTTGCCCGAACCGGCAGCGTCGCCGAGATGCCGACGGGCGAGGAGTTGACCGAGGCGGCCGTCAACGCCGAGGAGATCATCGAGCAACTGAACGTCAGCGACGACCTGGTAAGCAGCCTGGAAGTCAGCATGGCCGAGTCGGCGATGTCGGACGACGAGGCGGCGATCCTCGCGGAACTCGAAGGCGACGATACCGAGGCGGCGTCGAAACAGACCGGTGCCAAGGCGGCCGATGCGCCGGCGAAACAAACGGAATCCGATCGCCGCGAGCGCGGCACGGCGCAGGCGGAGGAGTAACGGCGAAACGATGAAGCCGATCCGATGGACGCCACACGCTTTGCAGAACCTGGCCGATCGCGAAATCGATCGTTCGTTTGCGGAGGCGACGCTGAATGAACCGGAGTTCTCGGTTCCAGATCCGCCGGGTCGGCAGGTTCTCATGCGACGGTATTTTGACGGGCTTCTTCAACAGGAGATGCTCCTGCGGATGATCATCGAGGAAGCAGCGAGTGAAACGGTCGTCGTGACGGTCTACAAGACGTCCCAGATCGACCGATACGTGAAGGGGCTAGCGCCATGAAGGTCATATACGATCCGGAAACCGACACGCTGATGATCTACCTGCGTGACGAGCGTATCAAGGAGAGCGACGAGGTCCGCCCCGGCGTGATAGCCGATTACGGCTACGATGGCGGCATCGTGAGTTTTGAACTGCTCAGGGCGTCCAAGGTCGTTGAAAACGCCAATGAGATGCAATTCGCCGTGGGCGCGTAACTGGAGAATGTTCATTGCGGCACAGTCAGGCGCGGCATGATGCGGCCGGGATCGCGCAGCCTCGTGTCAGCGTTTTAACGTTTCGATATTTCGGCTTTTAGCTTTCTGGCGTTTCACCATGGGTCTATTCGACTGGCTGACAAAGAAGAACAAGTCATTGTCGCAAATGACGCGGCAGGAGCTTCGCCGGCAGGAGTTGCTGCTTCAGCGTGATCGCGACCAGCTCCTGAAGCGCATCACGAAGCTGGCCGAAGGCAAGCAGGATATCTTCGAGCGGGGGCGCGAGGAGAAAACGCCCGAGGTCAGGCGCGTGCTGGCGCAGGAATTCGACATGAAGACCACCGAGCAGTTGATGGTTTCGCGCCAGCTCAACATTCGCAGCAAGGAGTCGCTGACCGTCACACGGATGCGCATGCTTCGCGAAAACGCCGACAAGGCTAAGGCGATGGGCAGCAAGCTCGGCCTGATCGGCGAGAAGGACCTGCTCGCGCTCGAGAAGATGATCGAGAACGACAGCATCACCACGGAGATGTACCAGGACCGTCTCGACTCGATGTTGACGGCCGGTGTCGAGGGAGGCGAGAGCGCATTGACGCCGGGCAGCCAGCAGGTGCTCGATATCTGGGACCAGATGGACACGGGCCTGATCAAGAACGCCGACGAAGCCTTCGACGAAGCCGACCGCCGTGTCCGTGAACGCCACGAACAAGCAGAAGGGGCGTAATAATAGCGAATGGCGAATGGCGAATAGCGACCGGCGAGTAACGGATGGTGCGGCCCGATGATGGGGCGGCGCTTGCTTCGACGGGTGCGACTTGCCGTTCATCAGGAGTTGGTGAGGTGGGGCTGACCGTCAGTGTCAATCGCAAGAAGGCGGATGTGCGGGAGGCGATTCTGCAATTCGCCGCGCGGCGGTCGTATCGGCTGTCCTATCCGTGGTATCTCGACGGCGCGCGAATCGAAGACCGCCGGTCGCGCGATGCCGAGCGCCGGCCGCATTCGCAACGCCGCTGGCAGTCGATCCCTGAGCGGGTCTCGCAAGGAGTGTGGCGGCTGCTGGATTTCGACGCACCGCCGCGGATCGAGGTCGCCGTCCGGCCACGACTCGGCAGGACCGACGTGCGGATCACGCTGGGCTCGCACCCGGCCAGCGTCGAGATGGCGTATGCCTTGAGGGCCTACTTGTCGAATAACCGCGCGTATGAATGTCTGTGTCCGCCGATGTGCCCGACGTGTACGGCACCGGTGGCCAACGTCATGGCGAGATACTGTGGACGATGCGGACGAGAATTGCTTCCGTCGGCCGTGGATATCGCGCCGCCCCCCGTGCAGACGGGGAGGCCCATAGCCGCCCCAGATGTAACGGCGGCGTCGGCCGGCGATGTGGAGCTTGCGCGTGATAGGGAGCCGGTCGCGGAGGCGAGCCCCGCTGCGGATGAACGCACCGCCCAGGACTGTGGCACCGGCGTCTCGCCGGTGGATCACCATGCACGTGAGGCGGGCGGCGCAGAGCATGCTGCCGTAACAGTCGAACGCGAAGATGCGGCTGAAAGTGAGGGGGCTACGGAGACTGCACGGGATGACAAAAGCGAGGTTGACGCCGAAGCCGCGCCTGAGTCCGAGGCACATGAGGCCGTCGATTCTCAATCCGAAGAAGACGATGGCGGCGATGACGAGTGTGCCCGTGAATGTGGCGGCCATCAATCGGCCGGTCTGGAAGTGCCTGCCGACGAACGGGAAGATGCAGTGGACATGGAAGATGGACCGACAGCGCCGAGAGCACTCGCGGAGGAGTAGGCCATGGAACCAACCAGAGCATTGAGGCGTTCACGGCGGCATCGCATGATCGGCGGCGTCGTCGGGGGAATGGCGGATTTTCTGGGGCTCGATCCGACGCTGGCACGTATCATCTACGTCGTGGGGTCGATTGCGTCGGTCGCGTTTCCAGGGCTGCTGGTGTACATCGTCTGCTGGATGGTGATACCGGAAGAATGAGGCATGAGTAGAGAGTTGCGAATAGTGAATTGCGAATAGCGAAACCAGGCGCGTGGACGGCGACTGCGCGCTCCCATTTCATCATTCGCTATTCGCCATTGAGGATACCACCATGAGTTTGTTCAAATCAGCCGAAGAACGTCGCATCGAGCGTGACATCAAGATTCGCCAGGGCATACGACGGATCGAGAAGTCCATTACCGAGCAGAACAAGTTCACCGATGAATTCGTCAAGAACGCGCGTCGGGCCAAACAGATCGGTGACAATTCGCAGTACATCTTCATTCGTAACTCGCTCAAGAAGACCGCGACGGTAAAGAAGATGCTCGAGCGGCAGCTTCTGGCCGTGAAGAACGCGCTGATCATCAAACGCCAGGCGGAAGCGTCGACCGACTTCGCCGAAGCCATGGGCACGATGGCCAGTGAAATCGGCCGCATGTTCGGCGAGACGGACCTCGTCAAGACGCAGACCGACTGGGAAAAGGCGATGGCCCAGTCGCAGACCATGGAAGAACGCATGACCATGTTCCTCGAAACGGTCGAAGACATGGCCGCCAGCGACACGGCCGAAACGCCAGCGGAGATCGTGACCGACGCCGAAATAGACGCCATGATCGAAGCCGAAGCCCAAGCCGAACATGCGAAAGACATAGACGAGCTGGACGAACTGCGATCAGAGCTGAATTCGCTGAAAGACAAGAGTGAGAAGGAGAGTAAGTAGGGAAGGGTGAAAGACGAGGGTTTTATGAAGAACGGCAAGGGATTCACGTTGATCGAAGTCTTGTGCGTTGGACTTGCGCTCGCGTTGGCGTTAGCTGTGGCACCGCCAGTTAACCTGACGAAAGATGATCTTTCCAAGATCACAGCCTGCGCGATGAACATGAGGGCCATCAGCCAGGCGATGCACACGTATGCGGAGGAAAACGACGGCGACTTTCCCGCCCTCGGACAGGTTCGCAAGAAGAATGACGGCGAAATGCGGCTGTTTTCGAAGCGAAAACGAGCTGAGCCATTGACCAAAAAGAGCAAGCCTTCGCCGGCGGTGGACTTGTGGGCGATGGTTCGGGACAAGCGACTCATGCCCAAGCAGTTCATATGTCCTTGCACGAAGGATGTGCCCGATCCGGCGCAGAATGTCGCCGCGTATTACAACTTCCTGAAGCCACGGAATCTCAGCTACGGGTACCAGTATCAGTACGATCCGGACTTTGGGCAGCTCAGCACCAGAAGCTCGCCCGTTCAACCTGTGCTGGCTGACGCCAATCCTTACGTCAAGGGGGGCGTGAAGCGAGAGATCGCCGCCGACCGCATATCAAAGACGCGTGGAAACTCCACAAACCACAAAGATCGATATGGACAGAACGTCCTCCGTCTCAACGGATACTTCGAGTGTGAGCGCGGCCCGGACTCAGGTACCCCCGGAAGAATAAGCGCCGCGGTCCGGAGGATCGACTACCGTGGCCGAGACAACATCTATACGGTGCATGCCAGCAGCCGCGGCGCAATCGTTGATCCCGGTTTAGCGGCTCCCACCTGGAAGACATGCAACCTGGGCTCCAAGTCGGACACGTGTCTCGTCCCATGAGCCACGGCTCGGAGGTGTGACAGATCGCCATCGGGCAGAGCCGCAACCGTAGCGTCGGCCCCCGTGGCCGACGTGGAACGCGAGGTAACCTCGGCGGTTTGCGACGAACCTCAACGTCGGCAGTTTCGTAGGGTCCGCTGTGCGGACCAAACATCGGAGAAGATGTTCGCGCCTGGATTGGTCCGCACAGCGGATCCTACAAGCTCGATCTATGATGGCGCGATGAATTCGAGGGCCGTGCATGTCACGCAGTTTTCAGCTTCGCGGGTAACGGCCTGGTGATAGTGCAGCAGGCGAGGTCGGGCGCGATCGTTCAGGATCGTCGCCAGGGCGTAAATGCAGCCGATGCCACAGATGTTCGTGGGGTTGCCGGCATCGGCCACGGTGGCGCGGAGCGCTTCGGGATCCGATGCGACGACGTGCTGCAGCACTGTGCGGTCATTGGTTTCCACCGCGTGCAGGTTGTCGGCATCCAGGCCTCGGTCATCGTGGAAAAACCGGCCGACGTGGCTCAGGTCCGCGCCGGCGATGATGCAGGTCGGCGTGTCGTCCGATTCGAGTTCGGCGCGAACGGCCTCGGCAAACACCTGCAAGTCGACACCGCGGCCGTCGGCCGGCACGGTGCCGGTCGGTCCGCACGGGTCGGGGCACAAGTACGGGGTGATCACGAATGCACGATCGCCGAGGATGTGCTTCAACAGAATAGCCTGCAACTCGATGGAATGTTCCCGTGCGTGGTCGTATTCCATCTCGCACAGGTCGCTGTCGCATCGCCGTTCGACGCGCCGCATGAATTCCTCGTCGTGCGGCACGACGCCGAACGGCGTCTCGAAGTCCTTCCGTGTGCCGACGACTGACATCGATCCGCCGAAATGGTTTGAGCCCAAGACCACGAAACGCGTCGCGTCGGTCCGGTCGGCCAGGCCGCGATAGGCGGCGGCGTAGCATGGCCCGCCGCGCTTGTAGTCAAGGTGCGGTGCGACCAGGCCGGCCAGCCGGCCGGCGGTGTCGTGCTCGGCGCCGACGTGGTCCGCCAGCATCTTGTCCAGATAGTCGCCTAGTCGTTCGATCGGTGCGCCGAGCGTCTCGCGATCTCGGAGCGGGCGGCAGGGCGCCTCGCGGTACTGCCGTGTCAGGTCGGCCAGATGCGCGTCGAACGTCGGGCCGGCGAGAAACAGGCCCTCGTCGAGCGTCCGCAGCAGCCTGTCCAGATCGTCGGAAAACAGCATGTTGCCGTGGCGGCGCATGAACTCCGCCTGGATGTCCACACGGCGGTGGCGGCCGTCCAGCTTCGATATGATGAACGTCGCCGCACCGGACAAGGTCATGCCGGACGGCGCGACGGCCGACGGGTCGGCCAGATCAAAACCGCCGGGTTGCGCCTGGGACGGTCGCAACTCAACGGGTCGAAGTTTCGGGAATTCCCGGTGATCTGTCATTCAATACATTGTAACGGTTGCCCGATCCGAAACCCAGCCGGTACCGCGGTCCACAGCCCTATGGCGCATCGTTCTTGGCGATGATGTCATAGAAATCTTGTGCGGTCGGGGCGGAGAGAAGGCCGTCGAGGACGGCGGCGTTCGTCACGAGGCGGCCCAGTTTTGCGAGCGCCTGGATGTGCGTGCTCGTGGCGTTTGTCGGACTGACCAGCAGCGCGATCAGCGTGACCGGTTGTCCGTCAACGGCGGCGAAGTCGATCGGCTCGGCAGCGCGGCCGAAGGCGACGATCAGGTTGTCCACGGCATCACACTTCGCGTGTGGGATCGCAAAACCGCGGCCGATGCCGGTCGTGCGCTGTGCCTCGCGCTCGAGGACGGCTTCAAGCAGCGAGCCGCGTTCATTGGAGAAGCCCTGTTCCGCGACGATGTCGACCAGCTCGATGATCGCAGCGGTCTTGTCCGTCGCTTCGAGGGGGACTTTTACGAGGGGGAGGGTAAGGTGGTCTGTCAGCTTCATCCTGTGTGCATCCGAGCATTGCGGAAACAGACAATGTTACCACGTCCGGAGCCAAGACTCAAACGCCATCCCGAGAATCCGCATTTTTCGAGACACCGCATCGGTGGCAGGCGTCTGCCGCACGTGTTTGGCGTTTCAACGGGGTGGCATGGGTAAACGGAGCCGCGACCGGGGTGGCATGGGTTAGCGGAGCCGCCCTGAGCGGCGGAGCTTACCCGTGGGCATCCATTCCAGCGGTGTCCCCACGGGTAATGAACGCCACGCCGTTGTAGGGCAGGGCGGGGTCGTTCGTTACCCATGCCACGCCGGCTGAACACGTACCGCCTGCCG
>JAUVGW010000403.1 GCA_030593565.1 Phycisphaerae bacterium | reverse complement strand
GCGATCCACGTTTGAGTGTGCCCCATCCTTTGCGTAGCAAAGGGTGGGAATTAGTCCTGTCACGGTTCCCACCCTTTCTTACAGAAAGGATGGGGCACCCAACCGAGGCAGGTTCAACAGATGGGCACCATTGCCCATCCTACGGCCGTGAACCGTTCAACTGACTGTGAAAACCACCGGCGAGACGCCGGTGCCACAGTTTTGCCACGGGCAGGTTGTCTGTCTGTGAACACTGGCGGGCAAGCCGCCAGTGGCACCCTTGAGCAACAACCCACACAAACAGCCGTGAAGGTGCACTAGATCCCTCGGTCCCTCAAAAATGCAATTCTATCACATCCTTGTCCGACAGGACATGCGTTTGGTGGACCTGTTGGCCGTCGTGTACGCCTGTGCCCCAGGCGCGGGCCGTCTTGAGCTTTTGTGCCAGCTCGCGGTGTACCAGTTCCGCAACGTCGTGCACGGTTCCGCCTTTTGGCACGATGAACGGCATGGTGAGGTCGGGGGGCTTGCCGGGCTTCTTCGAGTAGACGCGGATGACGTGCAGCAGGTCGTAGATCGTCGCCGTCAACTTGTCCAGGCCTTCATCCGTCTCGGCAGATACGGGCAACATCGTCAGGTCGGAGTCGAGCAGTTCCTTCATGCCCTCGAAGTTGTCCATCGCGCCGGGCGTGTCGCACTTGTTCGCCGCGACGAGGCCGCGCAGCAGCACGGTTTCGTCATCCGGGTCGGTAGTGGGCTTCAGGACTGCCTGCGAGACCAGCCGGAGGTGCCGCTCGGCCAGCAGGGCGAGCGGCTGTTCAAATTGGTCCAGCAGGTCGATTGCCGACAGGTCGACGACGAGCAGGATAATGTCTGCCAGGCGGTACGCGCCCATCATGCCGGGTTGGGCGTGGCCGTCCATCACCGGCGGCATGTCCACGAGTTGGATCGGCGCGTCTTCGTGGTGTGCCATTCCCGGCACGGCGGCGTGGGTCGAGAACGGGAAATCCGCGACCTCGACCTTGGCATCGGTCAAGGCCTGGACGATCGCGCTCTTGCCGACGTTGGCCGCGCCGAGCAGGGTGACCTGCCCGGCTCCCTGCTTGCTCACGGCGAACAGATCACGGTGGCCGCCGCCATGCTTCTTTTTATGCTGCATGTCCTCGCGGGCGGCCTTGATCTTCTGTTTGAGCTGAGATTGGAGTTTCTCGCTTCCCTTGTGCTTCGGCACCATGCGCAGCATCTCCTCCAGACCCGCGAGCTTGTCAGCGGGCGTGGTGGCGGCGCGGTATCGCAGCTCGGCCTTGGTGTATTCCGGGGATTGGTTGACGGGCATTCGCTTCCTCCAATTGCCAACTGGCAATATGATAACATGCTGGCGCAGAATCGCGCCCGGTGGCGGCGAAAGTGGCGTCGCCCCCCTGCGTGTTGAGCGTCCCCCAGGTGTGGCACGGACAAGCGTCCGAAACCAGGTGGTGCTGAGGAGGGAGAACGGCTTCGATAGCAATGGTACGCACCACGATCCAGACAGCGGAGCTTGTCCGTGGACGCTTGACGAAGGTCCCTGTCGAGGACACACGGACAAGGATCGCCCGTGAGGCGGTTTCGGTTCGATCGTGGCCTTTTCCGGGGCGATCCTTGTCCGTGCCACACCTCCGGTGTTTTACGTCGGCCACGGGGGGCCGACGCTACGTTCGTGCGGCAAGTTACGTCGGAATCAGAACGAGGAGCGAAACATCAGCGGTGTGACCAAGAAACATTCCCAATTCGTCTGCACCCACTGCGGCGGCATCCAGGTACGTTGGCTCGGGAAATGTCCGGACTGTGGGGAGTGGGACGCCTTGGCCGAGCGTGTCGTGCATGACGTCGCGGAGGATCGGCACCGGCCGCCGGTGCCGGTCACGGATCAGCCCGACATCCTGCCGCTGCGCGACGTCCAGCCTGATGCGACCGCGCGCTTTCCGTCCGGCATTTCCGAGTTCGACCGTGTTTTGGGCGGCGGCATCGTGCCGGGCTCGGCCGTTCTCGTCGGCGGTGATCCCGGGATCGGCAAGTCCACGCTGCTGCTTCAGGTTGGTCACGCGCTGGCATGTACCGGCCGGACGACGATTTACGTGACGAGTGAGGAATCGCTCGGCCAGGTTCGGCTTCGCGCGGCCCGTCTCGGCGCCGCCGATTCTCCGATGCTGGTCGCCGCACAGGCGAACCTCGACGTCATTTCCAATCTTCTCCGCAAACATGAGCCCGACCTTGTCGTAGTAGACTCGATCCAGATGGTGTACCGACCGGAGATGACCGCCTCGCCAGGCTCGGCCGCGCAGCTTCGCGACGCCGCGGCCCGATTGATCTGGCTGGCCAAGCAGATGAACTTCGCGCTGTTGCTGGTCGGCCACGTGACCAAGGACGGATCGATCGCCGGTCCGAAGATTCTCGAGCACCTGGTCGATTGCGTGGCCTACTTCGAGGGCGACCGCTTCCACTCGCACCGGCTGATCCGGGCGATCAAGAACCGCTTCGGCTCAACCGATGAACTCGGCATTTTTGAAATGACCGATCGAGGTCTGGTGCCGGTGGCCGATCCTTCGAAGCTGTTCCTGCAATCACAGCGTCAGGCTCGGCCCGGTTCGGTCGTGCTGGCGGCCTGCGAGGGCACGCGGACGTTGCTCGTCGAGGTACAGGCGCTGTGCGCCCAGTCGGTCTTCGGGGCGGCCAAGCGGAAGGCAACCGGCGTCGATCCCGCTCGTGTTGCGATGATCCTGGCGGTTCTGGAAAAACACGCCGATCTTGTATTGGGAGATCAGGATGTATTCGTCAACGTGGTCGGCGGGGTTCGGGTCAACGAGCCGGCGGCCGATCTCGCAATCGCCCTGGCGGTCGTCTCGACGATGACGAACCGGTGCCTGCCGGAATCGACGGTGGCGTGCGGGGAACTCGGCCTCGGCGGGGAACTCCGGCCGGTCCACCACATGCGCCAGCGCGTCGCCGAGGCGGCTCGCGTCGGATTCAAGCGGTTCATCCTACCCAAGACCGCGGTCGCCGCTCGGCCCGATGGTCCCACAATCGAAATGCAGCATTGCGAGAATCTAAGCCATGCCATCGAACAGCTCGCCTGAACTTCTGGTCGACGATTCGCCTGCCTCGCGTCGTACAAGCACCGCCTTGGTGGTCGTCGCCGCGGTCGCGCTCGTTGGCAGTTGCCTTCTGACTTCTCCATCCCGTTTTTCGGATGTCCACGAGGCGGATACGTCGTTGCTCAAGCTGGTCGTCAGCGCGTCGGCGTTGGGCGGCGCATTCCCAACCTACCGCGGCGTGGAAATCCGCGAGCTGTTTTTCTTCATGGGCGCTGCGGTGTTGGCGCTCATAGCCGGTATTCGCCTGGCTTCGTCGGACCGGCGGCCGCGCATCAGCGGCGATGACTTGCTGGACTTCCGCCGCCGCGCCCGGAGCCCGTATTTCTGGTGGCTCCTTCTATTGGTCGCCAGCGTGCTGAGCTCCCTGTTTTCGCATGCGCCGGACGTGTGCAAAGGCCAGACGATCATTCGATTTTTGCATTTCGCCTGGTGGTGGCCGCTGGCGGCTTTGCTCGCCCCTCGGCAGGTGCGGACGTTGGCGGTCGCCCTGTTGGCTGCGCTCGGTGCCACGGGGGCCGTCGGCATCTGGTATTACGTGCAACGCAATGCTCCGGGCACGAGCCTCGTCTATCCGATAGGCAACCCGCTTTGGCTGGCGGCCTGTCTTTTGCCGGGGCTGTTCATTGCCGCCGGGCTATTCGCGGGCTGCTTCGGGAAGGCGAGGCGCGACGGCGAGCAAGACACGGATTCCGATGCATCGCCCACGGATGCGTCTACCATCTGGCTCAAACGCTTCGGCGCGGTCATCGCGTTTGGTGTCATTGCCTCGGCACTGGCGCTCACGGATTCGCGCTCCGCCCTGGTCGGTTTAATCGCCGGCGTGTTCACCGTGATCTGTCTCGCCTCCACCAAGACTATTCGGCGCGTGACGCTTCTGGCGGCACTGATCCTCGCCATCGCGGGCACCGTTTGGGTACAGGGCCTTCGGACCAAGGGACAAATGGGTCAACAGGCCCACTCGATCCGAGTGCGACTGAATCACGGGTGGCCGTATGCACTGACAATGTTTTTCCAGAAGCCCGTACTCGGCCACGGCGACGGTTCCTACGCCCTGCTCGCGGGGCAATACGCGCGTGACGAACAATTCGAGGATCCCGGCACGATCAGCTTTGATGAAGGAAGTTGGTTCGGGCGCCCCGACAACGAATACCTGCAACTGTTGTCGGAACTCGGCTTCGTCGGCTTGGCTGCTTTCTGTGTAGCATTG
>JAUVGW010000397.1 GCA_030593565.1 Phycisphaerae bacterium | reverse complement strand
TGCTCGTTGTCGGCGTCGCGTGTGGTCGGCCGGCGCCTCGTGGCGGCGAGCGGGGGGATTCGTTCGATGCAAGTCGCGCGTTCCTGAAGCTGAACGAGATCGAGCCGGCGCCTCGCTTTCCCGATGCCGAGGCCGCCACATCCGCGCCGGCGGAGATCGACGACCTTGTCGCCGCGTACGATCGCGAGGGCCGGGCGCACCTTGAAGCGGAGCGTTGGCCCGAGGCGATTCGCAGTTTCCGTTTAGCGCTGATTGCGGCGGATGAGGCTGCCGCCACGAGCGACCTGCTGCAAACGCGTTTGATGCTGGCGAAAGCACTGCGTGAGGAACGCTACCTGGTCGCGGCGGTGGATCAGTTGGAGGTTTATCTGGACGAAGCGGATGACCCGGTTGATGCGTTGCCGTTATTGAAAGACGTGGCCGATCAATTCGGCAAACCCGGGTGTTACAATGGCGCTCTGAAATCGCTGGCTCGCGGGGTGACCGATCCCGACGTGCGAGCCAAGCTCGTGGCGTTGCTTCTGGAACGGCAACTGGAGACAGTGGCGATTGAGGTTCTGGAGTCCGCCGCCGAGGAGAGCCCGCTCGACCCGGATGCGCGCTATCTGCTCGCGCGGTCTTATCTGCGACGGGACGGAGTGAGCAAGGCGTTGGGGCTTGTCGTCGAGACGGTTGGGGAAAACCCCGAGACCTATCGACGGGCGGCGGCAGTTGTCGCCGAGGCGGCCGAACGGGGCGAGGATGATTGGGCGGGACCGTTCCTGGCGTGGCTAGCAGAGCGAGGGAACACTGATCGCCCGGCGCATTATGTTCGAGGACTGGTGTTGCTGGCTTCGGGGCGTCAAGATCAGGCGGTCCTCGCACTGGAAGCCGCCGGACGGGCCGGCGCGGGTTTCTGTCCGGCCCATGTGGCGTTGGCGGAACTGCACATCGATCGCAAGGAATGGCGGGAAGCGATTTTATCGGCCGATGCCGCCATCGACGCGGAGATTCACGACGCGGAGATTTATCTGTCAAAGGGCCGAGCCCACGAAGCGCTCGACGAGCAGGGCGAAGCCGAGGCGGCCTTGCTGGAATCATTCAGGCTGGACCGTACGTTGCCGGATGCGTTGTATGCGCTGGCCCAATCGGCCGAGCGGCACAGCCGCCCGGATCGCTGCGAGCAATTGTACCGCCGCATCCTCGACGAGGTTGACCCGCGTTTCATCCCGGCCCGCGAAAGACTCGTTCGGCTCTATCTGAACACGAATCGCATGGACGGCGCGGTGAAGTATTTTGCCGACTTCGCCCGGTTGGAGTTGTCGGGGCCGGCGATGGATCGCTGCCGGGCGTATATGGTCTTCAAGAGCAGCCGTAGCGAGGACCGTCTCGAGGACTACCGCGTCGAACTGCGTCAGGCGATCAAGGACTATCCCGGCGATGGCGCGACGTATGTGGACCTTGCGATGACGTGGTTTGCCTCGGGAGATCATCAGGAGGCGAAGACGCTGACCGGTCGCGCCTTGGCACTCGATCCGGGCGATCTTCGCTCGCGGGAGTTGATGGCGTTGCTGGAGGCGAAGCTGCTACGGTTCGACGCGGCAGCGGCGGTTTACCGCGACCTGCTGATTGATCGCCCGCGCAGCGCGACGTATCAGCAGCAGTTGCTTCAACTGGCGATGGACAAGGCGGAGTATGGGGCGGCGGCGGACTTGCTGCGACAGATGTTGTCGCGGGATGATCTGAGCGAGCGTCACGCGAGGTCTACCGGTCAGTTGGTGGAAGTGCTGAAACTGGCGGGGCGCTATGACGAAGCCGTTACGACGGCGAAGACATGGTTGGACGAAACGCCGGATGACGACCTGCGCCGGAGGAGCTATCTGGCGGCGTTGAATAAGGCCGGGTGTCACAACGAAGCGATCGATACGGCTTCTGGGTGGCTGGCGGAAGACCCAGGGAACATGAACCTGCGGGTGTGCCTGTCGGGCCAGTTGGCCGCGGCGAAGCGTTATGTCGAGGCCCAACAACGCGTCTTGTCGTGGCTTTCGGACGATCCGAACGACGTTAGCCTCAACGGCGAGTTGATCCGCCTGTGCTGGTTGAACAGGGAATGGGTGGGCGCTATCGAGCTTGCGCGGGCCGGCGCGGAATTGGGAGAGCACCAGGGCCGGTATGAAGACTGGCTGTGTCAGGGCTACGTGCTGTCGAAACGTTTCGACGAGGCGATCGATTTTTACCAGGACCGGGTGAACCTGCTGGAGAGCCTCCGCCGGCGGTTGGAGAGAAGCGATCAGCACACTGATTCGGCAATCTACGAAGACGCGATCCGACGCGGCTATCGAGACCTGATCCCCACGTTGATCGTCGCAGAGCGGTACGGCGAGGCGGTGCAGATCGTGAACCATTTGCTGTCACCCTTGATCGAGCAACATGACGCGGGCGCGGACCTCGACGCGGCGTGGGTCGCGACGTTGCGGCAATGGCTGGCGACGGTTTATCAACTCACCGACCGCGAAGTGCAGTCGTGGCAGCAACTCGAAGAAGTGCTCGCCTTGGCGCCGACCAATCCGGGCATCAACAATGACCTCGGCTACTCCTGGGCGGACGCGGGAAAGAACCTCGATCGGGCCGAACGGATGATCCGGTTTGCGGTGGGCGAGCGACCCCGTCAGTATGCGTATCTCGATAGTCTAGGCTGGGTTTTATACAAGCGTGGGCGGATGGATGACGCCGTCCATTACCTGCGGCTCGCGCTGCTGCGGGCCGATCCGCCTGATGCGGTGATCCACGATCACCTGGGCGATGTGCTGTACCGCGTCGGCCGGGTGGACGACGCCGGGGAGAGTTGGCAGAAGGCTGTCGAGGTGATTCAGCCGGATGGGGAATCACAGCCGAATGCCCGGGATCGAGAGTTGTTGGATCGGGTGCGAAGCAAGCTGACGCAACTGGCTGCCGACGAACCGGTCGACGTGGCGGAGGTCGTGGAGGGGGCGGGGGCGACCACGCAGCCCGCACACGACCGATGAACCGATGGCCATCGCGGTTCGCAACCGGTTCGTGTCGCGCTTCCGAGCCGGCTCGTGCCGAGCCGCACCGGGGCGACACGCCCCGGCTCTGAAAGCGACACGCCCCGGCTCTGAACCGCGACACGCCCAGGCTCGGACCGGCGACGGGCTCGGCCCCGCGAGCATTGTTCGGCGATTCCTGTTAGAATGTTGCCAGTGAAAACTGACTTCTGAGAGGATGTGAGATATGTCTGGCCACAGCAAGTGGGCGAACATCAAGCACAAGAAAGCGGCCGTGGACAAGAGGCGCGGCAAGCTTTGGAGCAAGCTGGCAAGGAACGTCATCGTCGCGGCGAAGGCCGGCGGCGGCGACGCCTCCACGAACCTGACGCTCCGCTACGCGATCGACAAGGCCAAAGAGGCCAACATGCCGAACGACACGATCGACAAGGCGATCAAACGCGGCACCGGCGAACTCGGCGGCGCGGAATATGTGCCGGTCGTGTATGAGGGCTACGGCCCCGGCGGCGTGGCATTCATCGTTGATGCGCTGACGGACAACGTCAATCGCACCGCGCCCGAGATCAAGAAGATCTTCGAGAAAGCCGGCTGCACCCTCGGTACCACCAATTGTGTGAGCTGGAACTTCGCTATCAAGGGCGTCTTCATCGTCAACGTGAGCGACATCGAGGAGGACGCGCTGATGGAGATCGTGCTGGAGGCGGGCGCCGACGACATCGACAACGATGGCGAAGTGTTCGAGATCACCTGCGAGGTCGACCAATACGAGACCGTCAAGAAAGCGCTCGCGGACGCCTCGGTCACCACGCAGCGTGCGGAGATCGCCAAGATACCAGGCACGACGATAAAGGTGGACGCATCGACGGCGGAGAAAGTCCTCCGCTTGGCGGACGCCTTCGAGGACCACGACGACGTGCAGAACGTCTATAGCAATTTTGATATTCCCGACGAGGTGATGGCACAAATCGAGGCTTAGCGGTTCGACGGCAGGTCGGGATCTGTGCGTGTGAGACAAAGGCGACCGTGCATCAAGGAGCATGACCGTGGGAAACGAGGGAGACAGATTCGAACGTCGCTACGAGCGCAAGCGCGAGGAGAAGGAACGCTA
The DNA here is from genome assembly GCA_030593565.1 of Phycisphaerae bacterium. Classification (GTDB taxonomy): domain Bacteria; phylum Planctomycetota; class Phycisphaerae; order UBA1845; family UTPLA1; genus JAFGQA01. The sequence continues at coordinate 298 of JAUVGW010000397.1, read as the reverse complement.
CCTCAAGAGCCTCCCGGGCGAAGACGATCCCCCGCTCCCCCCGGCGCCCGAGACCATCCGAAAGGAAGACGCCGAACCGGGCCGCAACGATCCATGTCCGTGCGGCAGCGGGAAGAAGTACAAGCAGTGCTGCTTGAAGAAGGACAAGAAGAAGTGACGGGAGAAAAAAGGGGTCAGGCTAGAATGCCATTAAGTTAAGGACCACCGCCATAAGTTATTTTACCACAAGCGTTTAGACGCGATTGCGCGTTCCAAGGCCTCCTGCCATGATGTTGATGGAAAAACGACATCACAAAAG
>JAUVGW010000030.1 GCA_030593565.1 Phycisphaerae bacterium | reverse complement strand
TCAGAGCCGCCTTCTGTGAAGGCGGTGTGCCGTGGCGTTTGGAGGGCACCGCCTTCACAGAAGGCGGCTCTGATCGGTTTCGTGCCTGTCAAACCCCCTTCAACAGACTCGCAACTCATGCGCGAGATCCATTCTTGCGATCGCCCCGAAGGATGTTGTGGGCGCTCCTCTGTTTTGTTGACCACCATCGGGCGCGACGCCTATACTCACGGTGTTTGCACCACCGTCCAAAAATGTGACAGCCGACCCGACCAATGCCGCCGATCAAGAAACTCGATCCCGCCCTCGTCAACAAGATCGACGCCGGCGAGGTCATCGAGCGTCCAGCCTCGGTCGCCAAGGAGCTGATCGAAAACGCCCTGGACGCCGGCGCGACGCGCGTGGATATCACGATCGAGGAGGGCGGCGCCAGGCTGATTCGTGTCAGCGACAACGGTCGCGGCATCACCCGTGACGATCTGCCGATGGCCGTGGCCCCCCACGCCACGAGCAAGATCGCCAACGACGACGATCTGTTCAACATCCGCAGCCTCGGGTTTCGTGGGGAGGCCCTGGCGTCCATCGGCTCCGTCAGCCATCTGCGCATCTGCTCGCGGACGCCGGACCAGCACGAGGCCTACGAACTGACCGTGACGGACGGCCAGGCCGCAGGGCCCAAGGCCTGCGCCGCCCAGGTCGGCACGACTGTCGAGGTACGGAACCTGTTCTACAACGTGCCCGCTCGGCGGAAGTTCCTCCGCAGGCCGCCCACGGAATTCGGCCACGTGACCGAACAACTCGCCCGGCTCTCGCTGGCCCATCCACACGTGGCCTTCACGCTGGCGCACAACGGCCGCACGACGCGGAACCTCCCCGCCTCGGACGAAGCCCCCACAAGCCCTGACGACGACGCCGACGAGACGCCACATTCGCGGAACGCCGCGAGGGACGGCCAATCCCTGCGGAGCCGTCGCACGCGTATCGCCGACTTCTACGGCGCGGAACTCGCCGACTGCCTGATCGCCGTGGATCGTGAGGAGCGCGGCCTGCGTATCGAGGCCCTCATTGCGCCGCCGGATCAGTCCCGAGCGTCCACAAAGTGGCAGTACCTGTTCCTCAACGGCCGCTTCATCACCGATCGGCGTATCGGCTATGCCGTTCGGGAGGCGTTTCGGGGGCTCGTCGAGAATGACCGCTTCCCCGTCGTCTTCGTCTTTTTGACGACGGATCCTGGGCAGTTCGATGTCAACGTTCACCCGACGAAGATCGAGGTCCGTTGGCGGGATGCGGGCCTGGTCCAGTCCCAGGTCCTCGCCGCTTTGCGCGAGACGCTGTTGAGTCACGATCTGTCGCCCCGGCTCCGCACGCCGATCGAAGGCGCTGCGCCCACGACAACGTCTGCCCCGATGCACCAACAGGGCGCCAGGCAGGCCCTCGCCGATTACCTCAAGTCGGTCGATCCCACACAGACGCGCATCGAGTTCCGGCCGCCGCCGTTTCCGACGCAGCGGTTGCGCCCGTCCATCGCCGGCACCTACCCGCCGCCCGGTAGCGGCCCACCGATGCATGCCGCCGCCGACATTGAGACATCCAGCAGCGATCGCGACACCGGTCTTCCAGCGCGCGACACGGCGCACGACACGGCACCAACAACGGATCATCCTCGCGATATCACAGATTCAGATGCTCGCGCACCCATACCCCCTGCCGGCGCTGCATCCGACACGGATACAGGGCAGCCGCCGGTCTTTGATGCGGCTGCCCTGCTCAATCAATCGGTCATGCAGATCCACAACACCTACATCGTGGCCCAGACGGACGACGGCATCGTCATCATCGACCAGCACGCCCTCCACGAGCGTATCCTTTATGAGAAGTTCCGCCGGCGCATCCTGTCGGGTCATCTCGAATCGCAACGCCTGCTGATCCCGCAGACGCTCGAAGTCTCACCCGCGCAGGCCGAAGCCGCCGAATGTCACAGCGACCTGCTCCAGCAGATCGGTATCGACCTCGCCGCATTCGGGCCGGCCGCACTGGCCGTGCAGGGCTTCCCCACGCTGCTACACGACGTCGAAATCAACGGATTCGTTATTGATCTGCTGGACAAGCTCACCGAGACAGGCGCGGCTGAATCCGGGGAAACGCTTATTCATGCCGCCCTCGACATGATGGCTTGCAAGGCCGCCGTCAAGGCGGGCGACGCGCTCACCGCCGAGGAGATGCAGGCCCTGCTCGCACAGCGGCACCTGACCGAGAAGTCGTCCAACTGCCCGCACGGCCGCCCAACGACGCTTCAACTCTCCACGCACGATCTGGAAAAACAGTTCAAGCGGTTATAGGGGGCATCGGAGCCGGCTCGTGTCGAGCCGGACCGGGGCGACACGCCCCGGCTCTGAATCCCTTGGCGCCGGTGCCACGCAGCGCGTCGCGTCGCCTCTCCCCAAGACCGACCTGGAATACCGGGTAGTTCCACCGCTACTTTTCGAACACACCGAGGTTCCGCAACTCCCATCGCCGGACCACGATTCGCCAGCGGGGGTGCCTCACGTTCGGATCCAGCCGGTCTTTCCACGCTGCGGCCGGGTCTTCAAGATGCCGCTGTTCGTTCGTCAGGACGTACCGCTCGTCCAACGCCGACTGTAGCGATTCCCAATCAGGCAGTGCCACAAATCCCGCCGTCTGTACCGTCATGATGACGCGGGGGGCGGCTTGTCGGTCCACGAGGCCCAGCACCGCGGCCGGCGTCATGCCGCCCGGGCCGGCTTGCGGCCCCGTGCCGTCCTCCTGACACTCGACGGCGGATCGCCAATCGGCGAGGACAGTCCGCTCCCGTTTCCACCAGCTCGTCCTGTTGTTCGGCGGTACGGCTCGTCGCGTTTTGTCGTTCGCCACTGCTCGCGCGAGGTAATACCGGGCGGCTGGGTGCGACATCACGATGACCGCGGCGCCTTCTCGGCGCGCTTCCGCCCGGGCCCTCGTCATCACGTCCTCGAACGGATCCAACCAACGCAGACTGGACCAATACCGTTGTGTCACCACATTGACACCACACCCGACCCAACCGACGATCAGGCACGCCAGGGCCATCAGCGCGATCCCATGACGAATCATCCGCCTCGCGGCGGCCCGTCTTTCGCTATTCGCTATTCGCCACTGGCAATTCCACAACGCCGCCGCCAACAGACACGCCGGGCCGCTGAACGTCATGACGTATTTGTCGATCATCGTCCGCGAGACGACGCCCGCCGCGAAACAACCCAGCGTCACCACGGTGATCGGCCACGCCACTCGCCAGTGCAAAACGAGCAAGATCATCAGGCCGACGGCGAACAGCCCCGCCGGTCCCCAGGCCCACCATGCGTCGACGGATGCCAGATTTCCCGTCGTCAGCGCCAACGATGTCCGCGCTGCCGTTGCCACGCAGGTCCCCCACGACGATCCGAGTTCCCCGAAGCGACCGGCCTGCAAGATGAACGGAACGGTCCACGGCGAGAACAGGGCAAGCGCAATCATCCCCCCCCCGATCCAAGGTCGAATCCCGTGTCGTCTCCGCGAGCCGAGTATCATCCCGACCAGCCACATCAGCCCCACGACGGCCGGCCCGAAATAGTTCGAATAGCAGACGCTCGCCGCCGCCAGCCCCCACGCGACCATCCGACCGCGTCGTCCCGGATCGACCGCCGACAACCGCGCGGTCAACCACAGCAGCACCGCCACGAGCAGAAACATCAGGCTGTACCATCGCGCCGCGAAACCGAAGAACAGATGCGCCGGGTGCAGCGCGCAAAGCAGCATCGCGATCAGCCCCGTTCGGCGATCGAACCACGCCTGGCCCGCGAGTCGGATGAAGACGAGACCGGCCAGGAAGAACAGAATCGACAGACTCCGCAGGCCCAACGGCCCCACGCCGAAGACCCGTACCCAGCCGTTGATCAGCACATAGTACAGCGGCGGGTCCGGTTCCACGCCGTTCCACAGTGCCGCGACCATCTCCCCGACCGGCATCACGTAGCGATGACAACTGAACGCCTCGTCATCGAAGACGGTATAGCGGCCCGCCCCCCAGAACATGAACGCACCCGCCCCGACAAGGGTCGCCAGCGTCCAACGATCAATGACTTTGCTTGAGATGATCGCGTTTCCTGACACCACAGCGCCATTCGCCATTCATGACGACAGCACCATCTACCGTTCGAGACGACAGCGCCGTTTACCATTTAAGAGCGCCTAGTGCTTTGTCATGCCTACATCATCGGGTGGTACGGGCGTCCCGCCCGTGCGAAATCGGGTTGCCATGGTCTTGCACGGGCGAGACGCCCGTACCACCCAACCCGCATATTAAGGCATGACAAAGCACTAGCCCCCCGCGGAAGCGGGGGGTTGGGGGGCGACGTCAGGTCAAACAACGGACCCCTCGCTCCCGCGAGGGGCTATGTGTCAACCCACGATCTTCGCCTTTAATCATCGCGCCCTTGCCACACCGACGTTGCTTTGGATGAACCTGACTTTCGTGCCCACACGCACTATCCGCGACAGGCGCACTGCATCCCAGTTCGTCAAGCGGATACATCCGTGGGAGCCCGTCTTGCCGATCAGCTCCGGCTTCGGCGTCCCGTGAATCCCGTAGCCCGCCAGGCTCAGACCAATCCAACACACGCCGACGGGATTCCGCGGACCGGGCGGGATCAGCAATCGCCGATTCACGTCCTTTACCTCGGGCCATTTCGCGGGATCGAACGTATAGGTCGGATTCATCGCGATTGTCTTCACGAGGCAAGGTCCGCCGGGCAGATTGGACCGATCCCTCGCAATCGAGCAATGGAACAGAGCCCCGACGCGACCCGCCTCGTCGATCACGCGGATCATTTTCAGACGGAAGTCTACCTCCACCCAGGCCGCCGCGCCGTTGGAATCCGTCGAATCCGAGGCGTCTCGACCGCCTCGCAGCCACGACGGCGACGCCACGTTCGGAAAGATGATCGCATCTCCCGGCTTCAACCGATCGAGGTTCACACGCGGATTCAACAGTGCCAACAGCTTCCGCGTACAGTGGCCTCGCTCCGCCGCCAATACCGCCAAGGACTGATATGCCAGTCGATCCAGCTTGGATCTGGCCAACCATTTCGTGGGATGCGGGCCGACTGCCGCCGCGTCAGCCTTCGTCAGAACGTATCGCCGCAGGGCCGGCGCCTTGAACGCTCCCAGGCCGGCGAGCGTCGCGTCGTCGGGCAGATCCGTTACAGGCAGTCCATTGAACTCCTGAAACGTTCGCAATCCCATCCGGGTCTTCGGCCCCATGATGCCGTCGATGATGCCGGGCGAAAACCCCGCCCGATCCAACGCCGCCTGCCACCCGACCGTGTCCAGCATTGTCGGCGGCAAGGCCCGACCCAGATTGGTGAGTCCCCGGTCCGTTCCTCCGTTCGTGGATTCACTCCCGTGGTTCGTAGCGATGCGCGCCGACGGGGATCCTCGCAGCAACCGTTGAGCGCCGGCCGGTACGCACAATGCGAGGCAGACGATTGGTGCTATCGAAACACGCAATGCCACTCGCCACGGATAAGCCACGCCATGCTCCTTCGAACCCGGACCGGCGCAATGGTCCGCGGCATTTCACGTCTGCCTGCGGCGCCCGTGCCACACCTTGGCTGCGACGGACTGCCGCGCTGCGTCGCACCTACCGGTCAACTGGTCCAATGGATTTATCGGCGTACCTCCGCCAAGCGCATGATGAACGCCGACGCTCTGCTTGCCTGCTTTCGTAGCGGCCGACGTCAATCACCAAACACCACCCAGCGCCGTGGCACCGGCGCCTCGGCTGTCTCACTCCCCTGCGAGCCGGGCCGTCCCCGGCCCGGTCCCTAGGTCCTTTGATCCCTAAGTCCCTTTGGTTGCGGCCGAAGGTCGCGCTGTGAACGATCCGGATCAATCGGTCGGCCGTGAGGTCTGCACGGCCGGTGGCACGCCATGTTCCTTGCGCTGAGCAGTGGTCAGCACCTGCTCGAGTTGTGCCTTCATTCGGTTGAAGACGAGGCCGACCGGTACGAGCAGCCGCTCCATGTCGGCCGAATGCTTCTCGCGCGAGGCGGCGGTTTCGGCGGCCCTGCAAAGCTGCTCAGTTTTTTGGATTCGGTCCGCACGGGCGGCGAGTATGTCGCGGGCCTCCTTCTTGGCGCCTCTCAGGATGCTTTCGGCTTGTGTCCGCTGCATGTCCGTACACCCATGTTTGTCGCAAAACCGCCGGACATAAAGATCCCAGGCCGACACAGCGGTCGCGATCTTCCCCTCGTCGATAGCCTTCTCGAGCCTGGCCTCTTCGACGGCCCGGTTCTTCTCCGTTTCTTGGGCGCGGTGTTCCACCATCGCGGCCGCGTGGAGCGGATCGTTTTGCAGCCCCCAGTCGGTCGGGTTCCAGTTCCCCGCCTGCCACTTGGCGACCATTTTCTCCGCGTCGCGATGGCGCCGGTACAAAGCCTTCATGTCGGCGTCCAACTGCCTCCGCTGCTCCGCCGTCATGGTCTTCTTGAGCTTGTCGACACTGTTATTCAATGACTTCAGGGAGTCTTCCATGACCGGTTTGAATGCCCGAGACCATCGCTGCACCTGATCCGCCGTGAAGGGCTGCTGTTTGGCACGGGTGGCCACAACCTCCATCATGATGGGCAGGGCCGTCTTGAAGTGTTTTCGCATCGCGTCCATGCCGGCGCGCTGCATCTCGTCTCGAAAAAGCGTCCGTTGGTCGTGCGTCAGCCCGTACCTTACCTGCACGCCATCCATGAAAACGTTGGACCGTTCATGCGGTTTCCACGGTGGGATTTGCCCGGCATCCCGCATCAAATTCTGAATCCACACATCTTCCGGCGAGTTCCACCCCTGCTGCTCGAAGACGTTGTCGGTCGCTTCCGCGATGACGCCGTATTGCTGATCCCACGACCCGATCTGCTTGGCGCTCTCCTGCAAGCGCCTGATCTGCTTGATTTCCTTCGGCGTCGCCGGCGGTTTGTCGTCGGCCGCCAACGGCGCGCCCGGCCACGCAATCCCAAACACGAGGCCCAACAGCACCCAATGCGCAGGTTTGAGCGTCGGTTGGCGCACGCAGCCCTCAAGAGCCCCCGAGCTTGCTCGGGGGGTACGCTCCCACATGCCGCAAGGCAACCCCCCGACCAAGGTCGGGGGCTCTTCGGGCGCTGCCGGCACGACATTCCGTTGTACTCCCCATTGCCGATAGCTCGGTTCAAAGTCCATCGTTTCCTCGATTCTGAACACGGTGAATGGCCTCGCGGAGCGCCTGATGAACCTCCAGTGGCTTGGAAACGGTTCGCCAGGAGGCCGCGCCGCCGGCATCCCCCGAGCCGTCCGCGGCGGTCTGAAACGTGATCGTGCCCACGCGGACGATCCGGGCGGGCAAGCCGAGCAGGACCGTGGTGTTCTGAATTCGGTCCAGCGCACACTCGAACAGATCCACGTTGAAAACGCCGCGGAGACGCATCACGCGGCGGTTTGTCAGCACATACAGCCGGGAAACCCATTCCAACGTTCCCCAGGCCATGCGCGCCGCCGTGATCCAGAAGGCGATCTGGAATAAAAATCGCCGGTATGACGCCGGCACGACTTCCATGCAAGCGATCAACGTCAACAACAGGCCGAATGCCACCCATCTCGCCGACACAAACAAAACGAACCACGGCGACGGCTTGATCGCGAAATGTACCACCTCCCCACCATCGAGGAGGTGTGCCGGCAAGACGTCCTGCGCCGTCAGTCCGACCACGCCACCGCTTGGCCCATCCGCTTGAGCAGACACCCCCACACCCGGACGATCGGATTCCCGCAACGTCATCACGTGTACAACTCCGGCCGGAGCACCCCGATGTCGGGCCAGTTCCGATAGTGATCCGCGTAATCCAGTCCATAGCCCACCACGAAGGAATCGTCGATGTCAAACCCAACGAACTCCGCGAGGACGTCTTTCGGCGCCTTGGCCAGCTTTCGCAGCAGGACGCAGACCCGCAAGCTGGCGGGGCCTCGCTGTTGGAGTTGACTCCTCACGAGGCGCAGTGTGTTGCCCGTATCCAGAATATCGTCAACCACCAGGACGTGCCGATTTCTGATATCCACGTTCAAGTCCTGTATCAGCCGTGTATCCCCCCCCGACGTCGACGTCCCGCGGTACCGGCTGATCGTCATGAGCCCGATCTTCATCTTGAACGGCAAACAGCGGATCAGGTCTGCCAGGAAGATGATCGAGCCCGATAACACTGGCACGATGACTAGGCCCTGTGAATCATCGCCATAGACTTCGCTGATCTCACGGGCCAGCTCGCGGACGCGACGCTCGATTCGATCCCTCGCAATCAGGATATACGCGATGTCTCGTTCCATCCGATCATTATAGCCCCCCCAACTCGCGTAACAATCCACGAGTGTGGACCGCCCATTCCTGCGGGGTGTACGTCACGATTGCAGGTAGGTTCTCGACACCGGCGCAGGACCCAGTGAGCCGGCTTGTCTCAAGCCGGCTCGCTGGGTCGGGGGCACGTGCCTAGGTTGACAGCGCTGGATAGGCGTTGGTAGCACCCAAGAGCCCCCGAGCTTGCTCGGGGGGTACGTTCCCAGGTATCCGCGGCAACCCCCCGACCAAGGTCGGGGGCTCTTGGGCTCAGCCGACGCTTACTTGGCGCTGTCATGTTAGGCGGTGTGGCATGGGTAACGTCAGGGTGGCCCACTCGTTACCCGTGGGAACACATCGAGGCTCCTTTCCCACGGGCAAGCGCCGCTGCTCAGCGCGGCTCCGCTAACCCATGCCACCTCGGCTAAACACGTCCGGCTATTCCCGACCCGGTAGATCACATGCGAGTTTTCTAACTTCGGGAGCGAGCCGGATCACCCGATATTCTTCCACGATCGCGCGTGTAACAACCGCCTCTTTCCGGAAGAACATGGCGTGACAGGCTGCGAAAAACGAATGGCGAAAGGTCCCTTTTTGCGAGCGAACTGTTTCTTCTTCCTTCCGCATGTCGAGATTTCGGCTTTCGAGATTTCGATTTTCGCTATTCCCGGCTGAGGCAGACGCATGGAGAACAAATCCAGCCAGCCTGGGAGAGACTCGGCCCCGTTGATTCTGATCATCGACGACGAGCCAACCACCGTCACCCTAGTAGGGCGATTCCTCCACAAGGCCGGCTACCGAACGGTCTCCGCCGAAAACGGACGAATGGGCATCGAGATCGCCCGAAAATACAAACCGAATATCATCCTGCTCGATATCAACATGCCCGACATGGACGGATATGCCGTGTGCGAGCAACTGAAGTCCTGTCACGAAACGGAGGAAATCCCCGTCATCTTCATCGCCGCCGTCGTGAAAACAGACGACATCTTACGACAGTGCTTTGACGTCGGCGCCTATGATTTCATCGCGAAGCCCGTCGACAGGGTTGTCTTGGACTATCGCATCCGCGTCGTCCTTCGCGAGCAGGCGGTCCGCGAGGCCTATCGCCGAAGTGCCACCGAGGACCACGCCACGGGCCTGATGAATCGCCGCCAATTCATCAAAGAGGTCGATCAGGCCGTCGACACCGCTCGCGCCGGTGCCGGCGAGGTGTTCCTCATTCTAGCCGACATCGAAGGCACGGAGCAGGCGAACACACGCCTTGGGTATGAATTCGGTGATGAATTAGTGCTTACATTCGCGCGACTGGTCCACCGGTTCGCCTCTCTCAACTACAGGAGCGCCCGCATCGGTAGCGACGAGTTTGGCATCCTGATGACCAACGCATCGAAGACACAGGCCGTTGAACTGGCCGACCGAGTTCGCTGTACTTTCGCGGCCATCGTCTTCGACGCCGACAGCGATCCCAAGCATTTCACAGCGAATTTCGGCCTTGCCTGTTATCATGGCGATCCCCCGGATTTCAACGCGGACGCATTCCTGGGACAGGCCGACATCGCGCTTTGTGCGGCCAAGGAGGCCGGACGAAACCGAGCCCTCGCATTTTGGCAACTCGATCCGGACGCACTGCCGAAATTCCCACCCGACGTTCGACATTTCCGCACAAGACCCAGACAACCGACGCAACGAGCTTTTGTCGGCGCACTCGACCCACCGGCGGCACAGGAGCTTCCCGAATCAGCACCGGGGGCTGATCGTGCTTGATACTCATCAAACGCGGCACCAGTGCTTTGTTACGCCTAAATGATCAGGTGGTACGGGCGTCCCGCCCGTGCGAAATCGGGTTGCCATGGTCTTGCACGGGCGAGACGCCCGTACCACCCAACCCGCATAATAAGGCGTGACAAAGCACTAGTCGTTGTCTGTCTCTGGACCGGATGCGATGCCGACCTTGTTCACGTCTGCGGGTTGGCAGTTGGGACAGGGCTTCCAGCCTTCGTTGATGGCTTCCTCGGCGGTCTCGAAGATCTCGAGGTTGGATGCGTAGATGCTGCGTCCGCACTTGTCCGTCGCCAGGTGGAACGTGTGGCTCTTCTTGCTGCCAACGAATTTGAAATCGGAGTCACCGTACACCTGAGGCCACGGTCTCCGCAGACGCTCGATCGAGGCCTCCGAATCCGCTTGGGCGACAGCGGATTCCGGATCAAGTTTCGCCGCTACGGCCGGTCCGTCTTCCGAATCCGAAATGGCCGACCCGGACGGCAACTCGTCCCGTGGGCCGGCCGTCGGCGCGCTCGACCGGTGTACCGCCCCCCGTCTGAACTCGCCCGAGCTTTCGACGAGGGAGAGGGAGTAGGGCAGGATAATCGCGGCCATCAACAGTGCGCAACATATCCCCACGACGGCATTCACCATGATGTTTCGCGTGCGCAGGCGCGAAGCGAGCTCCGGATCTTCCTCCGCGCATTCCTGAAGCGCGTCTGCCAGGCGATCGGCCGTCAAGTATCGATCGGTCTGCTCCACCGCCAGGCACGTTCGGAGGATCGCCGCTCCCTTCGGCGTCAGGCCCTTGATGCCGCTGATATCCAGGGGAGGCGGATTGGCATGTAACGCCATCAATTCGCCGCGCGATTTGGCGCGCAGCCACACGCGCCCCGTCAACGCATACAGCATCACCAATCCCATGCCATAGATGTCGCTGGCGGACGTCGTGCCCTCGCCCTTGGCCGTTTCCGGTGCGATCCAGCCCATCGAGCCAACGGTCTTTCCGCGCATTCGCTCGCTAGCCGTTCGCTCGCCAGCCGTCTCCTGGGCCACATCCGCCAGACCGAAGTCCATCAGTTTGAGGTTGCCATGATCGTCGAACATCAGGTTGCTCGACTTGATATCTCGGTGAATGATGCCGCGGCGGTGCGCTAAGGCGAGCGCTCGGGCCGGCCCCACCATCTTCGCCCACAACTCACGTGGTGGAATCCGCCCGTAGCGCTCCACATGTTCTTTGAGCGTCCCGCCATCCATCAGTTCCAACGCGAGGAAGATCTGCCCGCAGTCCTCCGCGACCTCGAAGATGGACACCACGGACGGGTGCTGCAACTTCGCGATCGCACGGGCTTCCTGCATGAACAGTTGTGTGTCGAGCCCACCGCCGTTGCCGCTGACGCTTCCCTGGCGGTTGAGAATCTTGAGCGCGACGTCGCGGCGAAGACCCCCGTCGTTGGCCCGCCACACGACCCCCATGCCGCCATGACCCAGGACTGAGGCCACGTCATATCGGCCGAGGCGCTTGCCGGCCCAGCGGGTGTCGATCACGGTTGCGCTGGACCCGGCCACGGGCACTTGTCCGTTTAACAGTGCCGTACCGGAACTGGACGACGTGCCGGCCCCAACAAGCAATCCGGACCGAAAATCCGAGGGGGCGAGTTCCTTGGCTCTCCATTCGCGTTTGCATTGACGGCAGGCGAGTCGGCGACCGACGATGCGCACCTGGACCCGATACCCTTGGCCGCAGTGCGGGCAAGCCACGCTTACTCGGCGTTGGGGTTGGGTCGAACGATCCTGCCGCTGGCTAGGCTCCATGGCTTTGCCGGTCCCACAACCAGAGTTCCCTGCTACCTTATCATAGCCCGCCCGGTTCGCCACTGGAACCTTCGCGATGCATTTGTGATATCGGTCCCACCGGGGTGATCCGGTGGCTCTCCTTCCCCCATGTCGCCCGTCCGAGCTTGTGAAGATTGCAGGGCACGGCCATGCTGCCGGTATGCGCCCCGCTTGCCTTATGGCATTTCAAGAAACCCTGCAGCGTCCGACCCCCGTGTCGGACGACGAATACCAACCACTCTTAACGGCCGACAGGGGCGTCGGCCGCTACACCATTACTTAAACTGCTCTAATGCCATCGCTGCTCTTCCGTCCCGCGGAGTATACCGGACGATCTAATGGTTATTCTAGCCCGACCGGCCCTGTAATTTCATCCGCAACTGGCTCAAAAAGCCCATCAACACCGGCCGCGGCAATACGGGCAGGCCATAGGCCGAAAGCTCTTCGCTTGACATCGTATTCAGCAATATCGTCGCCTGTGATTTATGCGGCGACAGCTTCGCAGCCAATTTGTCAGCTTGATCCAGGTTTCCGCCACCCATCGCCTCGACGAATTGGACGATCAGGCGATTCAGCTCCTTGGCCGGCAGCGCAACGGGCACGTTCTTTGCGCCTGTGGCGGACAGACCGTCTCGGCGTGGTTTCTTGGGCTCACCCGGCGCCGACTGCTCCTGCAAAAGCTCCTGCTGAAGTCGGGTCGCCTCCCGCCTGGCTTCGAGCCGCCGGCGTTCGTCCTCCTGGTCCAGCGGTGCCAGCGGCAATTCCCCCGATTCTTCTTCTTCGGGCATCGGAATGTAAATCTTGCGCTGACAGTGTGGGCACTTGCCGCGAGTTCCCCCGGTGTCGTCGGGTGCCGCGACGGATTCCCCACAGTGCTCGCAGTGGAATTGGATCGCCATGGTTCCTCACTCCAGCGGTTCGCCGCCAGCCTAGTGCATCGCCACACGCGAACCTGCGGGTTTTGCGTGGTGGGTGCCACGGGCGGCTTGCCCGCCCGTGTCCAGCACTGGCAGACAAGCTGCCAGTGGCACCCGCACATTTTCGGGTGGCGGCACACTAGTCAGGCCCGGGATGGTGGCCGGCCTTTCGCCGGGGCGTTGTCGCTTCCTCCCTCGACTTACGGGCTCGCCACAATAATCGTACCGGAACCTCCTCAAAAGGCAACGTTTCGCGTATCCGCTTCTCCACGAAGCGGCGGTACTGTTCACGCATCAGCGCCGGATTGTTCACAAACAGCACCACTGTCGGCGGGCAGACCGATACCTGCGTCGCATAGTAGATCTTCGGCTGCGCGCCCTGCTTGCCGGCCGCCGGCTGCTGCTCGGCCAACGTCGCCTCGACCGCGCGATTGAGCTGTCCCGTCGTCACACGCGTGCGGGCCTGCTTGAACAGGCTCCGGGAAAGCTCGATCGTCGATCGGATGTTTCGGCCCTCGGTCGCCGTCGAGAACGCCAACGGGGCGTAGGACATCTGTGGTAGCGTTTTGGCGAGGTAGTCACCATACGCCTCCGCATCGGCACGTCCTTTCGCCAGGTCCCACTTGTTGATCACGATGACGCACGGCTTGTACTCGTCCCTGATCAGCCGAGCGAGCTTCTTGTCCACCTCCGTGATCGGCGTGGTCGCGTCAATCATGAACAGGACGACATCCGCCCGCCTGACGGACGCCAGAACGCGCGTGTATCCGTAGAAGTCGATGTCCGCCTTCCACTTTCGACGTTTGCGGATGCCCGCCGTGTCTATCGCCAGAAACTCCTGGCCGTCCATCTCAAACCGCACGTCCACCGAATCCCGCGTTGTCCCCGGCACCTCGCTGACGATCACCCGATCCTGCCCGGCCAAGGCGTTGATGAACGTGCTTTTCCCCACATTCCGACGCCCCGCCATCGCAACCTTCATCACCGGATCGGGCGGTTCCACGGATGCCTCGGCCCCGATCCGTTCCGTGATCAGCTCCATCAGTTCCCTGCGCCCGTGGCCGTGCAATGCCGAGACACAAATGGGATCGCCGAAGCCAAGCGATACCAGCACGCCGGCCCGCTGCTCCTGCTTGTGGGTGTCGGTCTTGTTCGCCACCAGCTGGATCGGCGCGTCCACCGCGCGGAGCAGCCGTGCAACTTCCTGATCCAGCGGCGTGATCTCCTCCTGAACATCCACCACGAACAGGATCAGCGATGCCCCCGCGATGGCGTAGCGGATCTGCCCCTCCACGTGTTCGGTCAGGTCGTCGTGATCTTCGATGCCGTAGCCGCCGGTGTCGATCAGTTCGAAGTATCGGTCGTCCACGTCGATGACCGCACTAACACGGTCGCGCGTCACGCCCGGCGTGGGATCGACGATGCTGATCCGGCGTCGGGCCAGCGTGTTCAGCAGCGAGCTTTTGCCGACGTTCGGACGACCTACGATGGCAACAATCGGTAATGACATCCCCCGATTCTACGCGCGATCAGCGGCCGGCACCACGACGGCCGCCGGTTGGGCCGGTTGCGTCGTCCGTGACAGTTTCGGCGGCTCACGAAACAGCGAAGTGGCGTGTGACATCACCCGCGTCGGGTACCGGATCAGAGCCCCGAGCGCTGGGGAGCATCGGCGTCCCGCCGGTCAGCGGGTCTGAAGACCAACGGTCTGTCCATGAAGACCCCGCGCTAACGCTTGGGGCTCTGATCAGCTCCGCCGATAGTGTCACGGAACCCGGTTGCGTGGACGGGGTCTCGGTCGGCTGGGTGCCGGGCCGTTCCGCGTCCTTCCATGGCTTGATCGCCCACAGCACCGAGATGATCATCACCAGAAATGTCAGCATCGCTAGCCAGACTCGCAGGCGCTGCAACCGGACCTGCCGCTCCGCCGCGGCGGCAGAGCGCTCTGCAGGCGTCATGCCCGCCGACGTCCGATCGGCCGCCGCTTTCGCGTCGCCGAGATCCGTCGGTGCGACGGGCGACGGCACAGGCGCGGACTCGCCGGCCGGTGGGAACGCCGCCCCGTTGCGCATATCGGTTGCCGTCTCACTGACTGGTGCCTCGGTTTCCGCCTCGCCTTCCAACTCGCCGAGTTTCTTCTGACGCTTGACCTCCGCCTTGGCGGCTTTCTTGGCGGCCTTGGCGGCTGCCTTCGCGTCTTCTTTCGACTGGCCCATCGGTCACTACTCCCAACGGCGGACAATCTACCAGGAAGCCACGCCCACGCCAAACCGATTCACTGACCCTGCAATATGAAATCCCACGGGTCAACGCTTGATGCAAAGCATCAAGCGTTGGACCCATGCCACCCCTAATCGCAGCCCCCACGCCCTCGAAAGCCCCACCTGCTCGGCGTGCTATACTGTGACGACTGTTCGGGGCCGTGGCCTCACAACTTGACTTGCTCATCAATGGAACCACCGCCATGCCCACACGCTACTACGCCGCCGCCTGTCAGACTGATTTCCCCTGTCCCGCCACGCGCGATGAAATCTCGTTACGCGTGGGGCGGATGTGCGAGATGGTCGAGAACACGATCATCGGCTACGAACCGTTCTTCGACGTGCGGCTGCTGGCGTTTCCGGAGTTCGCCCATGGTGCGCCGATCTACGACAGCGTCGCGAAGCTACGGGAACATCTTGCCGTCGAGATTCCCAACGAGCACACGGATCGCTACGCGCGCCTGGCCGCCAAGTACGGCTGCTACATCCAGACGGGCACATTCCTCGAAGCCGATCCGACCTACCCCGATGTCGTGTTCAACACGACCGTGTTGATCGGCCCGTCGGGCGTGCTGTCAAAATACCGGAAGGTCAACCCGTGGATTCCGTGGGAGTTGCACGCCAGCCCCCACGATTTCTCCGGCTACGAGCCCGAGCCGTTTCCCGTCGTGGAAACCGAAATCGGTCGGCTCGGCGTCGGCGTGTGTTACGATTTCCTGTTTCCCGAGACGATTCGCCAGATCGCCTTCAACGGTGCCGAGGTCATCGTCCGCGTGTCGGCATACATGGACCCGTGGGGCGCGACGCCGCCGATGGATTGGTGGACGTTGTTCAACCGCGCCCGCGCCGTCGAAAACACCGTCTATCTCGTCGCGGCCAACCAGGGCGCCGCCCTGAAACGCTATCCGCCGTTCAGTTGGCCGGGCGGCAGCATGACGGTCGACTACGACGGCCGAATCCTCGCCCAGGCCGACCCGGGCTCCGGCGAGAAGGTCGTCGTCGCGCCGATCGACCTCGACGCGCTGCGAACCGAACGAGCCCGCCGCGTCGGCCACGACATGCGCTCACACCTGCGCAGCGAGGTCCACACCTATATGCAGGAACCGCGACTCCCACCTGCCGCCGACGGCGAGCATCCATTGACCAACGACACCATCCGCCGGCGAATCGCCGAATCCCAGTCACGTCTTCAAGACCAGACAATGCCGTAACCCTCGGCCAGCAACTGGTTGGGGGGGGGCGCGAAACACGCGTCAGCCGGGATGGCGCGGCGCCAGGAGGTTGTTGGCGCGCAATCACAAAACGTCGATGCGCCGGCGCAGATCACCCAACGCCGCTTCGGTCTCGACGAACGGCCGCGACATCGCGCCGGTGCATTCCGTAATGAGCAGGTCGTCGACGCCCTCGGTGACGGCGTCGTCTTGACCGGCATCGCCACCGCCCGTAGCGGCGCGCCGGGCGCGCCGAACCTGCCCCACGCACCGCGCATACATCGCCGCGAGGATGATGACATACACGAACGACACGAAGACCAGGCCGGTCAACAGCCGTGTCGCACCGAGCGCCAGGACGATCTGAATCGCACCGTGCAGGCGGTCGATTCCGTCGCCGGCCAGCAATTCGAGGAACCCCGCCGCCAGCGGCTGGACCAACGGAAACCACAGCAGCATGGCCCACAGCAGCCAGCGCGTCGGCCATCTCGGTCGCCTGTAGGACTGGTTGAGCGCGGTCAGCAATGCTTCGTCGATATCCGCGACCAACGTCGCGGTCCGTTGCCCGATCCGACGAGCCGTCTGCTCGGCGTCCGGCAGCCGCGGCGCGAGTTCAAAGCGCCGGATCAATCGGGCATGATCACCGGCGATTCGGGAGCGATACGCCAATAGCCGGTCTTCCAACGATTGGCCGCGTACGGTGAAGACGTCTTCCGCCTCGGCCGACGGCGCCCATCGCGTGCCGGCGAACCGCGCGCCGAGCCGGCGCACGAGCCACCGCATCGGCCAGAAGACGACCGGCAGGATAGGCCACTGCTCGACGCGGCCGACGAGCACCTCGTCGGCCAATTCCGTCTCGCTCCGCTGACCCGTCCGCAGCCGTCGCCCGACGATTCCGCAGAAATCCGCGCCGAAGACGTCGTTGAGCAAGGTCTGGTGATATGTCTCGTCGCCGGCGCGCCGCAACTGCGTCGTCCATTCGCGCAGTTCGTAATGCTCGTAGATTACTTCGACGTTGCGGCGGGTTTCCACCTGCTGATTGGCCTGCTTCAACGTGCCCGCTTGGTCACACGTGACGGGGCTCAGCACACATTGCCGCAACCGGGCCAGATCGTCCGCAAGCCGTCCGCCGATCCCGGCCACCGCCTGACGATCGTTACCGTACTTCGTCCACTCCGGATCATCCCATCGCGTCGCGATCAACTGCGAGAAGGCCTCCGCCGTCGGCGCCGTGGCGGCCGACATGAACAGATGGTCATCGTCTTGTGGACAGCCGGCGCGGGCAAGGATCTCGCGCACCCAGTCGGTTTGTTCCTGCAGGAACGTCGACGACAAGCCGGGCAAATAGGCGTCGTCGCCAAGCAACTCGTCGGCCTTGTTCAGCACGCAGTGGATATTGCCGCGATCCTTGATGACCTCCGAAAACAAGGAGACCCACATGCGGTCGGCAATCTTCCGCGGCGTGACCACCCATATCAGCCGGTCCAGCAACGGCGCGACGGCCTGCACCGTTTCTACGTGGTGGGGCAGGTCGCTGTCGAAATCGGGCAGGTCCACCAGCACCACGTCGCGGATGGCGTCGGCGCCGTGTTCCGTGACATCCAGTCTGCCCGCCGGTTCGTCAAAACCTGCGAAGCGACGGCGGTATGCCCCAATCGAATCGCGGTGGATATACGCCATCGGGCGCGTCGTGCCCGTGCCGACTTCCTCGTCGGTTGCCGAGACGCGCTCGCCGGCGAGCGCGTTGATCAGCGTTGACTTGCCGACATCCTTGCCGCCGAGAATGCCGCAGATCACCAGCGCGTCGCCGAGTGACCGATGGGCGCCTGTGACCAACGGCGCGGGATCGCAGCGCATGAGCGCTGCGAGTTCGGCGTTGATCCCGGCCAGTGTTCTGTCACAGCTCAAATGATCGGTGCCACTGGAAGGATGGGTGCCACTGGCGGCTCGCCCGCCAGTGTTCACGGGCAGACAAGCTGCCCGTGGCACCCAACCGGGCGCGGCGGGGTTTGATGTGTGGTCCGCGGCAAGATTCGCGGCGTCATCGCTTGGCGCATCGGCGTTCGACATCACTCGCCCTCCGCGGCATCGGATAACGTCGTCAGGGCTCGCAACAAGTCGTCATCCTCGGGCAATACCAACGCCTGGGCAGCCGCGAATGATTCGTCAGCCGCGTTGCGGCCGAACGTGACGATCAAGTCGCGATACTCGCCTGCGGAAGCCTCGACCGCCCTGAATTCCGCGCTGCCGATCAGCTTCTCGCGAATCACCTTCAACAAGCGCCCCAACGAAGGCCCCGCGATCACTCCCGCGCCGGCACTCGTTGCCAATGCTCCCAACGCGCCGCCCAAGGCGGCATGGATGGCCGACGCCGTCAGCGCGCCGACGGGACCGGCCACCATCACGAGCGCGATCGCCGCCGCCACGGATGTCGCGCCGACCGCACCGATCAGTCGTGGCGACGCCCCGCGACACTCCGAGTCGACCTTCGCCGTCCACGCCTCGATCGACTCATTCAGCCTGGACACGACAGACTGCACGTCGTCGCGCCGTGCGTCGATCGACGTCGGCGTGCTGCGCGGCGGTTCCAGTGATGCCCACCGCCCGACCTCGGCCCAGAAATC
This sequence comes from Phycisphaerae bacterium, assembly GCA_030593565.1. GTDB lineage: Bacteria > Planctomycetota > Phycisphaerae > UBA1845 > UTPLA1 > JAFGQA01. The sequence continues at coordinate 6,388 of JAUVGW010000030.1, read as the reverse complement.
GCTGCCCACCGCCGCGTCATCAATCGCCCCAAGCTGTCGCAGGCACCTGGATCGAAACACCTCCCCGCCGATCGTCCGGCGGTCGTCCGCGTCCTTCGGTGGCGTCGTCGATTCAGATGCCGGTGCAAGCAGGCCCCCGACAACCGGCAGGCGTTTGCGCAACGTCTGTCGAATGCGGTCCGCCTGCCGTCCCAACCATTGCCTGGTCTCGGTGATCCGCAACGTCCGCGAGATGACGTCCAAATGACGCCGCTCGTCGGCTGTCAGCAATGCCATGAAACACGCGCGCCGCGTCGGCGCCTCGCCGGATGCCGCCCGGTACAAATCCTCGTGGAGCTTCACGAGCCTGGCGCAACGTTCGCTGTTGTTGTTCAGGATGACCGTTGCCCGGCGGCCGACGAATTGCAGGAGCCGGCGCCCACGTCCCGATGCCGGCGCCTCCAGTTGGGCCAACATCGCTTCAAAAGTACCCGGTGGAAACGTGCAACACCCGCGGCCCCGACGGAACTCGAGCACGAGGTGCGATCCCGCGCCGAGCCTGTCCGATTGCTGTGCCAGCCGCGTGAGTTGGTCACGACCCAGTTCGCCGCTTTGTCCGCGATTGAATACCGCGAATCGATCCTGCCCGAACCGCGACGACTCGTCCCGCAGACGCCCGATCGTCTGACGGTCGAACCACCGCTCGTGATCGACGAGCACGATCAGATGGTCGAACCATGGCAGCGTCGCCAACGCCAGATCGCCCTCAGCGCGGGCAAGCTCGGATGTGAAATCCGGCGTATCGAGCAAGACCAGGTCCCGAAGCGCATCGACCGTGTGATAGACCACATGCAGCCGGTCCGGCTCGCCGATGGTGTTGTCGTCAAGACCGGTCGGGCAGGCCGAAAACGACGGCATCCACAGCCCCGCCTCGATCGCCGCCTCGACGGCATCGCGCCGAACTTCGTGAACCGCCGCGATCGGCCCGCGCGTCGCGTGTCCCTTCGCCGTCACCCGGCTTGCCAGCCTGCCCCCGAGCAGGTTGTTGAAGACGGTGCTTTTACCCGACGACGCCCCGCCGACGATGGCGACCACGGCGACCTCGCGCCACCCGCCGCCGGCTCCGTCGGCATCCCGCGCGGCATCGCCTCGCGTGTTGCCTTGCGCGTCTCCGTCTCGCAACGGCCGGCATTCAAGTTGAAACCGAATCGCCGCCGCCGCTTCCTCGTCCTGTCGGCCCCACTCGAAGTGATACTGCTCGCGCAGCCTCCTCCCGTGCCCGACGAGACATGCAACGGCTTCCAATAGACTGCGATCGGCCATATTTTGCACCGATACTCCAAACGGGGCAGTCTATCGCACTTCTCGCCAACGGCCCAGGGCGCTTGCTGGGCTCGGTGCCGGCAGGGGCCATGACAGATTCGGCGGGCTACGACAGTGAACGTAGCGTCGGCCCCCCGTGGCCGACGCATGCGCGGAGGAACCCCTCTACATTCTCCGTCGGCCACGGGGGGCCGACGCTACATTCTGTCTCGCGGCTCGAGGCCTCCGAGGTCAGGTTGCAAACGCGCGGATGCTTCGCCCGTACTCGATCGCGCGTTTCACGACCTCCTTGACGGACTCCCGAACCAGTATGTGATCGCCATTGATCAACGTGATCGTCGTGTCCGGCGTGGCCTCGATCGCCTTGATCAACTCGGCATTGAGCACGAATGGGGCGCCGTTAAGTCGTGTGAGGCTAATCATGACTGCCGCCTATCGTCTGGACAACATCAGCAGTTCCTGGAGCAACTGGTCCGACGTCGAAACCACGCGGCTCGCAGCCGAAAACGCTGTGGACGATGTGATCAAGTTGATGAACTCCCGCGACAGATCCACGTTGCTGATCTCCAGTGAGCCCGCGCTCACCTTGCCCGCGCCCAACGTCAAGGGCGGAACGACCCGTGCTTCGCCGCTGTTCGGGCCGATGAAATACACATTGTTCGACCGCGCGAGCAGGCCCGACGGGTTCGAAAACGTTGCCAAGGCGATCTGACCAATGGTCTGGTTCAATCCGTTTGTGAACGTCCCCGTGATCATCCCGTCCTGGCCGATGTTAAATGCGACCAACGTGCCGGTCGCGAAACCGTCCTGGAAACTCATAACGAGGGACGACTGATCCACGTTGAGCCCGCTAAGACGATCCAAGTCCAGCGCGATCGGCAGCGGATCATTCGCCCCGCTACCCACACGATCAATGACGATGCCGTTCTGCGGTGATGCGGTGAATTGTCCGGCCGCATCGAACTCCAATGTTCCGGTCCCGACGTCGAACTTGACATCGGAATCCTCAGCGGCTGACGCGTAATACCGCCATGTGCTGCTCGCCGTCGCCCGCGCCTCGAGCACCACCGTCAGATCCACCGATAGCGGCGTTCCCAATGAATCGAACACGATGAACGAAGTGTGCGCGCTCTCGCCGTTGGCCGCCTGCGCCTCGGTGAACGTGAACGGAGTGTTCGTCGCACCCGAGCTAAGCAGCGTCCCCGTTTGGATCGACAGCCCGTTTTCCGTCCCGACGTTGCCGCTGATCTGCAACTGCCCGGCCGCCGTCACGCTGACCCCGGGCGAACCACCGACTCCCGCCGTCGTGTCGATGCCCAGCGCATCATCCATCCACGCGAGAAAGTCGTTCACCGTCACACCTGTCGTGCCCACAGTAAACGACTCGTGTGGCACGTCGCGCCCGCCACGCTTGATTCCATCGATGCTGATCACGTCACCATTCACGAGCATCGCCGCGCCGCCGACATTCCTGACATCCGTCAACGCCGTCGCGCCGGTGATTGGCGCAGCCAGCGCGTCGTGCAGAATCTGCGATTGCACAATCGTCCCCTGCGTCGCGACGATACCGCTCGAATCGAGCGTGCCGTCCAACGCGACCGACCCCGTGGCCGCAGCCGCCGTCAACGTCCCAACCGGAATCTGCACATCCACCACGGCACCCGGGATCAACTCGAAATCGTCGTTGATCCCATAGCCCTGCACGAAGAAGCCGTCCGCGGAGATCAGACGGTTGTTCGCGCTCAGCGTGAACGCCCCATCCCGCGAAAACACGCTCTCGTTCTCCGGCGTGCGCATCACGAAGAAGCCCTCGCCTTCGACCGCGAGATCGCTCGGCACGCCCGTCGTCTCGATCGATCCGGGCGAGAACGTCCGCTGAATCGCCCCAATCGCCGCCCCAAGCCCTATCTGCATCGGATTCGTCCCGCCCTGCATCGCGCCCGGCTTCGTCCCTGCGGCCAATGTTCGCGAAAACTGCGTTTGAAACAGCGTCCGAGACCCCTTGAAGCCCGTCGTGTTGATGTTTGCGATGTTGTCGCCGATCACGTCCAATGTGAACTGGCTGGCATTCAATCCCGACAGGCCCGTGTACAATGCTGATGTCAACCCCATGGCTATGTTTCTCCATTTGGCGAATGGTCGATTTTCCTGCTAGTCCGTGGCAGCCGTCACGTTTCCTGCCGAGCTCGTTCGGACTCCCTCCTCGGTCGTCCTCACTGGATCGCGGCTAAACGCCTCAGTGCTGCATCATTTCAGCTTTCGGCTTTCATACTTCGGCTTTCGGCTTTCAGCTTTCGGCTTTCAGCTTTCGGCTTTCATCCCCCTATACCCCCACGCTCACACCCGGCGACAACAGCGAATCCAGCAATTCCGCCACCGTATCCACCTCGCGCCCGAACTGTCGTACGCCGCCACCAAGCAAGCCGGGCCGTCCTTGTGAGCCGGGCCGTCCCCGGCCCGGTCCCGTCAACCCACGATCGTCCAAGGCCAACCGAGCTGTCTCGCCGCCATCTTTGTCGCCCTCCTCGCCGCCATCCTCGTCGTCTCCACCGAGCAGGTCCAGTTCCTCCTGCAACTGCTCGAGAATCTCCGGCGCCAGGTTCTCCAACAGCGTCACTTGTTCCACCGCATCGACGGGCAGCGACTTCCCGTTGTGCAGTTCGAGAACCGCCTTGCCGTCGCCCTGGAACCGCACGCCGATCACAAGCCCCTGCAATTCGTAGCTATCGCCGGCTTCATTCGTGACCGTGCCCGACACATAGTGCCCAATCAACGCCGCCGTCGAGCCGAACCGTTGCTCCGACGCCAGCAGCTTCAACGTGTCGTTCAACGTCTGCGACTGCTCCATCTGCCGCATACTCGCCATCTGCGCAACAATTTCCTTGTTGTCCGCCGGATCCATCGGATCCTGGGACTGCAACTCGGCAATCAGCAACGCCAGGAAATCCGCGCTCCCCAGATCGTTGAAGCCACGACTCGTGGCCTCCTGCGTTGTGGTCACGTATTCAGTGCCAATCGCTGACGTCTCCATCGTCAACCTCCATAGGCTCGGACCGTCGTGGGCTCATCGGCGTCTCTGTGGCACCGGCGTCTCGCCGGTGGCGTCACAGGCTTTGACGCTTGTACCACACGCTAGTTGCGGCTCCAGGCCGCGCTGTCAGTCAAGACGCCGAAGACAGCCGTGGCGACGTGTGTCACACCCTCGCACAATCCCGAACCTGCTCATTACAGTTGCAGCGTGCCCGCTCCGCGAGCCCCGCTACGCCACCAAATCGAGCGACAACTCCGTTGTCGCGGTGTCGTTCTCTGCTTCGTGCCCCAATGTTCGCCCGTCGATCAGGTCTTCCCCAGACTCGGCGGCCGCCTCACCCATCGGCTCTCCCTCCACGTCACCCTGGTCGCGGCCCATCTCCGTCCGCTCCCCGCCCGAACTCCACGCACCCGATTGCTCGTCCGACGCATGATCCGCGCGGGCGCCGTTGCCACGACCGTTCTGTTCATGGTGAGCTTCCGCCTCCGCCGAGGCCGGCGAACGCACCACAACATCCGTACGGTCAATCCGAATTCCATGGGTCGCCAACGCGTCGCGCAACGCGGACAGACGCGACTCGATCAGCTTCGACACGACCCGGCTCTCGACGTCCACGCGCAGCGTCATCGCTTGTTGGTGCATCTGAACGTGCAACCGCATCCGGCCCAGTTCCGGCGGATCGAGCTGCATGGTGACCTGGAACCGTCCCGCCCCGCCGGACGCGCTCAACACACGCGCCGCCGACGCCATACTGTCCGGACCGGCCGCCTCAGACATCGCGATATCACCTGACGCGGTACTCGCCAGGCCGCCCGCGGCAGTATTCGCCACACCCTGCGGCCCGCTGCCCGATCCAACTTGCGGCGATGTTCCCACGGCCCGAAGCGCCCCGCCCGATTCACTGCCGGCCGACGCGGCACCGTCCATGCGCGCAACGAGAAAACGCCCCAACGGCACCGCAGCCTCATCACCAGACACAGTTCGCACCGCGGCGGCCTTCAGCTCAGCGACCGTCCCCAGCGAGCCGGGCCGTCCTCGGCCCGGTCCTGCCTGCCCACGCCCCGCCCCTTGCCCGCGATCCGCCCCACCGCCGGTAGATTCACCGGACGGACGATCCGAACCCCGCTCGCCGGCGGAACCCCACATACGGCGTTCGACAGATTCCCGTATCTTCAAGTCGTGCAATGTCTCGCCGTCGCGCGGCAGCCGACCCTCGTCGCCGCGACCGTCGGGCTTCAACACAACGCGATCGGACGCCTTGGCCTCCGTCTCGCCATGATCACGCGGCCTCGCCGCATCCGACTCCTGCCGCGTATCAGCCGGCAATCCCCGCTCACCCAGCGAGCCGGGCCGTCCCCGGCCCGGTCCTGCCGGCTCACTCGCCGCCGACTGTTCCGAGCCCGTCCTCTGTGACGCCCCCGCGCTCTGTGCCGCCCGCGTTTCCGGCGGCGAATCACCCTCGCCCGCCCCAGCTTGCTTCGACAGGATGGCAATACCGGATTCCCCAGGTGCCGCCGTGTTGCCCGCCGTCACGCTTGCCACCGTGACCGGCCGCGCCGCGACCTCAACGGAACTCGCCGCCGACCCGCGCAACGCGGAATCCGCCGGACGAGACCCAACCGCCCCAACGCGATCCGCTCCATCAAGTCCGGCAGATTCAACGCCCCCCGCAGATAGCCCCCCGCGGAAGTGGGGGGTTGAGCCAACCGGCGCCTCAGCAACCTGGACCGCCGCAGATGTCGCGACATTCACAATCGGCGTCGAAACCACTTCCGCATTTCGGCTTTCGGCTTTCGGCTTTCCCTGCAGATCGTCCGTATCCCCCCCGTCCAAGGGGGCGGAACCCCCCGACTCGGTATCATCATCGACAGGCTGAGCGGCCGGCCGGGCCGTCGGGGCGTTGACGTCCGTGCTGACGATGCTCAAGGGACTGCCGCTCGCGTATAACAGGGACATGCAGGAGGACAAGCCGCCCCTGTTCGACGCCGCCGATACCGCGCGGGCCTGTCTCGAGGCATGTGAGGCGGGACTGCGGGGCGTGAAGATCCACGCCGG
>JAUVGW010000437.1 GCA_030593565.1 Phycisphaerae bacterium | reverse complement strand
TCAGAGCCGCCTTCTGTGAAGGCGGTGTGCCGTGGCGTTTGGAGGGCACCGCCTTCACAGAAGGCGGCTCTGATCGGTTTCGTGCCTGTCAAACCCCCTTCAACAGACTCGCAACTCATGCGCGAGATCCATTCTTGCGATTGCCCTGTCCCCAATGGCCGAAAGACCGAGCTTTCTCGTGACATCCACGGGTTTCCCGCTATACTGCGGCCGGTCCTGCAACTTTGAGAGCAAAGGGAAACTGCCATGTCCTCTGTTCGCGATCTGCTGAAGCAGAAGAACCGTGATGTGATCACCATCGACTGCGGCGCAACGGTTCTCGACGGAGCCGTCAAGATGAACAAGGAACGAATCGGCGGCCTCGTCGTGATGCAAGGGGATAAGATCATCGGCATCTTCACCGAGCGCGACCTGATGAACCGGGTGATCGCCGCCGGCCGCAACCCCGCCGAAATGCTGCTATGCGACGCCATGACGACCAAGATCGCATGTTGCGGGCCGGATACGACCATCGAGGAATGCCGCACGGTCATGACTGAACACAGGGTCCGGCACCTGCCCGTCGTCGAAGGCGACAAGCTCGTCGGCATCCTGTCCATCGGCGACCTGATGGCCCTGGAACTTGAAGCGAAAGAGCAAACCATCAAGTATCTGCACGATTACATGACCGGCCCGAATTAGGGCCGCGTCCAAAGACTCCTGTGGCCCGACCCGGCGAGCCGACTTGTGCCAAGCCGGTATTCCTGTCGGGGGATTGCCTTGCGGCATGTGGGAAAGTACCCCCCGAGCAAGCTCGGGGGCTCTTGGGCGCAGTCGCCGCCTACTTCGCGCCGTACTCTTAAGCAGGCCCGCGTGGCCGCCGCTCGATCATTCTCAAACCAACAAGCACAATCACGAAAGGCGAGGACACGGTGGAAAAAACCCTCATTATTCTCAAACCGGACGCCCTGCAACGCGGCCTTGCCGGCCGCATCATCAGCCGCTTCGAGGACAAGGGTTTTCAAGTCCTCGCCCTCAAGGCAATGCACGTCTCACGTGACCTCGCCGAGAAGCACTACGCCGTTCACAAGGCCAAGCCCTTCTACCCGCGGCTGATGAACTACATCACCAGCAGCCCCGTGATCGTGATGGTCGTCCAGGCGGTCGGCGGCATCGCCATCGCCCGAAAGATGATGGGGGCGACCTTCGGCTCGCAGGCCGACCCCGGCACCATCCGAGGCGACTTCGGCCTGTCGAACAGCTTCAACCTCATTCACGGCAGCGACTCACCCGAGGCGGCGGAGACCGAGATCGCGCTCTATTTCAAGCCTGATGAGCTGCTGTCATACGAGCGGGGCAACGAGAAGTGGATATACGATTGCTCAGGCGACACGCCGGAGTAATCGGGCTGTTGTAGCTTAAGCGGGCTATCCGCCCGTGGCAAAACTGTGGCACCGGCGTCTCGCCGATGGTTTTCGCGGCCAGGAACTGCATTTCCGAACCGCTGTCTTCCCTTTTACCACGGGCTGCTATTGTAGCTCGGGCCAGTGTCGCCTGTTGGGGGATTGCCTTGTAGCACGAGTGCGGTGCTGTGAACATCTTGGCCCCGGAGGGGCCGAGGCAAGTAGCCACGGGTGGAGCGAAGCGGAACCCGTGGTCCCGGTTGACCCACATCCCTATCCGCCCCGGAGGGGCGGAGGAAACCGTTCGACCCTCGATCCCCATGCCGAAATCGGGCATTCTCCTCCGACCATGCTGGGGTGGCATGGGTTAGCGGAGCCGCGTTGAGCGGCGGAGCTTACCCGTGGAAAACGAACATCAGGGTGATCCCACTCGTTACCCATGCCACCTCGGCTATACTCGTACATCAAGCCCGCCGTACACCGTCCTACCGGCGACTCGATCGAATCGTCGCGCCGGGGGCTTCCACCTCATTGGTACGCCGATTCCAGACCAGTAGCGGCCCCCTCCACATGTTGAATCGCTGACGAGCCTCGTCCTGGTCGATGATCCGCGCCTCCAATTGCGGACTTCCCTCCAGGCGGACCTCGTCAGTCTCCCGCAGGTACTGTAAATGTGCGCCCATCAGGCTCTTGGTGCCTTCCTGGAGGTTCACCGCGTGCTTGGCGATCAGCCGTTTCAGATCCGTCGCGCGAACGGTCGGTGCCGCGCCTCGGGCCTGGGAGTCAGATGCGTCATTAACGGGAAACTCGATCAACAGATATCCGCATGAAAGCGCCGCCTTGCGCCCCGGGCCGAGGCGACGGAGCATTTCGGAGTCCAGCCCCATCGCGCTGGCCAGTTCTTTCCGCATGACGACTTGCTGACCGCTGCAATGGGCCATCCGCACATCCTTGTCGAATGCGATTAGGTTGCTATCGACGAAGAAGTCCATCGTGTTCTCCCACTCGATGGCGGTCTGGCTCGGGCCCTCGCTCTCCATCGCACTCATCAGCGGTCCCCGCCTGAATGCCGCTCGCGACGCCCGGCTCGCCCTCGATCCGGGATCAAAACGGTAGTCCTCGATGAGCAGCTTCCCGGCACAAGGCACGGACATCTGCTCTCGAGCAAGGTCAGCCACGACCCGATCTCCCTCGATCATGACTCGTGTCAGGAGACGCCCCAGCCTGCCCCGACGCGACACCGGCGCACGGGTCGTGCTCATCACTTGTGCATTACCCTCGGCCACAACGCTGGACGGCCGTTTCTGTTCGTCTGATGTAATACGGAGGTCACTGGCCTTGCTGCGTGACTCGCCACCCACGAGGGACGCCAGTGCCGACACCGGATCCAACCGGCTTTTCTTCTTCGGCTTGCGCTCACGCACCGCTGCGACACGCTGGAAACGGACCGTCAGCTTGTCACAGTCCAGCGCCAAGGCACGCCACTCAGCGTTCAGATCCTCGTTGAGCGGGCCATAGTCGCGATACTTCCAGGCCATGCTCGTAACGAATCGCCCCGCAGTCCGGCTGAGCCCGTAGGCAGTGACCACCGAGCACAGGCCGGCTGTGTCCCACAAATAGACCCGCGCTCGACGCCACGGATGGTCGTCCGGGGGGCGCGTTTCGCTGTGAACGTCGCCCAAAAACAACGCATAATCCCGTGCCATGCGAAGCTGCATCTTGTCCCGCCAGGTGATCTTCGCCCGCGTGGGCTTCCGCAGCTTTCGCCCGCTGAAATCCTTGTCGGTGTTCATCCAGGCCCGGCCCGGCCCCGGCACGTCCACGGATTCCTTGTCCACGTCGATCTCGATGCGATGTCCGTGGATCGCCACCTCGCCGACTCGTGCACGGGCGAATGCATCCGGCTCCGCCCCGAGGATGAGCGCGTGCGTCAGCTCGTCACCATTT
>JAUVGW010000366.1 GCA_030593565.1 Phycisphaerae bacterium | reverse complement strand
GAGACTGCTCCACGTAGTTCCCGCAGGCGTCCGTCGCCCGGTACGTACGCGTGATGATCTCCGGATCAGACAAACAACCGGCGCCGGCGTTGCTGCTGTCGCCAACGTGCGTGATAGTCGGCGTACTGCAGTTGTCCGTCGCCGTTACCAAGCCGATATTGGCCGCCGGCACATCCGTCACGCAGTCGTACTCGGCATCCGCCGGGAAGACCGTGATGACCGGATCCTCGTCATCGTCCACGTCCATGGCCATCATCAGCGGGTAGATCGGTCCGCCGAACGTATCACTGAGTCGGCTCGGCGGGCTGTGCGACCGCCAGGTGATCAGGTCCGCATCGGTGCAGATTTGGATATCCGCAGTGAACGTGAGGGTGGCCAGCAACTGGGTACCCGTCTCGCTCCCTGTCGGCGGAATCTGCACGGCGTAGTCGATCTCTCCTGGAGTGGTGGTGATCTCATACAGCTCAACGAACGGAAGCGCTGCCTCCGCACCGACGAAGGTCAGGGCGCCGGTATCATACGCCAGGAAGAACTGCCCACCGACGATGTCTTGATCGATGTCGCGCATCCAGAGCTCGACGGTGACCGTGTCGGTCGCCTCGTAGCAATCGGCGGTCGGCTCAAGGGTCAGCCGCTCGGCATAGGTGGCCCAGAGAGCCTCCCCAGTGACTTCGTTGTTCTCACCATCGCCGGCCTCGTTCTCCCAGCCGCCCGTGCAAAGCTGCACGGTCTTGAGGTACTCGACCGCATCAGCAACGACGGCGTCGTAGCCACCCATACTCCTCAACGCCAAGGCTGCATAGGCGGTCTCCTGAACGAGCTCGTTATCGCCGTATGGGATAACGTAGCCCATGTTCCAGGCAAACCCGCCGGATTCGGCGATCTGGTAGGTGGCGAGAATGTCAGCAAGGTCTGCCAAATTGCTAGCGGCGGCATGCTCGCCAGCGGTTGGATCGAAGTCCTCGCCCACGAATGCGAGGCCATATACAGCGCCCGCAAGGCCAATCACGTCGTAATCACCACTGCCGTCCAGTTCGTCGATTTCGGCCTTTGTGCCGTTGATCCAATAATCCAACTCGGTGCCGCTAACGCCGCACGATGCGGCGGCTACGACCGCCATGCCGAGGTCCCAGGCCGCCAGGTTGGGTATTGATGGCTCCCGGTTCGCCCGGGCCCAGGCCACGTATCCCGGCGTGGTGTAAGGGCCGTCGCCAAGGGCGCGATAGTAGGTGCCCGCCGCCAGCATTCCGTAGAAGTTGGTGTTGAGATGGGCCACGTTGGCCGTTCCGCCGAGAATGGCGTCGAGTTCCGCAGCGAAGTAGCCGTCCTGGCCCGAGAAGTATGTCTTGGCCAGCAGCGCGGTCGACGCATCCTGGAGTGCAGCCAGCATCGCCGCATCACCGGTAGCCCTGTAGGCCTTCGCCAAGCCCATGCCGATTGGCCCGAGAGTGTTGCCGTATGTCAGCGGCGCATCAAGCGGCCAGCCCCACAGGCCATCGGTGTACTGCTTCTCTACCAGCCGCGCACCACCGCCGCCGGCCACCGAAGGAGCAGTGGGTGTCAACGTTACGTGATATGTGCTGCCGCTGACAAGCGTGACCTCGACATCGAAACCGGCCAACTCCAGCGGGATCGCCTCGCTGCCCCAGGTCCAGTCCATGTCCCAATGGCCGGCTCCACAATCCGGATAGCCGAGACAGCCAAGCAATGTGGCTGCACCGCCATCGTTCGCATCCAGATCACTCCCGGTGTAGGTCGCGTACGCGCCTGTGTCGTTCTCCGACGCATACATGCTAGCCCAGCACATGGCCCCCGACATCGGTGTGCCCCCGTCCGTTCCTATGTAGCGCAGGTACCAATCCGTATCAGTGAGGACCAGCTCGTAGTGGTTCCAGTCTGGTACGTCCGGGGAGTAAAAGGCCCCCCAGCCGCCACCTTCCGAGGGGTAGCCGTCATGGGCCGTTCCTACGGTGCCCTGGAAGACGTCGTCGTAGTAGGCGGCAGCGCCTTGCTTGGCATAGACGTCAAAGCCGCCTACGGCGTCTCCACCATCGGGTGTCGCGTACCCAGATGTCTGGCTGGTATCCACAGTTGTCCCCGGGCCGCCAGGCATGTAATACGTGCCTGCCGTCGCGAGGATCGTGCCGTTGTACCCATCGCCACTCACGGTCAGCGTCCCCTCGAAATGCATCGTGGATGATGCGACGCTGTTTTCATGCACCAACTCGGGACTCAATACGCTGCCGGCACCGATACCAGCGATGGTGCCGGTGAAGGTGTAGCCGAGGACTTGACAATCGAGATTGCCGTCGAAGATTTCAACGTCATTCACCGGCGGGTCGTTGACGAATGGCCGGTATGTGCCGACGGGGAGCACCTTAAGGGTGATCGTTCCGTCTCCGTTGTCGATGATGTCCCCGGCCAGAATCGTCTGGTGCCAAGCGGTCAGCGTCCATTTGATGTCCGCGCCGCCAGTCGTCTCCTGCAATCCATCGAATTCATAAATCGTCAGCCCACCCGTGGCACTGAGGTTCAGGATGTACTCATCATAGTCGGGAAAGTTGTAGGTAGACGACATTGGATCCCAGTAGTGATTGATGGCGTCAATGTCTGCATCCAGAATGCCCGCCTGATACAGCAGGTTGATCTGGAACTCCGCAGTTATTGCGAAGCCTGTCAGTTCGTAGTCCGGATGCCCCGGTTGGATTGTGGTCACGGCGCCGATTGATAAATCGGTAGAGGCCTTGTAGAGCGGGTCTTCCACGATAATGGTCCCAGCCTCAGCGAGACCACTCACAGCAAGCACAACGCCTGCCGCTACACAACTTGTCAGGAACTTTTTCATAATTCTATTACCTCCGTTTTCTCCACGCGGCAGCAAGCACTCGCTTGCCTGCCTGTTGTTGGAATCCCCCTTCTGGTTCCACAATGGTTCGATCGTGCTGTCGTGCATGGGGTCGGTACCGCTCGGCTCGCTCGGCATTCGATCCCTCGCCCTCCTTTCTTCCGCCTGCAGGCGGCGATCCACTTCATGATTGTCGTTGTCCAAATATGGGACCATGTGTCTGGTCCTTTCACAAGCCGGGTCTCTGCGGCAATGGCAACTGAGAGCGTGTCACCGCCCGCCCGGGGACGAACCCGCGACACGCCCCTGCAGACACCCAAGCTTGAAATGAGAGGGAGGCCTTGCCTACAATGTGAGCAGACGTTCGGCGGCGCTCGATGAGCGTGCGCTGAACCTCCCGGGTGGGCCAGCCGTAGCTTTTCCTAGGGCAAAGGCTGGTCCGCCCCACTATTGTCGGAGACCGATTCTCCACTTTATTGTAGCGCTAGCACCCTCCTTCCTCCCTCCCTTCCTTCTCAGACCTGGCGCCAGCAGACGTATCGTGGCCGACGCAACAGGCCACAAGCATCCCAGATGAGGCTTATCAGTCTGCCCGATCCTCGATATGCCGTCAATAGGGTATTCACCCTATTTTTGCGGAAAACTGAACCAATCGGTGGAACACCAGGAAAAGGGAGATCTTTCACGTCTCCAGGAAGCAGGCAAACAGGCAAGCAGAACCACCTGCGGTTCCTTATGTTCCGATAAAAATATATCTTGCGGTTTGGAAGCCCCACATAGCTGCCACGTGCCGCTGACGCGACTTACAATCCAGTTGGCACACAGCCAGCGTCTTTCCAACAATGGGCAGAAGAAGGCCGTATCAACTGCACTCCATCTGACCCAACCGTGATCCAGGATTGCAGGTTGCTTGAGGGTAAACATCCGGTAGGCCGCGCCCTCGCCACGTGCGTTCGGCGGCATGACACTTGCGATATCGAATACTGAGGAGGATCGGCTGCAACTCAGGCCGTTAGGTCGGGCGTGGGTGCGCGAAGGTTCTGCCAGCGATCAGGCAATAGCGATTCGATCTTGCTCATCGGATGGTCGCTGATGCGGCCGAGGACGTCACGAAGGTTGCCGACTACGCAATCGCCTGACCGATGAAGCCCTTGGGCAGCACGGCCTTCGCTTCTCTCTTTAGCCATTCGACTCCAAAGCCTCGTCAACGCCGTGGATGCGAAGACGGGCGAGTCGTTTGCGGTGGAGGTACGGCGACCCGGCTGAGATCCCACTCCCGAGACCCGCTCCCGCCCGCTCAGGCCGGATCACGCCCGCAAAATTAGGGTGAATACCCTATTGCGATCGCCCTGGCGTCTTCGTTACAATGTTTGCAGTAATTGTGGCCGACCGCATCAGCATCCTTTGGGAATCCAATCCCCCACTCCACAAGAACCGCTGATGTGCAGGCCACGGTGAATGCTACGTTGGCACAAGCCGACTGGCGCGTGGGTGACCGAAAGGTGGCCCACGTTTTTTGTGCCCTCAGCCCCCCAGCCGCGCAGTCAAAGACCGAGCATGTCGCAAGTCACCTTGTAGATTCACAAACGCCATCCGTCGTCCACTCCACGGGCGTCCTGGGCGGCGCCAATTCCACGAGATTGGCCGCCTTCAGTGCGGACGCGAGCCGCGCCACATCCGGACGGTGTTTCGCCAACGGGCGCCCCACGCTTCTCGCCACCGACGGGCAATCGAAACGGACCGATACACGGAAGCCATCTGCCTCGGGCTCAAGCGAAAACGGGAACAACTGGCATGAAAGCGGTTTGTCAGTCGCGCCGAACGCCGCGTGAATGCGGCACATGTGGTTGTCGGTCAGAAAAACACAATCGCCGTTGGATCGGTGGTTCAGGACGTAGCTGCGTCCAAACCGGATGTGCGGGGGGCCGTCGAGCTTGTCTTGCCAATCCTGCTTGTCGATTTTCTTGCGGTCGCCCTCGGTGATGTAGATCACGAGTTCGCGGCAGCACCGCCCGCAGTGCCGGCAGTCGAAACGCTGTCCCCCAACTTCAGGAAAGATAATCGGCGCGTTCATAGCCATAGCATACCAGGGGAAAAAGGGGGTCAGGCTTACTTTATCTTAGCAGCCCGTGGCAAAAGTAATGTAGCGGCCGACCCCCGTGTCGGCCGAGCCCGTGAGCGGCTGTTTTCCCGTACTCTACGGCCGACACGGGGGTCGGCCGCTACAGTCCATGGGTGCAGCCGACTTTTGCCACGGGCTG
>JAUVGW010000089.1 GCA_030593565.1 Phycisphaerae bacterium | reverse complement strand
ATGGCCTTCTGGGGACTATCGCGCAGCACGTTTGCTGCACGCGCTTTGTGGTACAATGCCACAATGAGCAAGGTTCACCGATTCCGCCGCATCGCCAAGTGGGCCGGGCTTGTCGTGTGCGTGCTGATCGTCGTGGCGTGGGCGGTGAGCCTGCGATGGGGAATAAGCTACACGAATACCAGGGGGTCCATCGGCATGGGAGGAGCGAGAATTCAGGTCATCACATCTTCATGGCTTTACAGGTATTACGGCCGGACCGGCGAGCCTTACGGGCTGCGGTTTTATGATCGCCCAAACCAAGGTCATGCATGGCGATGGTACATGCCATCGCGCCAGGGCCCTCACATCTGGATTGTGAACATTCCGCTGTGGCTGCCCCTCGTCGTCGTCGCTATCCCCACGGCCATCCTGTTCTACCGCGACCGCCGCATCCCTCCCGGGCATTGCCAGAAGTGCGGATACGACCTGACCGGCAACGTGTCGGGGCGGTGTCCGGAATGCGGGGCGACCGCGGCTTAACGCACGTTCGACGTGCGCTTCGGCCGAGGATGGAACTTGCGAACCACGGACTGAACGTCCATGGGCACCGCGTATGACCGAGGAGTTGTGGCATTCGCCATCGCCTTCCTCACGGGTAAGCTCCGCCGCCCATCGCGGCTTCGCTAACCCATGCCACCCCGCAAAATGAGCAAGCCCACGGACATGAAGTCCGTGGACTTGTTGCATGCTCTATGAATCTGCTATGAGATGCGATCGCTACTCGCCGTATTTGGCGATGATGTCTTCCTTCGTCTTGCCGAGGATGTCGTACTTCTTGCCGACCTTGGTGAAGGCCGCGATCGCCTTGTCGATGTGGTCGAACGAGTGGCCCGCGGAAAGCTGGACGCGAATCCGTGACAGGCCCTTGCCGACGACGGGGTAATAAAAGCCGATGACGTAGATGCCCTCGGCGTACAGGTCTCGGGCGATGTCCTGGCTGAGCTTCGCGTTGTACAGCATGATCGGGACGATCGGGTGGTCGCCCGGCTTGATGCCGAAGCCGGCCTTGGTCATGCCCGCGCGGAATCGCTTCGTATTCGCCTCGACCTTATCGCGCAGCTCGGTGGAACTGGTGAGCATGTCGATCACGGCGATCGACGCCTTGACGACAATCGACGAAACCGTGTTGCTGAACAGATAGGGCCGGCTGCGCTGCCGGAGCAACTCGACGATCTCCCCGCGGCCGGTGGTGAATCCGCCGGACGCGCCGCCGAGCGCCTTGCCGAGCGTCGAGGTGATGATGTCCACCTTGCCCAGGACGCCGCAATACTCCGTCGCGCCGCGGCCGGTCTTGCCGATGACGCCGGTGCAATGGGCGTCGTCCACCATGGTGAGGGCGTTGTATTTCTCCGCCAGGGCGACGATCTTGTCGAGTTGGGCGACCGTGCCGTCCATGCTGAATGCGCCGTCGGTCGCGATGACCCGGTAGCGGGCGTTCTGTGTCTCCTTGAGCTTCGCCTCGAGGTCGGCCATGTCATTGGTCTTGTAGATGCTCCGTGAGGCCTTGCACAGGCGGATGCCGTCGATGATCGACGCGTGGTTGAGCGCGTCGGTGATGATGGCGTCATCCTTGCCGAATAGCGGCTCGAAGACACCGCCGTTGGCATCAAAGCAGGCGGCGTACAGGATCGTGTCGTCGGTATGGAAGAAGCCCGAGATCTTCTTCTCGAGCTGTCTATGGATGTCCTGCGTGCCGCAGATGAAGCGGACGCTGCTCATGCCGTAGCCGTGCGTCTCGAGGGCGTCCTTCGCCGCCTCGATGACCTTCGGATGCGAGGACAGGCCGAGATAGTTGTTCGCGCAGAAGTTGACAACCTCCTGCTTCGGCGCGCCTTCGGGATACTCGACGCTGATGTCGGCCGCCTGGGGCCCGAGGATGTAGCGCTCTTCCTTGTACAAACCGGCCTCGCGAATGGCGGCCAGTTCCTTTTTGAGGTCGTCCTTCATTTTGCCAAACATCTTTGCTTGCTCCGAACGGTTACTCAATCAGAATGGGCCGGGCCGAGCCCGACCTGCTTTCTACTTTCCAATCCGCTTGGCCGCGGCGTCGTATTCCACCTGATCGGGGAACAGCACGATTTTCGCGCTCTTGCGCGGGCGCTCGATCATCTTGTCGAAGCCCGTGGCGAAGTCTTCCAGCTTGAACACGTTGGTGATGACCGGCGTCGGATCGAGCCGGCCGTTCGCCAGCAGGTTCCGGTTGCGGTACCACGTGTCAAAAATCTTGCGACCGTTGATGCCGTGGATCTGGCAGCCCTTGAAGACGATGCCGTTGTTGTAGTCGATGGGCAGCGGCGACTCGGCGGCGATGCCGAAGGCCGTGACGCGACCCGCCTTGCGGACCATGGCGAAGCAGTCGTTGACCGAGTCCTGCGAACCGACCATCTCCAGGGCGATATCCACACCGTTGCCGCCGGTATGGTCCATGACGAATTCGAGGCGTTCCTTGCCGGTCGTCTTGTTGGTGTATATCTGGAGATCGGCGCCCATCTTCTTGCCGATCCCCATGTTCAGGTCGTACTTGCCGAAATGGATGATCTTCGCGACGCCGCACGCCCGCGCGACGCCGATGGCGAACAGGCTGATCGGCCCGTCGCCGGTGATGACCATGGTCTTGCCGGCCACGTCGGCATCCTCGCCAAGCACGGCGTAACAGGCATTGCCGAGGGGCTCCTGGATCGCGGCCACCTCGGGCGGAATGGCCGGGTCATTCGGCCAGCAGATCGACTCGGGCAGCGCGAAGTACTCCGCGAAGCAGCCGTCAAAGTCGACGCCGAGAATCTTCATGTTCATTCCCACATGGAACGAACCCAGCATGCTCGTCAGGTCGCCGGGATCGTAGATGTGCGTCTCCGCGGAGATGTAGTCCCCGATCTTGATGCGTTTGCAGTGGCCACCGACCTCGACGACCTCACCGGCGACTTCGTGGCCCAGAATCTGGGGCAGCGCCTTCGAACCGATGCGGCCCTCCGACCAGGGATCCCACTTGTAGATGTGGACATCGGTGCCGCAGATACTCGTGGCGCGAACCTTGACGACGACCCAATCCGACTTGGGCTTCGGAATGGGCTTATCCTGTAACTCGGCTCCGAGTTCCGGCTGAGTCTTGACGACCGCCTTCATGGTCTCCATGACGTGTCTCCTATGCGCAGAGCTCTGCCGCAGGTGTGGAAAACCAAGCCATCCGCCGGGCACCTACAGCCTCTGGGCGTCCGCTGCCGCCCGTGACAAAGGCCGCAACCCACAAGCCAACGACCGTTCTGTGATGCCTTTTCCGCAGATGGCAGCCTAGCCGATGAACCACGGCGCCGCAAGCGCGCGTACACCCTCCTCTACCTTTGGGACAGATGGCTGATTGCAGCGCCTGTGATTTCTCGTAATCGGATCGGTCGGAATCGCACTACGGCGCCTTCTTCTTAGACTCCCCAGCCTTCGGCGAAACGGCCTCTTTGGACGCTGTGGCCTCTTTCGGAGCCTTGGCCTTTTCCGCCGAGTCACCTGGCACCGCGTGACTGTGCCCTTCGTGGCCGTGTGGTTTGCCCTCGGGCGTCGGCGTTTTCTTCACAGCGCCAGGCTTGGCCACCCCAGGCTTTTTCGCGGGCGGCAATTCGCCGGCACTCGCCTTTTGTTCCATCGTGGCGATTGAACCGATGCGCTGTGTCAGCTCATCGTAGAGTAGATCCAACCGCCGATTGAGTTTCCCCAGCTTTTCGCCCTTCTCCTTGGGATCAGCAATCGCTTGCGCGGACGCGTAATTCGTCTCTTGCTCCTGCCGATGCGACTCGGCTCGCTTTTGACACGATTCGAGCACGGCGGAAGCCGTTACCTTCTGCTTTTGAGTCAACCCGTACTTGGACGAAGCCTTCTCAACCACTTGCGCCCACTCCTCCATCACCGGAGCAGGCCCCACATTCCGTGGCGGCCTCGGCGACGGCGGCCTGGTCTTGCGCGGGCTTGGCTGAGCGCGCGTCTTCGGCAACTTGGAATCCTCGGCTTGGGCATCGGGCGTCCGCTCGAGAGTCGGGCGAAGCGACTGCGCAAGTTGTGGACTCGGCCCGGCCCGCACCATGTTCGGCAGCTCTATGTCGGGAATAGACCCCGCGAACAAGGCGTCGAACTGCTGGATGTCGAACTCCGCATTCGGATCCTTCATGCGGCCGGCGAACCTGGTCTTGAGTCGCCCATGGGTTTCGGCCACCTGCTCCTTGGACAGCAGGCTTTCGGCATGTCGTGCGATGCTGGCCAAGCTGAGCGGCGCGTTTGTCACGATCCGCCAGTATTGCCTCTCAAACGGAGCGGCCTTCGCGTTCCGTGCTTCCACCGTGAGTTGGTCCCGGTCCAATACGATTGACCGCGCGATGCGAACGCGCCGCAAGGTTAACGCATACTCGGCCTCATACTGCTGGTGTGCGGGCGCCATCCCGGTAAGGACGGGGCGAAGCTTGGCGACCTGACCGGCATCGAGCCTGTAAACCCGCTGCACGAAGGCGAGGTGTTCGCCGAATTGTTTTCCAACGGCCTCTTGCCGGGCCGGCGAAGCGGCGACGGGTTGCCCGGCCTGTTGCGCCGAAGCAACAGAGACCGCCGCCAACAAGATCAGAACATGTGCAAGGAATCTGAGTGTCATGCGTGAAGCCCTTTTCTCGATATGCGTCAGATTGAAATCATGTCTTTCACCGAGGCGGCGAGCACCTCGAACCCCGCATTATCCCGGCTGGGTTCGGACAAGTCAAACCCGAAACATGGCGGCCCAATCGCTCGGGTCCATGACAGTTTAGGCGGCCTCGCTCCGAAGGATCCAACGGGTGCCACTGGCGGCTTGTCCGCCAGTGCCTCAACAGATAGCGCCCCACGCGGACACTGGCTGGCAAGCTGCCAGTGGCACCCCGCCGCCGATTGTGCCATGGACCCCAATCGCTCCCGCCTGATGCGTTCGGCAAACCTGCGGAAGCCCCCTGCCGTTCGAAGGTCTCACCGCCCCTCAGTGGAACCCAGAAGCCGATGATGCTCCTGCCGGCAGAACCGGTCCGTCATGCCTGCGATGTAGTCACATATGACCTTGTGCGGGCGGGCCGGATCATCCAAGCGACGCCGAAACCGCTCCGGCAGCAGATCAGGATTGTTCAGGTAGGCCGCGAACAGCTCACGAACGAGGCGTTTCGCCTGACTGTCCATCTCGACGACACGGTCGTTTCGATACACCGAGTCGGCAAGCAGGCATTGAAGTTCATTCAGACCCGCGCACATTCCGCCCGAAAAGGCAACGAGTTCCACCGCGTGGGACCGCGCATCATCGGGAGTGACGATACCAGCCTTCGTGATTCTCCGATGGCTCTCGGCGGCGGCATCCTCGATCAGCCTTTCCGCAAGTTGGTCCAGGATCGGACGGCGAATCGCGAACAGGAGCTTGCCACTGTGGCACTCCCGTACCGACTCGGCAGCTTCGCGCCAGATCTGGCACTTGTCCAGGGCCTGCTCCGTCAGGCCGCACTCGCCGATAGCGTCTTCGATGTCGTGCAACGTGTAGGCGATGTCGTCGGCGACGTTCGCGACCTGCCCTTCGAGCGGCGGACAAGGACCCGCGTCCGCCAACTCCCGCGTGACAGCATCCGAGGCGGCGCCAGTCTCAGGCCGGTCATATTCGGTATGGTGTTTGAGGAGCGATTCGCGCAGCTCAAACGTGAGGTTCAACCCGCGGAAGGCGGGGTACGGGTGCTCCAGATAATCGACCACTCGGAGCGACTGGAGGTTGTGCTCGAAGCCGCCGTGCCCGCCCATCAGCGCGGCGAGGGCCTGTTCGCCGGCATGTCCGAACGGCGGGTGGCCCAGGTCGTGTGCGAGCCCAATCGCACCGGCAAGCCGGTCATTCAGGCCGAGCAGGCGGGCAAGGCGCTCGGCCTGGATAGCCACCTCGAGCGTATGGGTGAGCCGCGTCCGGAAATGGTCGCCGCTCTCCGTGACGAAGACCTGCGTCTTGTGCATTAACCGCCGAAAAGCCATGGAGTTCAGGATTCGCCCGCGATCGAACTCGAAGGGGGACACATTGACCGGCGGTGTCTCCAGATGCACCCTCCCGCGGGACGCATGATCGGCGACCGCGTAGGACGCGAGGGGCGACTCCCGTGAAGCGCCATCTGATTGGAGATCGGAGCCGGTCATGGGTGCGGCTTGCCCGCGCTTTGCGGAATGCCAAGCTCCCCGGTGATGTCACACAGGTGCTTGTACGTTTTGTCCATGGCCTCAGGTACGACGCGAACGTCGCCCAGAACGGTCATGAAGTTCGTGTCGCCCGCCCACCGCGGCACGATGTGGACGTGAAGATGACCGGGAAGCCCGGCACCGGCACACAGCCCGAAGTTCACGCCGATGTTGAAACCCTGCGGTTCGAGCGCCTTTGCGAGGACGGTTTTGGCGTCGCGCGTCTGCCTCCACAGGTCGGCGAACTCGTCGTCGTCGAGGTCGGTCAGGTCCTCCTTGTGCCCGAACGGCGAAACGAGCAAATGGCCGTTTGTGTAGGGGAAGCGATTCATGACGACGAACGTGTGGTCCGTTCGCCATAAGACCTGGTTCGCGCCGTCCTCGCCGGCGTTTGCGCCGTAGCGGCAAAGGAAACAGCCGTCTTTGTTATCCTCAGCCAGCGAACGGATGTACTCCATCCGCCACGGCGCCCACAGGTTCTCCTGAAACTCGTTCATACGGTCGGCACTCGCCCGGCTCGTGAGAATCTCGAAGGCGCTGGTCTCCAAAACTGGCGCCGTGTCTCCCCTCCGCCGAGAAGACCTGAGCCTATCGAGGCCGATCGATGGCGTCAAACCGGTCTCCCGGTCCGCACCGCCCCCATGACTTCATACAGGTGAACGGAGATTATGCGCGCGATCGCGCAAGGGCGCCGGCCGCCTCAGCCGTCACGACGACGTCGCCGACGCGGCGTCGCCTTCATCCAACCCATGGTTGCGAGCATGACCATTGTGACCGCGCCACCTGGTGCGGCGCAGGCCGCGCCGGCGCCGCAGTTCTCATCGTCGCCCGTGGCCCCGGCAGGCGGGTCCCCACTGCCGTCGCCACCATCGCCACCGTCCCCACCCGTAGCATCACACGTGACCGTGGCACAGGTGGAGCCCACTCCCTGTGGCGTTCCCCCCGCCGTGTTGCAGTCGGCCTCCGGCACCTCCACACAGGACCCGTCAGCAAAACAACATGCGACGACCGGCTGCGGACAGGGATTCGGATCACAGGCCGCCCCGTCTCCCTGGTACGTTCCACCGGCCGTGTTGCAGTCCGCTTCGGTGTTCTCGGTGCAGGTGCCATCCGCAGCACAGCACGCGCCCGTCGGCTGCGGGCAGGGATGCGTCACGCAGGTACTGGTATTGCCTTGATACGTTCCGCCTGCCGTGGCGCAGTCGGCCTCGGTCTTCTCGGTGCAGGAACCGTCCGCTGCGCAGCACGCGCCCGTCGGCATAGGACACGCCGTTGATGCACAGTCGCTGCCCCATCCCTGATAGTCGCCGCCGGACACGTCGCATTGTTCTTCGAGCACCGGGACACACGAGGCGTCCACGAAACAGCACGCGCCGAGCGGGCCCGCCCCATTGACGGGAACGCCATTCACCAGCACCGTGAACCGATAGTTGGTACCGGCACCGGCGCCGCCATCATACACCCGCACAAAGTAGGTGCCCGCCGCAGGCGCATCCACGGCCCCGGCGGCGTTGCCATTCCTGCCGCCGGCATCGTCACCATTCGCAAGGTTGGTCGCGCCATCTACGTCTAGGATGGCCAGATCTGTGTCTGTGAGGATGCCATCGTCATTGGGCTCATCATCCATGATGACGACGAGGCTGTCGCCGGCGGCGGCTTCAAACGAGAAGTAATCGTAAGTCACCGGATCCACGTCCGCGGTCATGACGCCGGCCGTGATCGCCGTCGCGGTGCCGAACGTGTCGTTGGGCTCCGATTCGGCCGCGGTGTCGAGCTGACTCAGCACGGCCTGGTATATCTCATAGGGGGTGATCGGGCTGTCGAAGCCATCCTCGCGCACCTGGTAGTGGAGATCGCCGGCGGTGGCGACCAACGCCCCGGCGACAACGGAACCGCTCCCCGGGCCGTCGCTGTCGTCAAACTCGATCAAATCCGCGGCGCCATTATCGTATACATTTAGTCGCGAATCCGTGCCTGTCGTAGATAAGTGCGTGTCGACGTAGACGAAGATCAGATCGCTGGCTCCCACGTTGGAGATGACCCAGTAGTCGAATTCGCCCAGCGCGATATTTCCCACGCCGAAATCGCCGTAGATAAGCGGCGTTGCCGTCCCAGCCGCGTCATTCGGCTCAACCTCCGCCACCTCCGCCCCGATAGCAGTTCCGGGCAGTAAGACAAAGCCGCCGACAAAACCCGCGGCAAACACGATAGCCATGACTCGTCTCGTATTGCTCATCTGAAAACTCCTTCATCGAGCGAGGGTGACTGACTCGAGATCGTCCGTCCGAACATCAGCGAGAATTCATGAAGACTCCGGCCACCGCTCGCGTTTCGAATCGCCATGCCGGTTGCCGAACGCAGCCGAATATGCCTGCCCCTTCAACAAGCGCTAACCATAGACGGCCAGCGAGATCATGAAATCCTCGTGCAAGAATCCCATCATACACCGATTCGGCGGAAAGAACAACGTCGCGCGGGCAGCACAGCAGGCCGTTGGTTGACGACCTACACCGCGGCGCATCCCCGGTGGGTCATTATGGGGCGTAGCGGCGCCGAACCTCAAGCAAGCACGGGCCTTCTCACCCTCACCCGCCGATTCCCGCGCCGCGCGGCTCGGCCTTGTTCAGCCTCCTGCGAATCCGCTGAACGACGGATACGACATGCCGACGGTCCGCTTCGGCCTTGAAGGTGCCCTTGACCTGGCACCGGCCGAACAGGTCGTCTGATTCGTCGACGAAGGCAGCGGGGGCGAGCGTCGAGGATTCCAACTTCCCTTCAATCGTCTGGCCGTCCCGTGACTTCTTGAAGCAGACAAATCCTGCGCCCTCGTACACGATCACGTCGCCGCCCACGAACAGGCAATACCGAATCGTCGCGTTCGTCTGCGTGCTCTCCGCCAGCGTCCGCCCCGGACGCGGCTGCCAGAACATGCGGACATGGATCAGTTGCGATACCCACTGAGGATCGGCCTCGCTCACAAAGACGGCATCCTCCGCCGGCGCGGATGCCGGCACCGAATCCGCCGGCTCGGGGGGGGAGACTGACACCGGCCTCGGCGAGATTTCGAAGACGATGTCCCAGTCCCCGCGCGCGTCGACCGCGAATGAACCGGGGTCGAACTGCTCGGGAATGCACTCGGGACTCGCGGGATCCTTGTAGGACACCACCTCGAATCGCGTCTCGACCTTCCTGCATCCCGCCGCCACGGGTATCAACAGGCCACATGCGACCGCGAGGAGCGCAGCAAAGCGAACCTCCAACCGTCGGGGGCGGCGCAGGCATCGAGGCGAACGACTTTTAGGCGTCTCACGGCTCATTATCATCGAGCAAAGACGTGCCGTTTTCGGGAGCGGAAGCACCCGCCGGTTCGATCCCAAGCACTGCCAGCGCCTCTCGCTCAACAATCCCGGCGAGAAACGACCGGGGAACGGTCGGCATGTTCGTGCCGGTGACAAGCTGATTCAAACGATACAACGACTCGATCGCGGTCGTCGCCGTTGTGTGCGGGAAGCCGCTACCGAACAGGAGCTTGTTCGTCACGCCACATTGGCAGGCGGCCACAAGCGCGTTGTAGGCGTGCCACGGCCGAAGCAGCAACGAGCTGATGTCGGCATACACATTCGGATGCTTGCCAAGAAGAACGATACACTCCTCGATCCACGGGTAGCCGAGGTGGGCCATCACGATCTTCAAATCCGGTAGCTCGCGGGCGACTTCGTCCATCAAGGCCGGGCGAGCGAACTCCATCTTGCTGGCGACCGCGAGATGAATACCCTGATGAATCAGGACGGGCATTCGCAGGCGGGCGGCCTCGGCAAAGACCTGCATCGCCCGGCTATCGGCGGGATGGAAATCCTGCGCGGCTGGCGATACGGTGATCGCCTTCATGCCGAGTTCACCCTGTGCGCAACGAATGTCCGCCAACGCCTCGGGCAGGTTCGTCGGGTCGATGCCTGCGACGCCGATCAACTTGTCAGGATGTTGACGTACGTACGCGGCCACAAACTCGTTTGGGATGGCGGCGCCGAGATGCCGGCTCTTGAAGCCGAGAACGAAGCTCCTATCCACCGGCTCGCACGCCAGGAGGTGCTCCTCCAGCGAAGCATTCGGCAAGGCAACCTCGCCCGAAGCCTCGGCGGGATCATCCTGACACGTGGAGCACGGCAGCGCCTGCCCGAGTTGCTCAACCGAATCCCAGACGTGCGTATGACAATCAACTATCACCGTTTGTCAGCCCCGTCTTACCAAGCTCGTCGCTGGATCACGCGGGTGTTTCGCCGGTCGCACACCGTTTCGACGGCGGCGCCGCCAACGACAGGCCGCCAGCTTATCGCAAGCAGCGAAACCGCGTCAAGGCCGGCGAACGTTCAAGCTGGGGCGGGGGGGAACGTCACGAAAGCAGGTGGATTCTGACAGCATCATAAGTAGGTGTGGGCGAAGAGCCGCGGACTGAAGTCCGCGGCTCTTAGTAACCGTTCACGGGAGCTTAACTGATTTGTGGCACCGGCGTCTCGCCTGTGTTTGCCACACCGGCGAGACGCCGGTGCCACAGGAGCTACCCCCCGAGCAAGCTCGGGGGCTCTTGAACGCGCGATTGGTTGCCCAATCCTTTCTGAAAAAACTGCCGTAGCGGCCGACGCCCCTGTCGGCCGTCAACGATGGTCGGTTCTCAGCGACGAGGATTCCCACCCTTTGCTTCGCAAAGGACGGGGCACACACCAAGCCGTGAACTGCCATAAACGTGGTATTTCAGCTTTCGGTTTTCGACTTTCGGTTTTCCCCAAAATCGTCAGTACTCCTCGATCACGCGATCATTCCGGGGTTGGACGGGCCGCGCATTCTCACCGATCGCGGCCAGGAAGGCCTCCACCTGTTTCTTGGATACCTCGAGCGGCGTTTTCATCACAAACCACAAGACGTCTTCCGAACAAGGTGGCGTGGTGAGGGAGCCCTCGTATGTGTGGTAGCGCGGCTCCTTCGGTAACAGGTCGGACACCTGGATCGTGACGTCCGTGTCGACCGACCTCTCCAGCATCGGCATATAGTCCCAGAACTTCGCGAGCGCCGGGTTTTCCCGGCCCTCGACCATGAGCACGCCAATGACCACGAGGTTGCCATCCGCGTCTTGATGGACGAAATGACTTTCCATCGCGAACGGCTTGCCGTCGACCCAGTGTTCACTGGGGCTGTGGAAATGAAACTGCAGCAGCGCAAAATCGCGACCTTCGACGTGAAGCACGCTGCCTTCGTCGCAATCGACCTGGATCGCGTGGCCGTTGTTCGTCACCTTGACGCTTGTCGACCTGTAATCGACGGCGAGGGGACGAAGCGCTGCGTTTCGCGCGGCCCCGATGATGTCGATCGGCGACTGGCGGGCACCGGTCTTGCACAGTTCATACAACGGATCGAGGTCGCCCCAGTGTGACGGCCCGTCGTGACCCTGGTAGCTCCAGTGCGAACTCATGGCATGTCCCTTCTCGCTTGGTTCGGCGCTCTGTGACTCGGTGCCGCCCGTTTGTTTCGAGCAACCCGCCAATACGGCACCTGCGCTCACCACACAAGATAGCAGAACGCCGAAACCGAGGCCCGAGCCGCTCCTGCGATTGCGCTTGAAAAACATCAAGAACATCTCCTTTCTCCAGGCTGCTGGAGTATTTCAAACCGCGACGACCTATGGAGACTCCATCACAAGCTCTGCCGGCCGGCGGTCCACCATGACTGCCGGTCGGCTGTAGTATTCACAACATGCGATCTAATGTACAGTGCAGGATCGTGTCCGCGACGATTGAAGAGCCCCAGACTCAGGCGAGCCGGTCTTCCGCTCAGGGGCTCCTGGGCGTCGTTGCCATCTACCTCGCGTTGCACTGCTATGGCGGTTTACGGGTTGGGTGTGACCGAATCCGGGTGGCGGCCTCACGCTCCTGTGGCACACGTGAAATGCCATAAGTGAGACACCAGGCGACGTTACATGCCCCTCGACGCGTCTCCCTCGCGCCCTCTTGAGGGTAATCGCGCATCCTGCAACTACTTGCAGGAAAGAGGCAATCGCAATCCGCGGCGGGCATTACAACCCACCACACAATATCGGCAGCACATATGAGCTTGCGAGCAAACGCACACGGGATGAGGAACTTTCCGCCGCCCGCCGGTGGCGCCTTCGTGCCATTTTGCGTCGTGGATGTTAACTACAGTCCTTATTTGCCGATATGGGTAGGATGTCGGAGAAGCGTCCGCCGCCCAGGCGCAAACCGCTGATCGGTTTGTGCACACGAAGTAGACCTCTACGAAGCATTTTCTCCGCAGTGCGGTCAAGGCGTCGGGAAGTACGGCACGCAGCTTGCACGCGGGTGACGATACAGGCGACAGATGCGCCACAAAACGTTCGACCACGTTTCATTCCTCTCTCCGGCCCGAACACTCGTGGTTGAATCGGCGTATCTGTCGTCTCTCTTTGCGCTTCGGGAGCCGCGGAACAACATCACATGAGCCACGGCCTCCTACCCGCTTCAGCGTGTTACTTTCGCACCGTCGTGCCGGTGTCGAGCCACCGATGTTTTGTCCGGTTCTTACGTCGAGGTGTTGTCCGGTTCGTGTGTCACTGCTTCAAGCAGTGTTCATAACGCTTACGTCCGCGCGGAGAAGCACTGCTTCAAGCAGTAGACACGTCCAGGCCCCCAAGCGAGCCGCCTGAACGGCGATCTAGCGATCCTCCGGCGGCCCCGGCAGTGATGTGAAATGATCCGCGCAACGCGGCTCGTAGTCGTCCAGACCACCGACCATGTGCTTCGTGCTCACCAGTGACATGCGTTGCGTGAACGGGGCCGGCTCGCCGCACACCCGGCACGGTGCCTGACATACGATTTCCTCGTCCGCTATCGCCGCCAACTGCGGGATCGGATCGAACGGCCTGCCCCACGCGTCGTGCGTAATGCCGGCGACGATCACCGTCACACTCCGCGCGACGAGCGTCCGCGCCACGTCAACGAGCGGCAGCCCGAAGAAATGACCCTCGTCGATCGCCACGACATCCGCGTTGCCGCAACAGTCGAGAATCGACGCGGCATCCTGCACACGGATCGCCTCGAATCTGTCTTCGCGGTGCGTCACCAGATGATCCGCATCGTATCGATTGTCGATGGAATGCTTGATCGCCAGAACGGTCTTGCCCCGCGCCCGCTCCTGCCGGAGCCGCGCAATCATGTGCTCCGTCTTCCCCCCGAACATCGACCCGTGAACGACCTCAAGCCTGCCTGTCGCGTGTTTCGTATTCACGTCCGCGATTCTGCAAAGTTCAACACGTTTGACAAGTCAGGCACATCTGGTGCCGCGCCATTGGGTCCATGACAGATTGGGCGGGATGCTTCAGTGCTACGGGATGTAGCGTCGGCCCCCCGCACGTGTTTAGGCATCCAAACGGGGTGGCATACAGCCGGGGTGGCATACAGCTGGGGTGGCATGGGTTAGCGGAGCCGCGCTAAGCGGCGGAGCTTACCCGTGGGATTGGACCTCGATGTGTTCCCACGGGTAACGAGTGGGGCACCCTGGGGGGGTGCCCCGCTCGTTACCCATGCCACCCCGCTAGACAGAGCGCTGGCCGCCTAATCTGTCATGAACCCCTCACCACCATCCACCGCCGCCTGCACGACCGCCTTCAACTGCCCCGAGTGAATCTCGTCAATCGTCTGGAACCAGAACGACAACGCCGCACCGCTGCTGCCCGGCCGCGCGAATTCCTGTTTCGTCCCCAGGTGCTCGACTTGCGTCGGCGTGAATCGGCCAACAGGCACATGCAGGTCCACGCGCAACGCGTAGCCCTGATGTGTGATGATTTTCCCGACACGCCGCCCCTCCGCCGTCACCCATTCGATGAAGACCTTGCAGTTCCACAGCACCTTCAGCCCCGGCACCGCCTTGTTCACCATCCCCAGAAACGCCACCAATGTCGCGGGCTTCCACAGCTTCGGCTGTTTGGGCGAGATGATCTGTTGCGACAGGTGCCATTTCTTCCCGTCCGTCTTCCACGGCTCGGCCACCACTGCATCGCTCGCCAGATGCTCGACATGCCCCAGGTACGCCGCCCATGCGGTCTTCAAGAACGCCCGAAACGCACGCGTCGCGATCTCCTTCCGGTCGTGAACCATCACGCGCACCTGGTCCATCGGCCCGATCGCGTGTCGCACCAGCACCCGCGGCGTCTCACCATATGCCTCGATGTCGTCGCGATCGTCCAACGTCTTCAACTTCAGCTTGGACGAGACGCCCCGCTGTGTGAACGATCCGCTCGGCACGCGAAACAGCAAGTCCAACAGCCACCGCCCCCCCGTCAGTGCGTGACAAAACCACGGCACCGCGCTCTGAGCCAGCCCCGACGGCGCCTTGGCCCTCACCTCCACCCGGGCTCGATCGTTCCACCCCGTCGGCCGCAGTTTATCCTTGCCCAGCCGCTCGATCTGATCGATCACATACGTGAGCGCCCGCCCCTCCCACATCACGAGCTTCCCCTCGCGACTCAGACGATCACCCGTATGCCAGGCCCGGCCGTCCCGCTCCCACGGCATCTTCGTCGGCCGGTCGACCTCCTGGACATCCGCCGCCGTCATCGCAACCGCTGGTGCGACCGCTGGTGCGAGAATCCCTTCTCGCACCACCCCCTCCGACGTCGCAGCCTTGGCCGGGTCATACACCTCCCGCTCGCGATGCGGCCCAGCCCGCAGCACCTTTTTTAACAGCCGGCCCGTGTGCGACGCCGGTTCTTGCGACACCGTCTCGGGCGTTCCCGCCGCCACCACCGAGCCGCCATCCTCGCCCGCCTCCGGGCCGAGATCGATCACCCAGTCCGCCGTCTTGATCACATCCAGGTTGTGCTCGATGCAGATGACCGTGTTGCCGAGATCCACCAGCCGGTGAAGCACGTCCAACAGCTTCTGCAAGTCGTCGAAGTGCAGGCCGGTGGTCGGCTCGTCGAGTAGATAAACCGTCTTGCCCGTATTCGGCCTGCCCAACTCGGCGGCCAGCTTCACCCGTTGTGCCTCACCCCCCGACAACGTCGGCGCGCTCTGCCCCAACGACAGATACCCCAAGCCGACATCCTCCAGCGTCTGTAACAACCGGCGAACCTTCGGCACGTTTGCAAAATGCGACAGCGCTTTCGCTACCGGCATCTCCAGGATGTCCGCAATGTGCTTGCCTTTGTACTGAACCTCGAGCGTCTCACGTTGATACCGCTTGCCGCAGCACGTCTCGCACGGCAACCACACGTCAGGCAGGAAATGCATCTCGTGACACACCTGCCCCAGCCCGTCACAGTCGTCGCACCGCCCGCCCGGCCGGTTGAAACTGAACCGGTTCACCGTATAGCCGCGGATTCGGCTGTCAGGCAGCTTCGCAAAAACCTCGCGGACCAGATCGAAGACACCCGTATACGTCGCTGGATTCGACGACGGCGAATTCCCGATCGGCTGCTGGTCCACGTTGATCACCTTGTCCACATGGTCCAGCCCGTCGATCCGATCGTGCGCGCCTGCCGTCAACCGCGCCCGATGAAGCCGAGACGCCAGCGCCGGATGCAGAATATCCGTCACCAACGACGACTTACCCGACCCAGAAACGCCCGTCACACACACAAACCGCCCCAGCGGAAGCCACACGTCCACGCCGCGCAGGTTGTTCTGCCGAGCCCCCCGAACTACCAGCCAGTTAGTATCACTGGGGTGGCATGGGTCAACTTGTTGACCCGTGCGATTCCGCACATCCGCCGTAGCACCCTCGGCCGCCGCCGCGGGCCGCCGCCCGACAACCGACCGCCGACAGCGCGATCCGAACGACCGACGCCCACCATCTGCCGGTTCGTAGCTGATAGCCGACGGCTCCTCAATCTCGCGCCGATTGCTCGGCACGGCAATAGCCGCCTCCCCCGCCAGATACCGGCCCGTCAACGACGTCGACGCGTCCTCATCCAACGATCCCGCGCCCGCCGACCCCACAGGAACATTGGCGGTCCGACGTTTGGACGTCTCCGAGTTTCGACGTTTCGACGTTTCGACATTTCGACGTTTCCGATGTTCTCGCTTGATCGCACCGGGCGCGCCCGACGCCACCACATGCCCACCGGCCAGCCCGGCCCTCGGACCAAAATCAACCAGATGGTCAGACGCCTCGATCACATCGCGATCGTGCTCCACCATCAACAGCGTGTTCCCGAGGTCTCGCAGTTTGTGCAACGCACCGATCAATCTGCGATTGTCTCGCGGATGAAGCCCGATCGTCGGCTCGTCCAGCACATACAGCACCCCCGTCAGCCCGCTGCCGAGTTGTGACGCCAGCCGGATGCGCTGCGATTCACCACCGGACAGGGTCGGCGCTGATCGCCCCAACGACAGATACCCAAGCCCCACATCCACCAGAAACCGGAGCCGAGACTTGATCTCGTGCAACAGCTCCCCCGCGATTCGAGCCTGCCGCCGGTCCAACTTCAACGACTTGAAAAACCCCGCCGTCTCCACCAACGGCATAGAACAGACATCAACCAAGGTTCTGCCGCCTGGGCCTTCTCGACCGCCTCGACCGTCCCCACACCTCGACGCAACGCTTTTCTTGTGGCACAGGCGTCTCGCCTGTGACCGCTCGCGGGCATGTTTCTGTTGCGAGAAACCGGCTTTGCCCCCCCTCGCACCCGCACCACCCAGCCGAGCCGCCCTCGCCTCAACCCGAATCCGTTCCCCCCCACACGCCTGGCACTCGACCTCCGTCACGACGTCATGAAACTTCGCCCGATACGCCCACGAATTTCGAGTCGCCTCATCAATCGCCGGAAAAAAACCTTTCCACTGAAACCGCAACCCTCGACAGCCGCCTCCACTATCGGTCCCACTCCTCGCGTGCTCAGAATCCGCCTCGCCGCGGTCTTGGCTTCTCAACCTTCGACTTTCGACTTTCGGC
>JAUVGW010000223.1 GCA_030593565.1 Phycisphaerae bacterium | reverse complement strand
ACAGGCACGAAACCGATCAGAGCCGCCTTCTGTGAAGGCGGTGCCCTCCAAACGCCACGGCACACCGCCTTCACAGAAGGCGGCTCTGATCGGGCTTCTCAAACAGGCTCGTAAATCCAGTGGCATCTGGGCGGGGGGCTTCCGTACGATTCTTGCGATTGCCCTAGGGCCCCCCGGCGTTAATCCAGGCCCCAGAAACTCGCCACACAAACGACAAGCTGTTACAGTTATGGGACGTGACTGGACGATAACTACAGCAACGTGAAGACGTTGCGCCGTCTTCCGGTACGCCCATGACGGCGGCGAAGAAATGCCGACACCATGAATCTCACGTTCGGCCCACGAAGGAGCGTTCGGTCGAGATGACCCATCTCAATCCATTGCTGTGTGAGCGATGCGGTGCGGAACTCGAATCAGACGATGCCGTTTCCGTCATTGAGGGAGTTTGCTGTCCATGCCGGACCGGTGAGCCCCGCTCGGTCCAGGACCCGATCGCTTTCTCGACACGGGACGACCCGTGGCCCGACGAACCCGCCGCGGATCCGCCGGTCGATCCAGTCGCAGATTCCTGGACGCACAACGAACCCCAAGAAACGATCAGGCCGCCCGACGTGCCTACACTGCCTTCAACCGATCCGCCGTCGCCATCGATCCGCCGGGCGCGCCGCCGTGCACGTGACTTGGGCATCGGTGTCAGCGTCGGGCTGATCCTGACCGCAAGCGTTACGACCTACTTGTTGACGCGGGGCGGCGAGCAGGAACTGCCGGCCATTCGACAAACGCCGCTTGCCCGCTCCGTGACACTCAGAATCGACCCGCCGACGGCCGTCGTGAAGCTCGACGGCAAAACCCTCGACCCCGCCGCCGACACGGGCAAGTGGACCGTACGCCTGTCGGGGGAGGAAGAAGCGCCGCATTGGCTCGAGATATCAGCCGCCGGCTACCATGCCGACCGGCGCTCGATCTCGATGCTCAAAGGGGTCGACGACGTCTTCATCGAACTCCTCCCCAAGCCGTACGAAGCAACCATTCGCACCGACCCTCCGCAGGCCGAGGTCTGGATCAATGACGAACTCAAGGGTTACAGCCCGTTGACGCTCTCCTTGCTGCCGCGCGAACCGGCCCGTCTCAGGGTCGAACACTGCGGCTACAGCGAGGTTGTGGAGATGTTGTCACCGACAACGGACGGCAGCCCGCTCGTACTCGATCTGGCGCTTGAGGCGCTCGGGCCTGTCTTGCGTGTCGTGACGAATCCGCCAGGTGCGAAGGTGACGGTGGACGGCGAACTGCGGGGCATCGCGCCCGTCACACTTCGTTTTGATGCCGACCACCTCGGCCGCGGTGTACACGTCGTCGCCGCGTCGCCCGGTTACGATGACGCCTCCACGACCGCAACGCTCCCGACAGTCGGCGCCGCGGACGGCACCACCGTCAGGCTGACGCTCCAGCAGACCTTCGCCGAGTTGGAGATTCGGACGGTACCGCCCGGCGGACGGGTGATCGTCGACGGCAAGAACATGGGCGCGGCTCCCGTCGTCGCCAGGTTCAAGCCCACCGAGACGGGCAGATCGATCGTCGTCCAGGCCTCCCGTGCCGGGGCACACTATGGGCGACAGGATCTGATCGTGCCGCCGCCCGGAGATCCGATCAGCGTCACCATCCCGATGACGTTCAACGCCCAGCGCGTCGTGTTCCTGCTGTCGTTTCCGCCGGGATGCCGGGCCGACGCTCGGCTCCTCGCGGATCAAGCCGTCGAGCTTATTCACCTGCTCACACCGAAGCAGCGATTCTCGGTGCTCGCGCGGACCGACGAAGGCATCGAAGCCTGGCCGGGAGGCCTGGGCACACATGCGGCAACAAGCGAACAGAAAGTCCGCGCCTTTGACAAGGTGCGTTCCGTTCGGCTCGCCGGCACCGGCGATGTTTATGAAATGATGGAAGCTTCGCTCGGCTTCAAGCCGACCACTATCTGGCTGTTTGCCGCGGGCCGGCTCGACAGCCGAGAACTCGAGCGATTCGGCAACCTGACCGAAGGCCGGGACGTTTCCGTCCACATTGTGACGGCGGAGTCAACCGACCGGGATCATTGGCTCGAGCGGTGGGCTGCCGGGCGCAACGGCACACTCACCGTCCTGGGGCAACCCCGCCCATCCCCCGCCGTCGCACTCGACGACCAAGACGCACAGTAGTACCGCTGATGAAGCGCGCCAAAAGCCCATGGATCGCGACCCATGGGCTTCCGGCGGGGTGGCATGGGTAAACTCCGCCGCCGGCGACGGCGGAGTTTACCCGTGGGCATTCATCCCCGCCCATCCCCACGGGTAATGAACGCCCCGCCCTTGCACGGCGTGTCGTTCGTTACCCATGCCACCCCACCGGACCGTTCAGCCCGTAGGATGGGCAATCCTGCCCATCTGCTAACTTGATCCTCCGCTGTGCAAACGATCGATTTCTGCGCGAGCCGCACGGAATAGCGGTTACCACCGCCGATCCTTCGCCCCCCGGATCCCTTGGTCCCTTGATCCCCTGGTCCCTTTGGCTGCGGCCGCAGGCCGCGCCAAACATCTACTTCGTCCGCGGCATCTGCCCCGAATCCAAACGACCGAAGTAATGCTTCGCCGCGCGGATCAATGTCGGCATCAGGATCAGGCACGCCGGCAGGTTACAGAAAACCGTCAGCCCGACCATCGCATCCGAGAAGTTGTACACCGTCTCGAAGCTCTGAATCACACTACCACAAAAAATCCCCGCCACGAACAAGAACTTGTACGGCAGGATCGCCTTCGGACCGAACAGAAACTCCGTGCCCTTCTCGCCGTAGTAGCTCCAACTGATCATCGTGCTGAAGGCGAACAGGCACACGCCGATCACGATGATCCACCGCCCCACCCCGACGCCGAGCGTGTCCAGCGCAAAACGCGTGATCTGCGCACCATCCAGCGCAAGATGGACCGGCTGCCCGGGCTCTATCTTGGCAAGGTTCGCCGCGTATTCCTCGGGCGACTCCTCCAGATCCTCTGCGGGCGGCCTCATGGTGCAGGATTGCACTGTCTGCAATTCCTCGGCCGATTGCCCCTCCAATTCCGCAGCCTTCAACTTCAATCGTGTCGGCGCTTTGCCGTTCCGCGGCCGATCCACGAGCACCCACAGCTTGACGTCTTTATCCGCCAGGTCCGCATAGTGCGGGCCCTTGATCTGCGACGGGATGTCACCAACATCGGTGAGCACGACCGTGACCGTGTCGCCGTCGATCGCCTCGACAATCCCGACAGGCGGTCGATTCCACGTGCCGGTGCTCAGAATGACCAGCGCCGTCATCGTGCAGATGACCAGCGTATCCACAAACGGCCCGATTGCCGCCACCGCGCCTTCGCGAACGGGCTCCTCGGTCTTCGCCGCCGCGTGTGCGATCGCCGCCGACCCCTGACCGGCCTCGTTCGAGAACAACGCCCGTTGCAGCCCGACCCGGAACACCGCATACACGCCAATGCCCGCAAACGCGCCCTCGCCGGCCATCTGCGTAAACGCAGCCTTGAAGATCAACGAGAACATGTCAGGAATGGCATAGGCGTTCTTCACCAACACCAGCAAAGCGCCGAGCACATAGACCACGCACATAAACGGCACGAGCTTGCTCGCAACCGCGCCGATTCGCTTGATCCCGCCGATGATGACCATCGCGACCAGCACGGCAATGATGATGCCCGTGTACTTCTGATCGAGGCCAAACGTTGTATTGACAGTGTTGCCCACGTTCCAGGCCTGATACATGTTCCCGCCGCCAAACGACGCGACAGCAACAACCAGCGCATAGACGATCGCCAACACCTTGAACAGCATCCACATCGGGTTGCCGCGGCTCTTGCGCGGTTCGACCAGCCCCGTCTCGATGTACCACATCGGCCCGCCGCGCACCTCGCCCCGCGCCCGCTCCTCACCGGGCGCACGACCCGCTCCCTCCGGCGGCAACGCCCGCCCGCACCGGCCGCAGTACTCCGCCGACGGTGCGTTTTCGTGATGGCAATCCGCGTGCGGGCACGGCCGATGTTCCCCCTCATACGCCAGCGCCCGCGATTCGGCGTCCGCCCCAACAAGCGCCGGAGCACTCGGGTCAGGCACGTCTCGCTCGTCGCGGAACATCACCGACAAGGAGCATTCCACAAACTTCAACGTCATCCCGAAGAAACCAACAACCCACATCCAGAAGACCGCGCCTGGCCCGCCGATGGTAACCGCTATCGCCACCCCCGCGATGTTGCCCAGCCCGATCGTGGCCGAAAGCGCGGCGCAGAGCGCCTGAAAGTGCGAGATATGTCCGGTGTCACCAGGCTGATCGTACTTACCCTGGACGCAATGAATCCCGTGCGTCATCGCGCGCCACTGCACAAACTTCGTCAGGATCGAAAACAGCAGCCCGCAGCCAAGCAGCAGGAAGAAAAGCGGAACCGACCAAATGACGCTGTCCAGCCAAGTGTTAAACGCTTCGAAGGTCTTCTCGAATGAACTCATCGAGCACTCCGAAAAACAGGGGCGATCTGTTGAAAACGCCGAATTGTGCCCCACGAATCCTCAAAACGCAATCCGATCGGTGGTCCCGCTTGCCACAGTCGCGCTTGATCTTGCCCCAAGCCCATGGATCGCAATCCATGGGCCTCCGGGATAGCAGGTACTGGTAACGTTTGGGTGCCACGGGCGGCTTGTCCGCCCGTGCCGGCACTGGCAGCAAGCTGCCAGTGGCACCCGACTGGCAAACGATACCAGTACCGAATAGCAATCCATGGGCCTCCGGACGGTTGGTGTTCGGCTATACTGCCGAGGTGGTCCGCAACGAGACCGACAAAACTCGCCACACGGCTTGCCGTTGGGCGGTCGCAACTTCCACCCGATTCCCACGGAGGTTCTGCAACGATGATTGACAACTGCACTCGACAATGGAAGTACGGCGTGGGTTTCCTGACCGTCTCATTCCTGCTCACGACCGCCTGCAATTGGCCCCCCGGAGGCACGGGGTCGGGCACAGGCGGAACATCAGGCGGCGGAACATCAGGCGGTAGCACCGCCACACCTTCCGTCAGCGCCTCCCTGTTGGAACAGCTAGCCCTCGAGCGTATCAACCGCGCAAGGCTCAAGCCCGCCGCCGAGGCCACCGCAGCCGGCATCGCCATCGACGAAGGTATCCCCGGTCTACTGAACACAACGCCGAAACAGCCCATCGCCCTGAACGAGCAGCTCAACACCGCCGCCACGGCCCACAGCCAGGACATGCTCGACCAGAACTACTTCGCTCACGACACGCCCGGCGGCGTCACGCCTTTCGATCGGATCACTAGCGCCGGATACGTCTTTACCTCTGCCGGCGAAAACCTCGCATGGCGCGGCACCACCGGCGCCCTCGACCAGGCCGCCACCATCGAATTGCAGCACGATGACCTGTTCGTCGATTCAGGTGTCGCGGATCGCGGCCACCGCGTGACCATGTTGAACAACACCTACCGCGAAGTCGGCATCGGCATCCTGCAAGGCAACTATACCCAAAGCGGAACACTCTTCGATTCGCTCATGCAGACACAGGACTACGGCCTGTCCACATCCAACAACACGTTCGTCCTCGGCGTCGTCTACAACGACGCGAACAGCAATGGGCAGTATGACTACGGCGAAGGCGTCGCAAGCACAACCGTCACGCTCGGCTCGACCGCCAAGGCCACAAACACCGGCGGCGGCTACTCGTTCGAAGTCATCACGGCAGGCACCTACACGCTGAGCTTCGACGGCGGGCCGTCACAATCCATCCTAATCACCGACGGAGCCCCCAACATCAAAATAGACTACGTAAGCAGCGCCACCCTAGTCGTAAACCTCGGAGTCGGCGCGCTGCCGTAGGAACAACTCACGAATCAGGAACAACCCACGAATCAGGAACAACCCACGAATCTGCAGGGTCATCGACTACCACACCCATAGCCCCCGACGGGGGCGACGGAATAAAGCCCAGGGCGAAGCGCAGCGAGCCCTGGGGCACCAACCATCACGCCCACAGCCCCCAACGGGGGCGACGGAATGACTGCGTACAATGGGCAATCCTGCCCATCTGTCGATCAGAAACGTAACATCGCCCCCCGTCGCGTATTCATCCTTCCGCCTTCATCCTTCATCTCCGCCGAGCCGCCGCAACCAGATTATCCGCAGCCGGCGACGACATCTTCAACGACTCGCGCAACGGCGCCACTTCATCCAACATCGCCAACGCCTCATCGAGTGACGCGGGGGGACGATTGCACAGAATCGACCAAGGCGAGCGCCCAATCCGACGCTCCAGGAACCGATTGACGCGCCAAGCCAACGGCCGAGGCATCTTCCCGATAAACGCCTGCGGTTCCGGGCGATGTGCCCACGACTCATACCGGTAGTTCGTATAGCTCCCCGTCTCGGCATCGACAAAACCGCAAGATGCCAGAAGCCGCGACAACGACGCCGCGTCGAACAGATTGATGTGATATCGATTCAGACCCAGCCAGTGCGATCGCCCCCAACGCCGCCACCGGCCCGCCCAGTTCGGCGTGTCGATGCAGACCACGCCGCCGGGCGACAACACCCCGCGAACATCCCGCAGAAAATCACTCGGCTCCGGAACGTGCTCCAGCACATCGCCTAGAAAGACCAGATCAAATGGCGGCAGCGTCAGACGATGCCGCGACAGCAGCCCCGCCCGAAAATCAAGCCCCAGCCGCACGGCCGCGCCGCTGATGATCTCGGGCGAGATATCGATGCCGACCACGTGCCAGCCCCGACGATTCGCCAACGCGGCAAGATGCCCCCCCGCACACCCCATGTCCAGCAGCCGCCGATACCGCGGCGTCTCCCACCGTTGAATGTGCAAGGCATACTGCTGCACCGCCCGCGCCCACCGCGAAGGCTCCTCGCCGCCCAGCGCGTCGTACGCTTCGCCATACTGCGACTCGATCGCCGCCGCAGGCTCTCGTGGAAACTGCTGCACCAACCCGCAAGCCGTGCACCGCACCATTTCAAAAGGTCGCTCGTCCGGATCCGACCGCACAACCGGCCGCACCCCCACTTTCACGCGCTCGCAGCAGACACATCTGAATTCGGCTCGCCGTCCCCCGTTGGCGCTGTCTGATCGGATCAATGCTGTCGTGGCATGGTCGGACATCTCAGTTGAGATTATCGACAGAACACCCGCCACTTGGCCCGAGAAATGCCCATTCCATCCCCAGCAAGTCTCCGTAGCGTCGGCCCCCCGTGGCCGACGGGAACAAGAAACACCTCACGTTTAGCCGCGACCCAACGGGGAGCGCGTCACAACACCACCCCCTACCCCCATTCCCCTATCCCCATTCCCCTTATTCCCCCAGCCGCTCCCGCAACCAAGCCCCCGCTTCCCGGACCGCCTCGTTCACCTTGGCAACATCGCTCCCCCCGCCCTGGGCCATATCCGGCTTGCCCCCGCCCTTGCCGCCAACGATCGGCGCGACCGCCTTGACGAGGTCCCCCGCCTTGATGCCCCGGCCGATCACATCCTTCGTCACCGCCGCCAGCAGCAGCACCTTGCCGCCCTGCTGGGCCGTCAGGAAGATCGCCGCCGACCCCGCCCGCGAACGCAACGAATCACACGCCGCCCGAAGCTGCGGCACCGCCGCCTCGCCCATGTGCGAGCAGATGATCGCCACCCCGCCCACCCGCTCAGCCCCGGCCAGCAGTTCGTCCGTCTTCACCATCAGGTCAGCCGCCCCCGCCTTCGCCGCCTGTTTCTGCGCCACCTTCGCCCGCTCCTGGAGCTTCGCCAGGTCATCCCGCATCCGCGCCTTCTCAACGACCGGCAGCTCCGTCTGACCCATGACGGCCACAATCTCGGCAATCCGCTGCGGCAAACCCTCGCCCTCGATCCCCCCCGCCTCCTTCAACAACCGCACCAACGCCGTAGCATCATCCTCCGCCTGCTTGGCCCGCTCACCGGTCACGCCCGTCACTCGACGAACGCCCTTGGCCACCGCGCTTTCCTCGATGA
Source organism: Phycisphaerae bacterium (assembly GCA_030593565.1). Taxonomy (GTDB): domain Bacteria; phylum Planctomycetota; class Phycisphaerae; order UBA1845; family UTPLA1; genus JAFGQA01. Next base: position 670 of record JAUVGW010000223.1, on the reverse strand, counting down.
ATCGAAACCGACTGATCTCGCCCGTGTGCTTCACATGCGTCCCGCCACAAAACTCGACGGCATATTTCATCCACTCAGGATTCTTCGGATCAGCCAGCAACTCCCCGACGGGCTTACCGATAGAAATAACCCGCACAACCTCGGGATACTTCTCACCAAAGACCGCCCGCAACGTATCAATCTCCCGCGCCTTCGCCTCCTTAACCTCCTCGGCAAACACCGGCAGATCATCCGCGATCATCTTGTTCACCAACGCCTCAACCCGAGCCAACTCCTCGTCACTAATCTGCGCATCGTGCGAAAGGTCGAACCGAGTCTTGTCGGGATCAACAAGCGACCCCTTCTGCTGCACATGCTCCCCAAGCACCTCCCGCAACGCCCAGTTCATCATGTGCGTGACAGTGTGGTTCTTCATCGTGGAGACGCGCGTCGGCGATACTCTCAGCGTGCATGACGAGCCTGGTTGTATCTCGCCTTGAACAACCTTACCCGTGTGTACAACGAGATCGATTGGCGGGTCTCCGCCCCCTCTTTCCCTGGTGTGCCTGCTAACTCCCGTTACGTCGATCTTCCCAGTCTTAGTCGTGACTGTGCCGGTGTCCGAAACTTGGCCACCACCCTCTGTATAGAAGCAAGTCTTCGCGACCGTGAACGAGATCGATTCGCCCAT
>JAUVGW010000182.1 GCA_030593565.1 Phycisphaerae bacterium | reverse complement strand
GGGGGGCTTCCGTACGATTCTTGCGATTGCCCTGAGCAAACAACGACAGGGCGGCCATCACGCTTGACGCGGATCAACCGGCAATCTAACCTCCTCACCCCCGAGCGGGCTCCTGATTCGTGAACCGAATCCCGGGAGCCCGTTTTGGCTTCTGCGGGGCTTCATGCGGATGTGCTCGAGGCAAGGAATGAACGTGCATCGTTGTCAACGTTTGGGCGTCAAGCGTATCGAGATCATCCTTGTGGTGGCCGTGCTATGTATGGCCGCGTGGCTCGTTGTGCCCGCGATCGGCCGGTCGAGGACCGCGGCCAGGCGCGAGGCTTGTCTGGCCAATCTGGCTCGGATCGGCGAGGCCTTCGGGCAGTATCTCAGTGACCACGACCAGCGTTGGCCGTACGTGGCGAAGCTGGCGTCCATCAAGACGCATGAACCGCCATGGCCGGTCCTGCCGACAGTGCTCGGGAAGTACATCTCGGACGACCTCGAAGCATTTCACTGCCCGGCGGATCGCCGAACGTTGTCGTCCGACAGTTCGTTACGCGAGACGTTCTCGGCGCGGACCACTTGGTACGAAACGGAAGGCACGAGCTACGAGTATTGGATGGGCAATGCCTACGGCGGGAAGCGCGTGGGCGAGGAATCGCTGTCGAAGGCGTCGGGCTTCGGATTAGGGCGCGCGGATCAGCCGCTCCTGACAGACTTCGAGGCGTTCCACGAGGGCGACGGAGGCGGTTCGTTCAACACCTTGAACGCGGACTTGAAACCGCGTACGACGCGGGCGAAGGATCGGGACTAGTGCGGTTTAAGAAATGGTGTAGCGGCCGACGCCCCTGTCGGCCGTCGAGGGTTTTTGGGGTTCGTCGTCCGACACGGGGGTCGGACGCTACGGGGTTTCCTAAGACGCTATAGTGCCCCGTCGTGCAGGCTCACATGCGGTTCCCATTGAGGACCGGAGACAATAAGTAATGACGGCAGACGATATCAAGACGGCGGCGAAGCGGCATCGTCGCGCGGCGTTGGCGGGCGGGCTTATCGGCTTGTTGCTACTGGTCGGCTACATCGGCTACGAATATGCGATGACGCCGGCGCGTCCGGACCTTCATGCGGCGCGGGCATCCGACATCGTCGCCTACATCGACGACCAGCGCGGCCTGTGCAAGCTGCCGCGGATCGAGGAACAGAAGTTCCTCCATAAATGGCGCGAGGTCGTGATGGCGGACAGCCGGAAGAAGGACGACCTGCGCACATGCCTCGCCGACATGAAGGATCAAGACAGAAAGTCCTTCTTCGAGTCGATGTTCAAGTACGGCAAGCGCGCGTTCCTCGATGACGCGAAGCTGTATTCGCGCATGTCCCGCGACGACCAGTACGCGTTTTTGAGGAAGAAAATCACGGAATACCGTGAGCAGTTGCTATTCATGAAGGACGTCGCCGAAGGGCTTGCAGGTGAGTTCAAGGGGAGCCAGGACGATTTCCAGCGGTGGGTCGTCGAACACAGCACCCCGGAGGAACGCGCCCTTGGCGAGCCCTACGTGGACGCACTGAAGCACGTCAGGGCACAGATCAAGAAGGAACAACGAGCGCGAGCGTCCACGTCGCTTCCTGTTGATGCCGGGGGATGAAGGTCGGCGGCCAGCGCTCTGTTTAGCCGCGCCCTGCAGGGGAGCGCGTCCTCCACGCGCTCCCCTGCGGGTCGCGGCTAAACGACGGAATCGGTAGATTTCGGCCGGGGACCACGTTGTGCCACGGAGCCGGCCGTTACGCATATTTCGCACGGAGCTTCTTGCGCCAGTTGGCAGGATGACGCTCGTAGCGGTCCTTCTGCAAACGGGCCGGCTTGGGATCAGGCGCGATGACCGGTTTCGACTCCGACGCCTTGGCCGGGGAAACCGGCGTCGCCGGCTCGAACGATGATTTGAGCCCCAAGCTGTATCTCGCCGGTGTGCATGCAAACGTGCCGGTAGCGATACCAAGCGTGAAAAGGCCCATCAATACGCGGTTGGCCAACTTGCTCTTATTCACGTTATCTTCCCCCCACCAGGTGTGGCTTCCTTCCCCTCCCACGCATCTCCACCGCGGCGACTTGGCGCCGGCTTTTTCGTCCGGCCCGATCCGCCATTTTTCACATCGGTTGCGTCGATGGGGGACGTGAGATACCGGCGGGCGCCGCGCCGGCCGGGGGCCGTATCAACCCCGCTGCGGGGCTTTGTCTCGGACCATCCCGATTGTCAGTGCTGGAAACAGCTTTGGTTGGCGTGCGTTATTTCAGTAAGTAAGTGCAGGAGCCTCCGGCCTTGGCCGGGGGGTAGCTGGAACGAACCCCCCGACCAAGGTCGGGGGCAGGGCAATCGCAAGAATGGCAGATGTAGCGGCCGACCCCCGTGTCGGCCGTAGAACACCAACAGTTTCCGACGGCCGACACGGGGGTCGGCCGCTACACGAGCGCGCAAACCGCTGCAAAGACCACCGCCCCGCCATTCTTGCGATTGCCCTGGGTCGGGGGCTCTTATTCCGAAGACCCAGCGCGGAGGCGTGTCTCAAGGGCCGGCCTCGTGGGCGACGATATGTCCGATAACTGTGTTCTCCGGCTAGCAGGTCGGCTAGCGATCCGCGCGCCGGAAATGATCGAATGATTCGCATCGCGGGCTGGATGTCCGCAAATCCGATCCGGGGCGGTCAATTGGGACAATGCCATGTCTGCTTCCACAAACAAGATCACGCTCAGAGCCGCAGCCCTGTGGGCTGTGGTCGTAGGCCTGTCCGTAGGATCTCCACCGGCGATGGCGGCCGATCCTCCGGCTGGCCATCATGGCGGGGCTTTCGACGCCGTGGAGTCCGTTTCCTCCTCGCGCGTGCTGATCTGGTATCACACAGCGCCCGGGTCGCCGGCGGCCGAGCAGATTGATCTGTGGTACACGTCCGACCGCGGACACACGTGGCGCAAGGAAGATGCTCGGCAGGCGGCTACACTTCCGGTCGCTTTCGATGCCGAGTCGGACGGCCTGTATGGCCTGTATCTGGTCCTACACAATGCCACCGGGGCCTCCGCGCCTCCGCCCGTGGTCGGCACGGCCCCGCAGAAGTGGGTCCACGTGGACAGATCGGCGCCGCTGGTCCAGGTTCTCGGTCTCCGGCCGGACGAGCATTTCGCAGTCAACCGCGAGATCCACATCCGCTGGGTCGCGCGAGATGACAATCTACCGAATCGTCCGGTGAAATTGTACTACCGCTGCGAGCAGACCAAGGTCTACCAACTCGTTGCGGACCTGCTTGCCGCGGAAAGCTCCCACCGTTGGACCGTGCCGATGCTTGCCTCCGGACGGATCGAGGTCAAGGTCACGGCTTCAGATCTGGCTGGGAACACCGGGCGGTGCGTCGTCGACCGACTGCGGATCGAGGATTCGCGAGCCTATGTTTCTGATGTGCCGGGAGCCCGCAAAAGGCAAGACGCCTCCGCGATGAGCCCGAGCCGGCCAGGAGATGAAACCGCGGCGGGAGACCTGCGCCACGGATCTGGGGTGGCCCCCGAGCCGTTGCCGGACGGCAGCTTAGCGAACGGCTCGGGAAATGTGCCTCACCGTGGTTTCACTGAACCACCACCGGCCGTGGAACATGTTAGCCGTGGAGCGGCGAGACATGCCAAGAAGCTGTATGATCTTGGCACGTGGCATCGGCTTCGCGGCGAACTCGCGCAAGCCGAGGAACGATATCGGGATGCGTTGGATTTTGACCCGGCGCTGCAAGATGCCCAAAACGATCTGGCGGGGTTGTTGTTCCTGCAAGGTGATCTCGCGGGAGCCGAGAAGGCGTACGATCGCATCATCGAGGCGGACCCGAGGTGTTGTGCGGCGTTGAAAGGATTGGCGCTGCTCCAGGCGACGCGGCGCAATTACCGTTCATCACGCGAGACGCTTCAACGGCTGATCTTGCTCCGCCCGCAGGATGCTGAGGCGTGGTTGCACCTTGGCGACGCGACCATGTTTACGGGTGATCGGCGGGGGGCGCGGGAGGCATGGAAGGAAGTGGGCGTGATCGAGGGCGCGCCGGAAGATGTGAAACGGCGCGCCTCGCAGCGTTTGGCAATCTATCAGAATGACCGGATGACGACGGGGGGCGGCGACGGGCCGTAGAACCCCCCGCTTCCGCGGGGGGCTAAGGGCGGCAACGTTTGCATCGTCTGCATCGTCCGCCGTTCGATTTCTAGCCCCCCGCGGGAGCGGGGGGTTGAGGACATGTTGAAGGCGAAACATGGCGGCGGACAGGCAATCGCGACAACCACTGCCGATCTACGCGATCTTCGGAAACGACGGCTTCCTGAGGATGCGGGCGATGAACGAAGTCATCGAAGAAGTCCTCGGCGACGACCGTGACAACATGGCGCTGGCGGAGTTCGACGGTCCCAAGGCCGAGTTGGCGGACGTTCTGGACGAATGCCGCACACCTTCACTGTTGGCGCCGGTCCGATTGGTGTGTGTTCGGGATGCCGACGATTTCGTGAAGGCGCATCGGGGAGCGTTGGAGAAATACTTGCAGAAGCCGAGTCCGACGGGCTCGCTTGTTCTCGTCTGCGGCCGGTGGGATGCGCGGTGGCGAATACACAGGCTCGCCGTGAAGATCGGCCGGACTATTCAGTGCGACGGCCCAAAAAAGCGTGCCGACCTGGTCGCATGGGCGACACGGCACGCTCGAGATGCGTACGGATGTGAGCTGGACTCGAAGGCTGCATACCGGCTGGTCGACCTGGTGGGCAGCGAGCTTGGCCTGTTGGACATGGAGTTGGGCAAGCTTGTTACATACGTTGCCCCGCGGCCGACGGTTGGACTTGCCGATGTCGAAAGCCTCGTCGGCGCGTCGCGGGCGGAGAAGGTTTTTGGGATTACCGACGCCATCGCCCGGCACGACGCGGCGAGCGCCCTGGAGCTGTGGGACCAAGTCTTGGCAACTGACCGCGGCGCGCCGTACATGGCGGTGGGCGGGCTTGCGTTCGGTTTTCGGAAGTTGGTAGCGGCGAAACGACTGGTGGAACAGGGTCTCAGCGTCGGCGAATCGGTCAAGCGGGCCAACATCTGGGGGGATACGGGCGACTTGAAACGACAATTGGATCGTTTTTCCCTGCGCCAATGGCAGGATCATCTGGTACAACTGCTGCAAATCGACGTGGGGGCCAAGACCGGACTCGGAACCGTTCGGTCCTCCGTTGAGCAGTGGATCGTGAAGCTTTGTGCGGCGACGTAAGAGCGCGCCCGAGAACTCCTGTGGCACAGCGCGGCCTTCGGCCGCAAATAAAGGGGTCAAGGGATTGAGGGATCAAGGGATTGAGGGATTGAGGGATCAAGGGATTGAGGGGTCAAGGGACCGGAAAACTCAACGGGGGAGCCCCCGACGGGGGCGGCGGAATAAAGCCCAGGGCGAAGCGTAGCGAGCCCTGGGTCAAGGTGGCCAAACGACACGAGCCCCTGGATGGGGGCGACGGAACCTGGGGGACACGGCGACGCGGAGCGAGTCTTCCATGATTGATACACAGCGCGGCCTTCGGCCGCATCCAAAAGGTGCCACAGGGGATTCAGGGTGTGCTCGTGAGCGACCCACTCACGTCGCTACGGTTGAAAGGGAATTCGCCATGAACTTCCGATTGCTGCGTCCATCGCATTGTCTCGCTGTTGTGCTTGCCGCCGTCGTTGCTGCGGGTGCCGGCTGTGCCAAGGAGGACTGGAACTTGGATTGGCTTACCGGGGGGAACCGGAGTAAACAGCGGAGGCCGGTCACAAAGGGCCGCCAGACGGGCGATCAACCGCGGACCGCCCAGGCGCGGCAAGCGGGCGAGCAGAACCCGGATGATCGGCAAGCGCGGGATGTCAACGAGCAAATGGCGCGGTATGCCGAACGAATGGAGCAAGGCGACCAGAACCCACCTGCGAAGAACGATTTTAATGACAAGATCCGACGACAGCAGGACCCGAACCGCCGCCAGCGCATTCGGAAGGTTGCCGACCGAACGCGCGAGGAACCTGCCGCACAGGACGAACCAGTGGTCCGACCGGTCGTCGCCAAACAGTCGCCTGGAAGCGATGAACCTGCACCGGTTCCGCCATCGGTGAAGGCTGACCGCGCCGAGGTGGAGCCCGCGCCGGCCCCCGCGCAATCAAAGCCAACCGCGGTAGAACCCGATGCGGAACCTTCCACGAATTCAGTGACCGATCCGAATGTGGGGACGGACGAACCGGAAGCAGTCTCGCCCGCCACGCCCGAAAACGAGGCCGAGGCCGGTACGTCGATCAGCCCCAACGCTCCGGTGACGGCGATCGACGACGCGACCGGCAAGTCGGACAAGTCGGACAAGTCGGGAAAGACGTCGCCCCCGTCCACAGGTGATCCTGCACAAACGCCGGTGTTGGATCCGAACATCCGCGTTTCCGCCGGTCCGGAGCCCTCGAAACAGGTCGGGACCGAGACCGAGCAACCGGTGGACATGGCACAGCCGGTGGCCAACGCGGCGCCCGAATCGGCGCCGCCTGTCGATACGTTCAAGCAACGCTTCGAGGAATTGGAATCGCGCGTCAAGGCGGAGCCGAACAACCTCGAAGCACGCTACAGCTTCATCATGATGTGCCTTGCCGACGGGCAGGAAGAAAAGGCGCTGGCGTCCGTTGACGGCACCGATTCGGAATTGCAGGAGATGGTCCAGGCCCACGTTCGGGCCTTGATCGCCGCCCAGTCGAGTCCGGGGCGGGATCCGGCGCGGATTGCGAACTACCAACTGCAGAAGCTGGAGGAGCTCCGCAATATCGTCCGGTCGCGTGCGGACCTTCACGTGCCGAAGGTCGTGCTATGCACGGCGATCGACGGTTTCGGGCGTTATACACCCATCGAGCCTGCCGAGTTCAAGGCCGGGCAGAAGAATTGGGTGCTGTTGTATATCGAGGTGGACAATTTTCATTCCGAGAAGACGTCATCCGGCTTGTACCGCACGTTACTATCCGTCCGCCAAAGCCTGTTGACCAAGTCCGGCGAGGAATTGTGGAACACCCACGATGCGAACATCGAGGACCTCGCGCGCCGCCGCCGCCACGACTTCTATCTGACCGTCGGCCCACTGGCCATTCCGAGCACGCTCGGTCCGGGCGAATACGTCTTAAAGGTCGAGGTAGAAGACGTACTTGCCGGGAAGATCAACAGCGAGGTCGGGAAGTTCAGGATGGTGCCTTGAGCGCCTGCTTCCTGGGCCGATGTTTGAACGGCATGAAAACATGATCCTCGGTCGCGAGGCCCACGGATCGCGTACGTGTTTAGCCGGGGTGGCATGGGTTAGCGGAGCCGCGCTGAGCGGCGGAGCTTACCCGTGGGCAAGGAACCTCGATGTGTTTCCACGGGTAATGAGTGGGCCACCCTACGGGGTGCCCCACTCGTTACCCATGCCACCCCATCTGACCGCTATACACGCACCGGATCGCGATCCGTGGGCTTGTGGCGGGGCTTTTGATCCCGTAAACGAGCCTATCTCGAAACGACGGCGCCGGGAGGAGTGAGCATGCCTGACCCTGTCGGATCAACGTCGTGGCACAACCGGCACCTAGCCTGTTTTCTACGCTTGAATGAACTGCTGCTGCACGAGGCGGTCGTTGATCCCGTGATTCTGATCGTCGGCCCGGGTGGCGTTACGCTGCCGGCGGCGCCGTTGTTGAATGATAGTGCCGTGGCGGGCGCGTCGAAGTGCCGGAAGTTGCTTGGTGACGTGGCCCGCTATACCGATCAAGCGTTGCGCCGGATTCCACGGATGCCATTGCGAACACTCGAGCCCGTCGAGGTGGAGTCGACGTTGTCGATGTCGCATCGACTGGTCGTTGCCGACCGATCACAGCGGGTGCTGTCGGCCGTCGCGCGGGACGTGCCGCACGCCGAGTGTCACTGTATCGACATAACGTTTCAGCAGTTGCCCGTCGTTGCCGACGTGGTGATCGCATTCAATGTGATTTGCCGGCTGGATGATCCCGCCGCGGGAATGGCAACTGTTGCCGGTGCGGTCCGCCCGGGGGGCTGGCTTCTGATGGACGATCGGTCGGCTGACGCGCATCTCGCCGACTTCGGTGCGTTTACTCGGATCGCCCCGAAGATTCATCATCGGGCGGCGGAGCCGGGCGATTAGATTCTATGGCTTTTCGCGATTGGCTGTGGCAAGGTGTGGGACTCCGCGAGATTGAAGCCTCCCACCCTTTCTTTCAAAAAGGATGGGGCGCCCAAGCTGCTGGGTTCTTCTGCATCTTCTCCGCTACCTACCGCCGATGAACATCTTCTTCGGCACATACAGGCGATGGCCCGATGCCTCGATGAAGGTGAGTCCGTCGTCGTTCCATTCTACCTTCGAGGCCTTGATATGGGTCTCGATGTCTTCGGGGCCGGGCGAAAATGAGTAGTCGTGATAGTGCCCGTATTCTGGGGCCTCTGTGCTGCTGCCGATGAAGATGTAATAGCAGTAGTGACTTTCAAGGCTAAGCACGTTCCATTTTCTGCGGCCCTTGATCACGGATAGAGTGTAGGGATCAAAGCTTTGGTAATCGATGGTTGGTGGTTGCGCCCATTGCTGGATCACTCGGTCGGAAGGCCAGTTCAGAAGACACGTCGAGAGGCACGTAAGCGGTACTGCAACGAAGAAGATTGGTGCGAGACGTCGGAGGATGGGCCGCTTCGCGTGAGGCACCAATTCCGTCGCGGCCTGTTTCTCGATGTGCATGGCTACCTGTTCGTCCTCGATGAGCACGAGCGGTGTGAGGTCGGTGTTTTCAGACATGGGGGACATCCTACGGTGCGATATTGGGCGTGGCAAATGGTGGGGGGGGGGGCGGACTCCGAATCCTCAGAACGGGGGTGCCGCCAGTGTTGGACTCTTGAGCCACAGCGCCCGACACGGGCAGGTACGCTGAATCAAGCGTTCGCCGGGTGGCCCATCCATCGCCTCCACGCGGCTTGCCGTTTGGCGGATCTCGCAGTCAACAAACGGTTCACCGCCCCCGCGAAGCGGAACACTGAGCACGATTGATGGATGGACGCGATGCAATCATATGCAGAACAAAAGACACCACCCTCCAAACACTTTGCGGCAGTTTGCGGCAGTGCGCACTTTTTCTGCTGCAATTTCCCGCGACAACGTCAGCCGAGGGGGTGATTCGCAAGCGGCCGGCATCAGCCGTTGCGGAAAGTTAGACTTTTTTTCACTTGGCCGCGCTGCGAAAAAGCGGGTGGAAATCCCAATCGTCAATCACAGCGTCTGGTGCGCTGCCGCAAGGCCTCATAGAAGAACAGGGCTGCCGTGGCTGAGATGTTCAGGCTGTCGGCACGGCCCAACATCGGCACCGACGCTCGGACGACCCCCGGCCGATCCCATGCCGGCGTGAGGCCTTCCGCTTCGCTGCCAAATACAACGGCCGTGGGGCCCGTGAAGTCTACTTCAGTATATAAAGTCGTCGTGGCCGGGGCAGCCGCGACGATGGCGAGCTTCAGGTTAACCAGCCAGTCCATCGCATCGTCCGCGGAGACTTCGACAAGCGGCACGGTGAAGGCCGTGCCGAGGCTCGCCCGAATTACGTTCGGGCCGTAGATATCCGTGGCGGGATCGACCACCAGCAACGCATCGACGCCCGCGCCGTCGGCACTGCGCAGGATAGCGCCGAGGTTCCCCGGCTTCTCGACACCCTCGACGACGCCGACAAGCGGTCGATCGCCGAGCTGCAGATCTTCCAAGGCGATCTTCGGCCGCTCCGCAATGGCGACGATGCCTTCGGCCCGATCGCCATAGCCGATTTTCTTGAAGACCAACTCGGTAACCTCCGTCAGCCGCACCTCGGATGCTCGGATCGACTCGATCGTATTCTGAGCATCCGCCCGGGCGAGCAGCGTAGGACAATGGAACACCTCACTGATCGTCACGCCCGCGTCTCGGGCGCGAGCACACTCGCAGCACCCATCGATGATGATCGCATCCCGCCTGCGCCGCGTCCCGCCGTCGCGCAGCCGGGCCACAGCCTTGATCCTCGGATTCTGGATGCTAGTAATGACTTCGGACTTCATTCGCTTGCTTAATCCCGACACATGCGACGGGGGCCATGCCACGAGGCGGCATCTTTCGGTTCTTCCATTTTCACAATATACGAAAGTTACCGTACGCCGCTACAGCCGAGCCTCCACGGCTATGATAGATGACATATCTCGTGCCGACGGAGGCCAATGATGAATCCAGACGAGCTACACGTTGTGACGGGCGCTTTCGGATATTCAGGCC
>JAUVGW010000295.1 GCA_030593565.1 Phycisphaerae bacterium | reverse complement strand
GCGAGACGCCGGTGCCACAGTTTTACCACTGGCTACTACGGCATCACCATCTCCTCGTAGCTCTCCGGTCGGCGGTCGCGGAAGAATTGCCAGGTGTTGCGCACTTCGCGGATCATGTCGAAATCCATGTCGGCGATGATGATGTCGTCTTCGATGCGCTTACCCGCGGCGAGCATCTTCCCGCGCGGGTCGCAGAAATAACTCGTGCCGTAGAACTCGCCAAAATTCCACGGCGGCTCCGTGCCCGGGCGGTTGATCGCGCCGATGAAGTACTGGTTCGCCACCGCGTGAGCCGGCTGTTCGAGCTTCCACAGGTATTCGCTCAACCCGGCCACCGTCGCCGACGGGTTGAACACGATCTCCGCGCCGTTGAGGCCCAGGCATCGCGCGCCCTCCGGGAAGTGCCGGTCGTAGCAGATATAGACGCCGACCTTGCCGATCGCCGTGTCGAAGACGGGATAGCCCAGGTTGCCCGGCCGGAAGAAGAATTTTTCCCAGAAGCCCGGCGCGCAGTGCGGGATGTGCATCTTGCGGTAGGTGCCGAGGAAGCTGCCGTCCGCGTCGATGACGGCGGCCGAGTTGTAGTACACGCCGGTGAGGTCCTCCTCGTAGATCGGCACGACCATGACCATGCGGTGCTTCTTCGCCAACTCGCACATCAGCTTCGTCGTCGGCCCATCGGGGATGCGCTCGACCATCTCGTACCACTTCACGTCCTGGTCGCAGCAGAAGTATGGGCCGTAGAACAGCTCTTGCAGGCACAGCACCTGCGCGCCCTTGCCAGCGGCCTGTTCGATCAGGGCCACGTGCTTGTCCATCATCGCTTTCTTGATCTTCGCAATCGGCGAGTCTCCCGGCTCACAGAGCGTCGCCTGAATCAAACCGCCTCGTACGATTCTTGCCATCGTCAGTCTCCTGGGCAGGTGTTTCCCAATCAAACAGAACGCCGCGAGCCAAGGAAGCCCATGTTGCGATCCAGCACCTGTTTAGCGGGGTGGCATGGGTAAGCTCAGCCGCCTACGGCGGCGCTTACCCGTGTTTCTCCACGCGGATGCGACACGGGCCAACCAGTTCGGCTTCGCCTCACGACCTGCCCTTTTCGCGTAGCTCAAAGGCCAGGCAAGTTGGCCCATGCCACCCCAGTTATACGCTAAACACGTACGCGATCCATGGGCTTTGGGCACGCTTCATTGGCCATTCAAACATCAATAGACGAATATCGCAATCGCCGCCATTCAAGGCGCGCGTCTGGACCGCCACCCGCTCGACACGTACGATGTCTGTCAAGAAAGACCGACCAGGAGATTGCGCAATGTCGTCCGACATCGAGACCGTCAAGCTATACGTCAACGGTGAATTCGCCGAGGCCAAGGCCGCCCGATTCGGGCCGGTCTACAACCCGTCCACCGGCGAGCAGATCGCGCAGTGCCCGTTCTGTGACGCCGACGAAACCGATGCCGTCGTCCGCATTGCACACGACGCCTTTCCCGCGTGGCGCGACAAGCCAATCGTCGAGCGTGCGCGCGTCATGTTTCGGCTCGTCGGGCTGATGGAGAAAAACGCCGACGCCATCGCGCGGACCATCTCCCGCGAGCACGGCAAGACCCACGCCGAGTCGGTCGGATCGGTCCGACGCGGGATCGAGATGGTCGAGTTCGCCTGCGGCCTACCAACGCTCAGCATGGGCGACACGGTCCATAATCTCGCCCAGGATGTCGATTGCGAAACGTACCGCTATCCGCTCGGCGTGTGCGTCGGGATCACGCCGTTCAACTTTCCGTTCATGGTGCCGCTGTGGATGGTGCCGATCGCCCTCGCCGCCGGCAACACGTTCATCCTCAAGCCGAGCGAGAAGGTACCGCTCAGCGCGATGCACCTCGCGGACCTGCTGCACGAGGCCGGCCTGCCGCCGGGCGTGTTCAACGTCGTTCACGGCGACAAGCAGTGCGTCGATGCGTTGCTCGTGCATCCGCTCGTCCGCGCTGTCAGCTTCGTCGGCAGCACGCCGATCGCCAAGTCGATCTACGAAACCGCCACGGCCCACGGCAAACGCTGCCAGGCAAACGGCGGGGCGAAGAACCACATCATCATCATGCCCGACGCCGATCTCGATCAGGCCGTCGCCGCCTTGCAGACCAGCGCGTTCGGCTGCTCGGGCCAGCGCTGTATGGCCGGGCCGTTGGCCGTCGCCGTCGGCGGCGCGGGCGATGCCCTCGTCGACGCACTCGTCGCGTCGGCCGACAAGATGAAGGTCGGCCCGACCGATCGCGACTGGGGAGCGAACATGGGACCGGTCATCACGCGCCAACATCTCGACGGCCTGCTCGCAAACATCGACAAGGGCGTGCACGAAGGCGCGCGGCTCGCCCGTGACGGCCGCGGCCTGAAGATCGCCGAGACGCCCAACGGTTTCTATCTCGGCCCGACCATCTTCGACGACACGAGCCCGGACAATCACGTGTCGAAGACCGAACTGTTCGGCCCGGTGCTGAGCGTCACGCGCGTCGGCAACCTCGACGAAGCGCTCACGCTGACGAATGAAAGCGAGTACGGCAACGGCACTGCCATCTACACGCGCAGTGGGCGCGCCGCCCGCGAGTTCAAGCACCGCGCCGGCGCCGGCATGATCGGCATCAACGTCGGCGTGCCCGCCCCGATGGCGATGTTCCCGTTCACCGGCCACAAGGCCAGCTTCTTCGGCGACATCCACATCCAAGGCAAGGACGGCATCCGGTTCTACACGCAGCAGAAAATGATCATGACGCGTTGGCACGACACGGGCGAAGCGGGTGAGTTCGTCACGACGCGGGCGTAGCCAACAGAACCAGGGCGTGTCCCGCTTTCAGAGCCGGGGCGTGTCGCCCCGGACCGGCTCGGCACGAGCCGGCTCTGATCACCACGCCATGGTACGGCTTGGCCGTACACCGAGCCCCGGTCCGGCCCCCACGCGGAGGCGGCCGCCCTCGCCGCCGATCCCGGAAAACGGGTCTGTCGACAATAGGAGATGCCCGTCAAGGTCGAGCCAGTCCGCCAGCGGCGCCAGTTGTGCCGCCGCCGCGATGCCTAGCGAGCTTTCGATCATGCACCCGAGCATCACCTTCATGCCGAAGCGCCGAGCCAGGCGAATCATCTCGAGCGCTTCGCGGATGCCGCCGCACTTGCTCAGCTTGATGTTGATCCCGTCGACGCAGCCCGCCAACGCCACCACGTCCGCGGGCCGCACGCAGCTTTCATCCGCCACCACCGGACAGATCCCCGCCTTTGTCAGCCGGCGTAGGCCGTCGTTGTCTCCCGGCGGGATTGGTTGCTCGACGAACTCGATGCCATAGCGAGACAGTGATCGCATCCGGACGAACGCTTCATCCACCGACCACGCGGTGTTCGCATCTACGCGAATTGTCTTCTCCGGCGCCAGCCTGCGAACGAGCGATAGTATTTCCTCGTCGCGCGGCGTCCCCACTTTCACCTTGAAAACTGGATACGAGGCCGCCGCACGGACCTGCTCGGCAATCGCGCCCGGCTCATCAATGCCGAGTGTGTACGACGTCAACGGTACACCGACCGGATCCAATCCGAGCCAACAACAGGTGGGAACGTCCAGCCGCTTGCCGATCCAGTCGTGGATCGCCGCATCGACCGCCGCCACCGCGGCCCGCTGAACGTCAAACTCGGTGACGAGCCTCGCGACGATCTCCTCGACCTTCATGGGATCGCCCCCCAGCAGCGGGCCCATCGCCGTCAGGGCCGACTCCGCCGACGCGAGCGTCTGCCCGTACGTATCCATCGGAACCGCTTCACCCCAACCCTCGACCCCCTCGTGCGAGATCCGGACCCACAGCGTTTCCTTGTCGCTGCGTTGCGCAACCGCCGTATCGAACCGGCCGGCAAGCTTTAACGAGATACGCGACCAAGTCATATTCATCCCGTCCATCACACGCCAAACGCGATGGCGAGGCAACCCGGCAGAACGGCCTCACACGGTTCGCCCCGACCGCTTCAACCTACGCACGTATCGCACCGAGCCTCGGGGCCGACCCCACAGAACATATAACATCATGCGAGACAAGCAATAACATCGCATTCGGCCTGCCGTTCTTCCCGGCAATGTCGCCCCGCGTGATCCCGGATTACCGCCCGATCCGTGCCCGCGATCCCTTGTGCCCAGGCCGAAATTCGGGTATACAATTTGGCTGCTTTGCAGGGTGAGTTCTGCTATTATACTCGGCTTGCCGTCCGGACTGGCCTCGCGACGGACGGGCGAATTGTACGTGTCGGGCAGACTGGCAACGACGGGGTCAAGTGAGCGACTGGGAGTCCTATGTCACTGCTACCTGTTAGAATCGCAGGAACCGGTGGGTTCCTGCCTGGTCCACCCATTCCGAATGATAAGCTGGAAGCGGTCCTCGGCACATTGGACGACGCCCCGCCGAAGGTCAAGTCGTTCGTCGGCAACCTGGGTCACAAGATGCTCGAACGGGGCGGCGTTCGCACACGCCACTTTGCCGTCGATCCCGAAACCGGCGATATGACGCACAACTTCTCCACCCTGGCCGAACAGGCGGCGCGCAAAGCGCTCGACATGGCCGAGATGGAATCGCAGGCCATCGATCTGCTCGTTATCTCATGTCCTTCGTATGACCAGAGCACACCGCCCACCAGCGCTCTCTTGCAGGAGCTCCTCGGCATCCAGAACTGTGCCGAAGTCGAGATCCACTCGAACTGCACCGGCGTCGGCAAGGGCGTTCAACTTGCCTACGATGCCCTCCGCACCGGCAGATACCGCACGGCGCTGGTCGCTTATAGCCAATTGTCTTCCATCTACCTTCGCAGTTGCTATTTCAACCAGGCGAAGATGGACAAGGTCCACGCCGCACTGCGGTGGATCCTCGCCGACGGCGCCGGCGCGATCGTCCTCCAGGCCAACGAAAACGGCAAACCCGGTCACGAGATCATCGACACCTTCGTAGAATCCGTCGGTGCGGGAAGGCCTGCCGGCATGACGGCCGGCGGCGCCGCCACGGACCTGATGAAGGCTTCCAGGCAAATACCACAGTTGTACGAAGCCGGCACGCATCATCTATGGCAGGATTTCTCGGCGGTCAACGACTACGCGGCCCCGCTCCTGTTGCAGGGGCTCTGCAACTTCACCGAGAAGCTCAAAATCGATCCGAGCAGTGTGAACCACTACGTCGTTTCGATCCCGACGCGGCAGCTTTACGAGGATCAGATACCGCTGTTCCTCGATCGCCTCGGCATCACACGCGACAACATCAAGATTCGTAGCGAGGAGATCGGCTACTGCGGAGGAGCCGCCACGCTTCTCCACTTTGACGAGATGGTCCGCACCGGCGAGATCAAATCCGGCGACTTGGCCATCATCCACGCCGTGGAATCCAGCAAGTGGATGACGGCGGGCTTCGCAGTCCGATGGTAAGCCCCGATTCACCCGATCATCCGACACACGCATGGTTGGCAACGAAGATGGTCGTTTACACGGTCGCCTTCCTTGCCTTCATCCTGATGGCCGTGCCATATTGCTTTCATCAACTTGGCAGCTTGGTCTATCCCGACAGCATACATGATTGGCTCGCACCAGGGTTGATTCAGAAGGTCCTCGGCGTCGCCATCTTCGTCGTCGGCCTGGTGGGCTACCTGATCTGTTCCTTGTGGCTGGTGATCGTCGGCGAGGGGCCGTTTGTCGAGTTTGATCCGCCAACGCGATTCGTGGCGACAGGGCCGTACCGATGGACGCGGAATCCTGTGGCGGCTCTCCTCATCTTTACTATTCTGGGCGAGGCGATCTACTTCGGATCCGCCGGCATCCTGACGCTGTGCATCCTCGGGCTGCCCCTCGCGCACATGCAGGTCAAGCTGGTCGAGGAACCGCGCCTGAAAGAACGGTTCGGGCAGGAATACGTCGAGTATTGCCGGCAGGTACCGAGATGGTTGCCCAGACGTCCGCAACCATAGTGTGGCACCGCCGTCTTGATGGTGAGGTGTGGCGCGGTGAGTTGTGGCACGGACAAGCGGGCGTAACGAGGCGATGTTGTTACGGAAGGCGGCGTTCAATACCAACACTCGTTCAGCGAACCGAGAAATGGAGCTTGTCCGTGGGCGCTCCGAGCAACCAATAGCAACACGGACAAGGATCGCCCTTGAAGCCCGTTCGGTCGTATCGCGACCCCTCACGGGCGATCCTTGGCCGTGCCCCACCCATTGATGGAGTCACAGACGGGCCGCGCTGTGCCACAGCCCTGAACATGAAAGCGATCTCATGCAAGTCCTTGTCACAGGCGGAACGGGGTTCGTCGGAAGCCACCTCGTCGACAAACTGCTCGCCGCCGGCGACGACGTTCGCGTCCTCGTCAGACCGGGCAGCGGCCGCGAATCCGTCAGGGCACGGGGGGCCGAGATCGCCACGGGCAATCTCGACGACCTCGATTCCCTCCGCAGCGCCTGTCGAGATTGCGAAGTCGTCTATCACGCCGCCGCTCGCGTCGAGATCGCCGGCACCGAAGAAGAATTCCACCGCACGACCGTCGCGGGTACCGCACGACTGATAGCCGCGGCCAACGAACAGCGCGTCCGTCGGTTTGTGCACGTCAGCTCCTGCGGCGTCTATCCCCCGGCGCTGCTTGCCGCGGGTTGCATCATTGACGAATCGACGCCCG
>JAUVGW010000212.1 GCA_030593565.1 Phycisphaerae bacterium | reverse complement strand
GACGGCTCATCCTCGACGATGGTGTCGGCCTTTGCGCCCGTCTTGATGTTGTATCCGCAGTTCATGCATAGGACGGCGCCATCGCCGAGTTCCATGAAACACTCGGGGCAGAACGCGTCTTGAGCGGGATTTCCCGGCATTCGATGCATCCTCCTTAGCGTGATCGGTCCGTCACGGCCGATATCGTACCGTCGCAGGCATCGGGCGGCAAACGGCCTGCCTGTTCGAGGATCGCTCGAATCCCACACAACCTGGCCCGTGGCGGCTTCGCGCGCTCTGCCAGCGCAGGCGAAGAACCGACGTGGCGCCCGGCAGCCCAGATGGCCACGGGACAAGGCGCGTATTCGACGTCCTACAACAAGGGCCGGATGATATACTTGCGTAGAATCTGAGGGCTGGTGATGGACAGGAATACAGCTCGGTTCGTTGTGCAGTCAACAGCGCCTGCCTATCTTGTGCCGGCCGTGCGCGCGTCTTTGCCGGGCCGCGTGGCCGAGGCGCTGGCGACGCTACGTAGCTGTTCGGCTTGCCCCCGGAATTGTGGCGTCGATCGTTTGGCCGACGAGCGGAAATTCTGCAAGACAGGCCGGCATGCGCGCGTGACATCGGCATTCGCACACATGGGCGAAGAAGCCTGCCTTCGGGGCCGACGGGGATCGGGCACGATCTTCTTCTCGATGTGTAACTTGCGGTGCGTCTTCTGCCAAAACTGGGATATCTCGCAGCGGCAGACCGGCCGGGAAATGGACGCGGGCGGCATGGCCGGACTGATGCTCGATTTGCAGGCCCACGGCTGCCACAACATTAACTTTGTCACGCCCGAGCACGTGGTCCCACAGGTCGTCGAGGCGATCGCTGTCGCGATCGATCGCGGACTGACGTTGCCAATCGTCTACAACACGAGTGCCTACGACGCGCTGTCGTCGTTGAGGCTGATGGACGGGCTCGTGGACATCTACATGCCGGACTTCAAATTCTGGTCGAACGGGACGGCGCGTCGACTGTGCAACGCGGAAGATTACCCCGATCGAGCCCGCGAAGCCCTGTGCGAAATGCATCGCCAGGTTGGCGCTTTGCGGTTCACCCCCGACGGCGTCGCGTGTCGCGGCGTGCTCGTGAGGCATCTGGTCATGCCCGGGCTGCTGGATGAAACGCGCGCGATCTTCCGGTGGCTGGCAGACGAGATATCCGTGGATACGTTTGTCAACATCATGGCACAGTATCATCCGGAAAACGATGTCGGACCGGGCTCACACGAGGCAATCAACAGGCGGCCCACCGCGGCGGAGATGAAGGCGGCGTACGACGCGGCGCGCGCGGCGGGATTGTGGCGGTTCGACCATTGACGCGGCGGCATCTTCGGCGGTTGATCGTGTCGTTACATCGATCCAACCGAGGACCCGGTTTCACCACGCCGATACAGGCATGTTGTGCCGTCACGCCGAGGCCCCGCTGTAGTGCCGCAGCCCGAACCGCCAGAACCAACCCGAGATCAACAGCAGGACAACGGCGAGGGCGACCGCGATGGGCGCCATCCAGCCGAGTGGGACCCAGCCGGGCAGCAGCGACGCGTCGCCGAACATCGCCGAGGCGGGAAACGTCGTGATGAACGCCAGCGGTATGATGAACGTCAGGAACCATTGGACAGACGGGCGATAGATGACGATCGGGAATCGCCCGGCCTCGAAGACGTTCCAGAAGATCATCTCGATGTTCTGAATCCGCACGAACCAGAAACACAGCGTCGCGAGCATCAACCAGATGCTATAGACGATGGCGAAGCCTGCGGCCAGCATGACGACGAACGCCAGGATCGTTCCGCCCGTCGCGGACGGGGCGCCCTCCGGCAGCAGGAGGCAGCCGGCCACTGCCGTGGCCAGGCCTAGGACCACGTCCACAGTGCGCCAGATCACGAACTCGCGGATGCTGACGAGGAGCTGCGCGTTGACCGGGCGCAGCAGGACGAAGTCGAGCGTGCCCTCGCGGATGTCTTCGAGGACGCGCCGCATGTTCGGCACGATGGACATGCGGATGCCGCCGGCGACGATGCGATACACGCCGACCAGCACGAGGAGATGCTGCCAATGCCAGCCCGCCAGCGTGTCGGTGTTCTCGAAGATGGTCCATACGATGACGAGTTCAGTGCCGAGATGAAGGACGGACAACGTGAGCCGCACGAGGAAATCGAAACGGTAGGCCGCGAAGTTCTGGGTGCTCACGCGGGCGAACAGCAACATCAGTTTGATCGCACGTGTCATGATGATGTCACCCGCCGACCGCGGCATATCGTTTGACGGCGGCCGTCCACAACAGCCGGAAGGCCAGCAAACCGGCGGCGATCCAGACAACCTGGTAGACGATGCCCGCCAGCGCCTCGGCCTGCTGCGTCGTTCGGCCGATCAGGAGTTCCGTCGGGAAGGCGTATATCCACCGGAACGGCAGCACCTCAGCCACCCACAGCAGCGGCCCTTTCAAGGCGTCCAGCGGCGCGAACCGTCCGCCGACCAATACACCCAGGCCGAAATAGACCTCGCCGACGGCATCGAGCTTGGTCACCCAGAACGCGACGAGCGCGACGGTGTAGCCCAGGATGAAGTTCAGGATGCCGGCAAGCAGCATCGCGACAACGCCGAGCGCAAGCTGCCATCCGGATGTTTGGAAATCGGGCGAGACGAGCCAGGCGAACAAGAACCACATCGGCACGACGAACATCAGCGTGGCAACCTTGTAGGCCAAGTTGTCGGCCATCGCCTTCCAGATCGGCAGGATGGGGCGCAACAGCAGCGACGACATGCGGCCTGTGCGGATCAGGTACCCGATTTCGTAGGTGTCCCAGGCGGTCGTGAAATGGCCGACGATCATGATGATAAAGTAGTAGGCTGCGATCCCGCCGCGATCGTAGCCGGCGATGGTGCCGCCGGCGTTGTTTTCGGCGGCGGCGCTCCACATCGCATACAGCACCGCCGGGTTGACGAGCCCCCAGATGGCCCACAGCAGGATCTCGCCGCGGTACTGCATCATCACGCCGATGCCGGCGCGCAGGTACGCGGCGAATGCGCGGAAGGCGCGCATCACGAATCCCCCGTTTCGTCACCCGGGGCGGTGATAGTCTTCCCATTCGTGCCCACGGTCGATTTGTCGGCAAAAGCCCGCGAGATGACGTCTTCGATCGGCGGGTCCTCGATGGTCAGATCCAACACCGGCAGGTCCGTCAGGAGCTTTCCGGTGACGGCGGCCGCCTCGCCTTTGGCAACGCGGAGCACGACCTTGCGTCCTTCGCAAGCGAGGACGTGGCCGTGGGCGGCAAAATCGTAGCCGTCCAGCTCGCGCGTCAAATCTATTTTGATCACCTTGAACGGCGCCAGCCTTGCGGATAGTTCGTCCAGCGCACCGTCAAACAGGAGATGGCCGCGATCGATAACGATGATTCGTTTGCACAAGGCCGTGACATCCGCCATGTAGTGGCTCGTTAGGATGATGGTGGCGCCGTGCTTGCGGTTGTACTCGCCGATGAATTCTCGGATGCGAGCCTGCATGGTGATGTCCACGCCGATCGTCGGTTCGTCGAGGAACAACACGGCCGGCCGATGCAGTAGCGAGACGCAAATCTCGCACTTCATCCGCTCACCCAAAGACAAGGTACGGACCTGTTTCTTGAGGATGTCGCCGATGTCCAGCAACTCGACCAGTTCGTCCAGCGTCGATCGGTATTCATCCTTCGGAATGCCATAGACAGCCCCGTGCACCAGGAACGAATCGATCACGGGTAGGTCCCATTGCGTCTGCGACCGTTGCCCCATCAACATGCTGATCCGCCGGAGGTACTCGGCCTCACGTCGCCACGGCACATGCCCCAGTACGCGAGCTTCGCCCGCGTTGGGGTGCAGCAGGCCGGACAGCATCTTGAGCGTGGTGGTCTTGCCTGCCCCGTTGGGTCCGAGAAAACCGACGATCTCGCCCGCCTCGACCGAGAAACTGACGCGATCAACCGCGTGGACTTGGCGAAACGTCCGTCGAAACACGCTACGGATCGAGGCGCGGAAGCCACCTTCCCGCACCGGCACGCGGAACGTCTTGCTCAGGTTGTCAACTTCGATTTGTGGCATGGCACCTGCGTACCTTTCAGGCGGGGATCCTACATGAATACACCTTGCCCCGCACGCCGGTTCGCGCCGCGTCACAGGGGAAAAAGCGAATAGGCTGGAGTGGCCTTTTCGTCGCCAGGGAATATTTTTTCGATATTCGTTGGCAGAGAATGTTGGCTCGTACGTATTCAATAGGGAAGGTTGCCGGATGTGAGGAGAATGCCGTGCATGGATTGTGCAAAGCTCACGCCGGAATACAGGAGCATGGCTGGTGCGAGAATCCTTTCTCGCACCCACTTTCGCGGGAATCTTCTCCCGCGGCCTGCCAAAACGGATGGATGCAGGATACGAATCCTGCCCGCGAGTCGGGCGGTCCACCGCCCGGTCTACCGGCTGCGAGTGGGGACGAGATAGGAATCTCGTCCCAGCTAGCTGACCCCACCGGCGGGGGTTGCACGGGCAAGCGAAGCTTGGCCGTGTTTGGTGCCCAGCACGGCCTGGCTGTGCCAGACCGTGCCACCCGAACGCCTGTGCCCACCGGCTTTGGTACCGGTGCCACAGTTTTCTTCGCGAGCCGCGAAGATTTTCAGTATCAGAGGCACAGTCGGCCCGATCGGAGCCGCCGCATACGCGAGGTGTCGCCGTGAAATAATTCCAAAAAATCGGACTCTGTTACTTGACGGCGGCGTCGAGGTCCGGTAAGATCACCTGGGGCGTCGGGGAGGCGCCAATGCGTTGTTGGCGCAAGCTATTCTATCCAAGCCAAGAGGAGGCGAGCCATGTTGCGCAATCGATCAGTGACTTGTGGGTGGAGGGAATGGAGTAAGAAATCAGGGCGAATCACCGGGTGTTCGGTGATGTCCGACAGGGGTTGACGGCCTTGCGGCGACGCAGGCGATGGAGGAAGCCCATAAAACGGGCAGCGTTCCTTTCCGTGATCGTCGTCACGAACCTTTCCCTTTTGGTCGGACAGACACAGGCCTACCGGGAAATTCACCGCCAGATCCACGTGCCGAAGCGCGTCTCACTGGCCGCGGGCACGTTCGATTACGCCCTCAGCGGCGTCCTGCGCGTGCTGCGATCTGTTGGGGACATGGTTCGTGGTGGCCCCCCCGACCAGCTCCACGGCCGGCCGACGTGCATGACCCTATCAGCCGGCGGACGACCGTATCCCTGGCAGGCGGCGATCCCCGTGGCGCCGTTCACAACGGCAAATCTTGCCACGGGAAACACCCTGGTGGAGGTGCCTGTCGTCGATTGGCAGCCCCTCGGCCGTCCGGTCGCGTTCTCGTTCTTCCATAGCACCTATGGCGAGATAAGTATTGCCCCCAGCACAATGAATGACCGCTGGCGACACAGTTACATGCGATCTGTTTCGATCAACGGCTCAGGGAACGGCTACAAGCTCCACACCGATGAAGATTGCTTCATTGTCTTCGATCGCGAGCTTGCCCTACCTGTCATGGCCTACGCACCGCCAGACGGTTTCCACATGACCTTATACGTGGGAATGACCCAGGTTCGGGTGGTCTACAAGAATCAGGATTGCGACATATTCGACCGGACCTCCGGCCGGTTGATCGCCGTGGAAGATGCAAGCGGCAATCGGCATGAGATGTCCTACATGTTAATCGCTGAAAAGCAGTGCCTAACGCTGATCACCGATGCCTCGACGACAACCCTCGAGTTGCAGTACGACGACGACGGCATGCTCGAAGCCATCGTCGCGCCGTCCGTTGGCCGAGCCGATAGCCTGATAGCGCGCGAGTACGAAATCGACCAGACCTCGACCCCGGACCTCCTCCGTATCTCGACGGCCCGGCGCGACCCGGTCGAACCGACCGAGCCTTTGTTCTGGGCGTCCTTTGTCATGACCGGCTGCCATATCGACGAGATCACGGACCGCCTGGGAACGACAACGGAGCTGACCTACGGCGACCAAGGCCGTCTCGAATCGGTCACCCGCGATCCGGGCGGCCTCGACCTTACCACGTCCTTCGAGTACGAGGACGGCACCGCTAGTTCTCCTTTGGCATGTCCCATGGACATGCCGCCGGTCGTCTTCAAGACTACCGTGACCGGTGTGCGTCTTCCCAACGCGGACGTGACGGAGTACAGGTTTGACAGGACGGGCCGCCTCACGCGCGTGACCGATCCGCTCGGTCGCGACGTGGCCAACTTCACCTGGGACGACGACTACAATCCCCTCACCACGATGAACGTCCACCGCGGCGTGACCACGCGGACCTTTGACAACGACGGCAACGTGCTCACGCTCCAGCCGCCCGTCGGCGGGATGTGGCAGTACAGCTACCTCGATGACAGCAGCCTCGCCTCGATCACTGATCCCCTGGGTAACGAAACACACTTTGACTACACAGACGCCGCCAACCCGACGCGCCCGACGCTGATCGACGGGCCCGGTGTGTCCAACATGACCCTCGAATGGGGCTCCGACGACGCCGGTAACGGCGCCGACCGCGGCAAGCTCCTCCGCACGGTCAGCCCAAACCTGATCGAGCAGACGACGCGCTATTGGGACCCGCCCAGCACCGGCGGCCCCCCATTTCCGGCCCCGGCCAGCCCATGCAGACCACGCACGGCCGTGGCCAGGATGGCGATGGTTCCGATTCGTGCCCCGTGCCCGACAACACGAGCGAACCTGACGCAACCGGCAATGTCCTCGACAGCTCGACGGCGGCCGAGTCTGCGGACGACAGGGAGCTCTATTGTGGTCTCGACCCTGAGCCCAACCCGCCCGACGTCACTAAATGCGGCAGCGAGCCCGTCCCCGATGAGTTAACGTATTGCGGCGGCGATGGCGGCGACAAGTGCTCGGTGAACATCGACGCCGATGGCAACTATTCGGTGTGCGCCGGATGCGGCATCGGCCGCGATGGCGGGCCCGTTGCGGAGTTCAACGGCAACGGTCAGCCCCTGGTGGTCCCGCAAATCGAAATCTGCGGCAACGGTTGTCCAGAAGGGCCTTACGTGCCGTATATCGACTCGACGCCGGCGTCGTACGAGTTCGTATATGACGCCCTGGGCCGCAAAATAGCGAAAGATGCTATTGCTGATGAGGGTTTCCTTACACCAGAAATTCAGCCCCACATGTTCGTGTATTTCGGCCATCAGGTTGACTGGACCTACCAGGACCACGAAGGCTCGGTGATTCGTGAGTACACCCGCTCGGGTCTTCGGCACCAGGGTAGTGGACTCATTACAACAACCACCCAGACAGATCTGGCTGGTCGTGTCACCTCGGTCACGCAGAATGGCGCGACGACGACCTACGCGTACAACGACGATGTGGGCTTTTTGCCCGCCGTTGTCGAGGCCAAGCCCGACGGCACGTCGAGCGAATACTATGTCGACGCCGCCGGGCAGATTCGAATGATCGTCCACAAGGACGGTCAGAGTAGCCCGGTGCTCCAGTTCGAGTATCATCGCGATCTCAAGGGGCGGATCACACGAATAAACGAGCATGTCGACTTCCCCAGCGGGCAGTCCAGCTATGTCACCGAGTACACCTACGGCGACGGACACTTGTCGTTGGCCGAGTTGGACGCCGACTCCGGCGCCGCGATTGAGCCCGACAAGGCCTATTATTCGTGGTTCGAGGACCTTGCCGGTGTGGATTATTTCAGCCTGGGCGGCGATCCGAACCGGCTCGTCAAGGAAGTCCGCTACGAGGCCACCGGCGCCGGCGCCGATGCCTTCCACAATGAATACCGCTACGACGCCGGCGGCAACCGTCTGGCGAAGATCGAGAAATTCAACGCCGGCACGGTCGAGAGCCCGGACTGGCGACTCACCAAGATTACGCGATCTAACTACGCCCATAATCCAGATTTCACCAGCGCTGGCGGCACACTCAAGTGGGGCGGTGATCCACGAGATGTGACCGGCGAGCCGGACACGAGCGGTACGACCTCCCCCTACTATGGGAAATGGTCGCACAACACCTATGACGAGTTCCTGCCGGGCGACCCCCAGACCGGCGGGCAGGACAAGCTCCTTAGCTACACCGAGTACTTCTTCGACGAAGAAGGCGATCCCTTGGTCGATCAGCCGCCGGTCTTTACAATCTATGACTACAACACGTCCTACGGCTCGATGAGTCGTCGGATGTCGTGGGACGGGCGGGCGAATCAGATGATCGACACGCGATTCACGTACAGCCGCGGCCGACTGCAGTCCGCCCTCACCGATGACATGACGTGGCCGACAGACGAACAGGAACAAGAGGCCGGCTTTGGTTGGGCAAACTGGCACTCCCTTCATCGCGAACGGACGGCCGAAGTCTACGCCTACAATGTGTTCGGCGAGAGGATCGGCGTCTATCACTGCACGGGGCTCTTCCCGTCCAAGTATCCCTACGACCCCTGTCACACGTGCTACGGATGCTCGAAGCGCGTCCGCGTTTACGATTACGTGGACGGCCGCCTCCTCGTCGAACGTGAAAGCGACACCCATAACGGCCCCAACAACCGCTTCATCTCGGTGTACACGTGGGGGCCGTTGGGTCTGATCGCGCGGCAGGGCGTGAGCGTGCGGAATGGGTACTGGGACCCGGACGCCGAGGAGTTGTGTGATCCGATCCATCCCGAATATGGAACGACCGGCGCGTTCGTTGACGAAGACCCAGACGTGATGCAGGCGTACACCTACATGGCCGACCACATGGGGAACATTGCCGCATTGGTCGACAGCGAGACGGGCGAGGCACGGCGGCAGGTTTTTGACGCATTCGGCGTGAACATCGGCGGCTACATCCAGTTCCAGTGCGCGTCGGACCACGACTGGACGGACGATCCGTGGCATTTGTACTACGGCCATTTCGGCTACCCGCCGGATTGCTACGCTTGGCCGCCGTGTGTCTGGCCGGAAGACCCCCAGCCTGGCTGTCCTGTTGATGAATCGTGTGAACTGCCG
>JAUVGW010000346.1 GCA_030593565.1 Phycisphaerae bacterium | reverse complement strand
CCGGAAAGGAGGAGGCGACCCGGCGAGAAATGCCAGTTTCGTTCCTGAATACGCCTAACAATGTCGGGAAGCCTTGATTTGTTATTCGCGACTGAATATGACGGTTAAGGGGCGGGGATAGCGGTTCCAAGTGCGCCGATGACAGCACGCAATAAAGGAAAGGAGACGCTATATGCGCAATTATTCCACACACAACAGAGTCCGATTCTCAACCAGTAGGGTCCCGCGGTCTTGGCCGGCGGCGGTGATTTCGGCCCTTGTCCTGGCCCTTGTCCTGGCGATGGCGTGCGGACCTGACGGGCGTCTCGGGCTGCGAAGGGTGGGACTTATGGAAATGTAGCTGATGGAGCGGGGGAATAGGACTGGTTTTCAACCTTCGTTCATGAGTTACAATTCACAGGAGTACACACAATGCAAAACACTATCTTCAACACGATTTGTCGCGCGGTTCTCATTGGCTCGATGCTGTTGGCACCAACGGCCCTCAAAGCCGATCCCCCATACGTCAGCGACACCGAACATGAAAGCGAGCAACAGAGCTTGGACAGGATTGATAGCGGTGACTTAGATCCGTGCGTCTATGAATTCTGGAACGTGGCATGGGACTTGGACTTCGTGCTCGGCCAATCGGGGATGCTGCTGGAAGGTTCAGGGACCGAGGCGTGGCAGGTCCTTGTGACCGACACCGGGGCTGAGGATTACGTTGTCGCCGAAGGCAGCTTTACAGAGGCGGATCGCCTTCTGCTCGAATCGATGGCGCCCACACAAGAAGAACTAGACGAAGCGGGGATCATCAGCTTCGATCATTACATCGTCGCTGGGGTAATCACCGGCTCAACCGTTTTTCAAAGCGCTGTCTTCGGCTTTGCAATGGAAGTAGTCGTTCCAGGGTTGGAGCCGGAAGATGATCCCATCGTCTCACATGGCTTCACGCCGTTGGCTTTGGCGGATGATGTGGCCTCAGCAGTGGCAATGGCGTATGATTATTGGATTGCTTCCGAGTTCCCAGACATCTTCTTGGATGCAACTGGTCATGTCATGTACCCATCCGATTCGCATGGTTCAACCTCTGGAGGTCGGGCCACCGACCGAGATTGCGAAGCGGAGTATAAACTTTGCATGTCTGCCGCATTTGATCGAGCTAAGGCGGATCGGGAAGAGGTTATTGGAGATGCGATCCTACGGGTGGTAGCTTGTCCTATCGTTTGCATAGCCACTGGTCCCGCCTATTTATTTTGCCTCGCCGGTTGCGAAGCAGCTGTGTTGGTAAACGAGGCTCTCGAGCTCGATGCTATAAACAAACGGTATGACGCGGATTGCAAGGATTGTTTGAGGGAGGCACTAGCATGTGATGGCTCGAGTACGTAGTCTAGAGTGAGGTGAGTAACTTGCGCAGGCAGCAGTTTTCGCTCGGTCCGTCAACTTGACAGGCCGAGCGGGAAGCTGCCTTGTGCGATCGAAATCCAAATCGTATTTCCAGGGTACTTTCTGAAAACACTGTGAAAAAGGCAGCTATCTACTGACGCACCAGAGGTTGGGTTCTGATGAAAAAAGAACATTTGTGTTGGCCCTGGCCTCAGCTTTATCCTGAACTCAGCCGCTTCGAAACGGCTGTGCAGGCCAGGAGAGCCCACGGTCGTGCAATGCTCCGTACCGGATTGGGGATTCTCTTGTTCGTCTTAATCTGCGGCGGGCCGCTCATTCTTCCGTTGGAGCCGCCAAGATACGTTTTCTGGCTCGGTCTTCCCCTGTGGCTTGCGATGCCGTGGGCAGTGACCCTGCTTTTTCGGCGGAAAGTGCGGCAACATCTTCGCAGGGAACTTGTAAAGTGCGGTGTTCCCATCTGCATCAAATGTGCTTACGACTTGCGGGGCCAAGATGAACCCCGCTGCCCCGAATGTGGAATCTCATTCGATGAGAAGTTGCTGAAACACGAGGATGTTTCAACGTGACCGGCCGATCGCCTGGTCGACCCATCGGCCGGGCGTGGCGGCTGTTGTACGCCGACACCGTCGGCGGCGACCCGCACGACGAGGGCGACGGCGAATTCCTCGTGCTGGAAGACCCGATGGACTTCACCATCGAGTGGACCTACACGGACCAGTGGGACATCGCGACGATCGCGGACAAGGAAGGCCACGCCACCGCCTACACCTACGGCATCTGGACGGGCAGCGGCCGACTCACGATGGTGACGGACCCGACACCGATCGACCAGCCCGACCCACCGGCCCCGCCGGTACTGCCGCTGGCGCAGTTGCTGGCATACAGCGCCGCGGACGCGACGTCACAGCCCACGACCTACACCGACCGCCGCGGCGAGGACTGGGTCTTCACCTTCAACAAGTTCAACACCAACCTCATCGAGGTCGAAGACCCGCTGCTGCACACGCAGTCGCTTGCCTACGACGACCCACGGCCGCAACTCGTCCACGAGCGCACCGCCTACACCAACGCCCTGGGCAAGACCTGGGGAGCCGGCTACGACCCCGATGGCAACGTGGAGAGCGCGACCGACCCATTGGGCAACGCATGGGCGTACACCTACGACGGCCTGAACAACCTGCTGACCATCACGCCCCCGGGCGAGACGCCCGGATCGAGCAACCCGGCGAAGCAGGTATCTTACGACTACAACGACGAGGACCATCCGACGAGTCCGACGCAGGTCAACCTGCCGGACGACGGGCAGGGCAACCCGCCCGCGTCGATCCAGCTTGCATACTACGGCCCGGATGAGCCCACCTTGGTCGGCCTGCTCGAGACGGTAACGGACCCGAACGGCGTCGGCACGCTGTATGAATACGACTCATACGGCCAACAGTGGCGCACGACGGAAGGCGCGCTTGATGAGGCCGGTTGGGAGAAGGTTGTGTTCGCAGCGATCCACGACGAGGTTGGGCGTGTGCTCCGGGATTACGGCCGGTATACGGGTGATTATCCCGAGCCGGAGGGGGACGGCGGAGACAGATGGTGCAGGTTCATGATTTGCTCCAACTGGGACGACGCGAATCGCACCGATAGTTGCTGCTGCTGCGTCGTGCCACACTTCTTGCCGAGGCAACCGGAATGTGACGGCGACGGGGATGGCGGTGATTCTCCTCCCCCGGACGGCGGCGGGCGCGACTCGGCATTTGCCTGCCAGCCGTTTCGCATGAACAGCGAGGCCAAAGGCCCGAGCCATTTCGACTATGACAAGATGAACAGGATGACAGGCGTGGAAACGACCTTCTGGGACGACTCGCTTCTGTTCACACCGCCATTCGACGTCAACGCGACGCAGGCCTTCGACGAGTTGGGCAGGCTCACGGCCAGCACGCTGACCACAAACGAGCCCACCTTCGATACGGCGCTTTGGGACACTCAAATCACCCGAGGCTTCACCTATCAACATGACGCAACCACAGGCCAATATGACCGCACCGGGCCGGACGGCCAACTGTCACATGCCCAAACGGACGCGGCCGGTCGGCTCCAAAGCATCTCGCGCGACGCGATGTCCGCAAGCTATACTTATTACGTAACCGGCAACGTCGAATCCGCTACCTTCGGCAACGGCACGCGGACGCTGTATCAATACGACGACGCAGGTAGGACGACGCAGATTCGCCACGAGTGGACCGCCGACCAGAGCGTCATTCTCCAACTTGATTACGCCCACTCGGCCGACGGGCTGGTCACCGCCATCACCGAGACAGGCCCGGACGGCTGGGCGGCGACGGTGACGTTTGATTATGACAATCGCAATCGCCTCATCGAGGAGGAGCGTATCGGGTCGCATCCGTATCACCTGTCGTACACGTACGATCAGGTCGGCAACCGTCAGATCAAGACGGACTGGCTTTCCGGGGTGAGTACGGTGTATCATTATGACGTGGACGATCCGGCAACATACGAGTCGCGGAACAATCGCCTGATGTATTACGAGGTCTTCGACGGCCCGACGCTGGTGGAGCGCGTGGACTACGAATACTACGCGGTGGAGGATGGTGCGCAGGGGCACCCGTCACGCGTCGTGCGGAAGCGCGAGGACGAGACGTTCTACCGCGGCGTGTCGCTGGATTACAACAAGCAAGGCGAAATCTGGTTCGCCTCGGAGCAAACCTGGGAGAGGGTCTGGGACGAGGAACTGGGTTGGATGTGCATCAACAAGCAACTCCTCGGCATCACGGAGTACCGTGGCAACGGCCGCTCGCGCTACATGGTGCGCCAGCGCGATCCGCAGTCGCCGCTGGATGTCCTGCCCGGCACGTCGCGTTGGTCGGACTACGACGGCGACGAGATCTACGGCGACTACATCGTTAACGCGTTCGGCCAGGCGCACGAAACGACCGCCTATCTGCCCGGCATCGCCCAGATGGCCGCGCAGACGACGCAGGTTCAATACTTCCACAGCGACCAGATCGGCACGCTACGAGCCGTGACCACGGAGCCAGGCGTGCCGGCCCAGATGATAGTCCAGACGGCCTTCGGCGAGCCGGTCTGCGGCAGCAACGGCGCCGGGGACTGTGTCCCCGGTATTCCGCCGGTGGAAACCCGCTACCAATACGCCGGCGCCTGGGGCTACGAATCCCCCCAAGACACCGACGTTCTATCCACCCTCGGCTGGCTGCACGTCGGCCATCGGTACTATGATCCATCGACCGGGCGATTCCCCCAGCGCGATCCGGTTGGGCTTCTGGGCGGTTTGAATGTGTATGTGTATGTTGGGAATAATCCGTTGATCTTCGTCGATCCTCAGGGGCTGCTCTCGATTTCGTGGACCGGGATCAAGACTAGTGTCGCCAGGGGCTATATCTGGATCACTGGCGGGCGGGAATCCTGGATGGATGATGAAGATACGGTGCAAACCGTTTCGGACGTTGCTGCCGTCGTTGGCCTTACCTGCGGTACGGCAGGGCTGGGCTTGATGGCAGCAGGGGGGACGGCCGTTACTGGAGCCGTCGTCGAGGCAGTAACAGCAGAAGTAGCTACGGGAGTCGCTTACCGAGGTGGTGTCAAGCTAACGGTCTATGTATTCTGGAATGGGAAGTGGTACATTCGTGATGTGATTATGAGAGCAGGCAAGATCATCCATGAGCACTGGAAGAACCGGCCACCGTGGCCACCCATTCCACCCTTTCTCAATTGAGGCACAGCAATGGACAGACTCACGATGCGAATCCTGGATTGTCTAGTTGGCGATGAGGAGCAGCTACAAGAGGTGTTTACTGTCGTCAACTTCAGGCGGATTGACAAGATCTTCCATCTATATGGCGAACACTATCGACTTACTGAGATCACGCTGTGTTTGCACGATCTTGAAGCCAAAGGCCTGGTGGATTCAAGACAGCAAGAAGAGTATCCCAGCTCATGTGGCCCGTCCGCGCGCATTTACTCTTTAACAGAGGAGGGCCGGCGAGTGTGGAAGAAATGCGTTGAGGACTCGACTTCGCTATACGAGTAGGTATTTGGTATTTAGCCGGGTAGGTCGCATGAGTAGGTCGGGCTCTGCCCGACGCTTGGCGGGCATTGGCCGCCAAGCCCTATGAGAACAGGGACAGCCATTCATGGGT
>JAUVGW010000184.1 GCA_030593565.1 Phycisphaerae bacterium | reverse complement strand
AGAAGGGGCGGGCTCCCCCCTCAGACCTGACTGTTTCTCTTGCCAGGTGTCCGAGCGCGCTTCGGTAGGCGGCGGGCCGGGGGTCCTCGAGCTCCCAGTCGTCGACCAGCTCGTGGACGACCTCTCGACTCGGGGAGCCAGGCGAATCAGGCTGTGTTGTTGGCGGCGATGCGGCCGGGGTCCCGTTTCGACGAGGCGGAGCAGCGCGAGAAGCACCCGGACGAGGAGGCGCGCACGCCGGGTGACATGATCCTGTCACTGCATTTGGATCACGGCGGCCACCTGTCACACGGGAAGCACGTCAATATCAGCGGGAAGTGGTTTCGCGTGACGACCTATGGCGTCGATCGCAAGACAGGTCGCATCGACATGGACGAGATTCAGCGTTTGGCGCGCGAGTGCAAGCCGAAGCTGATCATCACGGGGGCATCGGCGTATCCGCGGGAGTGGAACTGGGACGGTTTCGCGGAGATCGCGAAGGAGGTCGGGGCGCTATTGCTCGCCGACATCGCGCACATCGCGGGGCTCGTGGCGGCGGGGCTGCACCCGAGCCCTGTTCCGGTGGCGGATTTCGTGACGACGACAACGCACAAGACGCTGCGCGGACCGCGCGGTGGGATCACGATGTGCACCGAGGAGTGGAAGAAGAAGATCAACTCGGCGGTGTTTCCCGGTTTGCAGGGCGGCCCATTGATGCACATCATCGCGGCGAAGGCGGTGGCGCTCGGGGAGGCGCTTCGGCCGGAGTTCAAGGCGTATCAACAGTTGATCCTGGACAACGCGCAGGCGCTGTCGGAGTCGCTGCTGGGTCGGGGGCTCGATCTGGTTTCCGGCGGGACGGACACGCACCTGATGCTGGTGGATCTACGAAAGCAGTATCCGGAGGTGACAGGGGCCATGGCAGAAGACTGGCTCGGGCTGGCGAACATCGTGGTGAACAAGAACATGATCCCGTTCGACGAGCGAAAACCGATGCATGCGAGCGGGCTTCGGATCGGCACGCCCGCCCTGACGACGCGCGGAATGGGGCCCGACGAGATGCGGAAGATCGCGGAGCTGATTACGCGCGTGTTGACGGCCGAAGGCGCGGCGGCGGCAGTCGAATCGGTGCGGGGGGAGGTCATCGATATGTGTGCCCAATTCCCGCAGAAGACGCACTGATGGAGCGGGCTGCGGCAGGAGGATGGCGACGCGTGATCACCGATCTCGGCGGGGGTGGAACACCGATGTGCCGATCAGCCCTGCTTCTCATATCCGCGGCACTTCTCACCGGCGGTTGCAGTGCGCCGGGGACGGTTCAATTCGTGTCGTTGCACGAAACCGAGATCGATCCGCCGGGGACGAACGTCACGCGATTCTCGGCCCAGGAATGCTACTGGTGGACGGACGGCGCGGGCAACCTCAACATCGCGATGCAATGCCGGCAGAACCACGTCCTCCTCGGCAAGTACGGACTCGTGGAACTCGGCCTGTGGTGGAGGCTCGACAAGCCGCCCGCGGGCAGCGGGCGCAACTATGAGGTCGGCCGGAGACGCGCGTCGGCCGCGTTTTTCTCGGCGGTGCAAAGCCTGCGACTTTCATCAGACAAGGGCATCGTGGGCGTGACGGTGCGCGACGACGGAACCATGACGGGAAGCTTCCGCGTCTTCATGACACCTCGGCCGCAGTTGACGGTCTTCTCGCTGATGCCGCAAAAACCAGGGCAGTTCCTCTGTTTCGGCAAGTTCCGCGCGGTGGAAGATGCGGAGCGGGGGAAGGCGATCCGCAGGTTCTGCATCACAGGCAGCCGCGCGACGCCATCACTCAGCCTGCCGACGACACAGCCGACAAGCAACACCTCGACGACCCAGCGGGGTGGTTGATGTGATAGGGGCCGCACTGGGGGACAACGGCAAAATCCGCGGTGGTATCTTCAGGGAACGACTTCCCCGGGAAGCCGCCCTGTGACGAACGTCCATACTTGTACGACAACGCGAAGTGCGGATTCGACATTCTCGCGCGAGGGATCAGCCGGCCCCGGATAACGAAAGGCAACGGCGTATAGGGTCAACGGTTCCACGGCGTCACGCAACGATTCGAACTCGCCGTCGCAGCCGGCACAGTGATCTAACAGTCGCCCGAGGTCGTGTACCTTCTCGAATGGGATGCGGCGAAACACGAGATAGGCCTTGAGTGCCTTCTCGACCGCCTGCTGACAGTGAAATGCAGCGACATCCATTTCGTCGCCATCGGGTGCGAGAATCTTCCGCACGACCGAGTGATCATTCCGGGCCTTGAGCAACCACCGCCGGATTTCGGCCTGTTCAGGATGCATAGACGACCCGCCCCTTGGTTCGGACGGTCCGTTCAAATGAGACCGGCAGCGCCGCGCGGGACTCGAATTCTTCGCGGGTGTAAACCTGAATGTCAAACGGAACGCCGAGTCCGCGCAAGGCTCTATAGGCAATGGCGCCTCGCTCAAAAAAATCCAACTCTGAATCCTGTACGACCGCAAGCAGATCGATATCGCTGTCGGGGCCGATATTGCCTTCGGCACAAGAGCCGTACAGATAGACCATCACAGGAGCCAGCGCCGCACAAAGGCGCCGCACAATCTCGGGAAGGCACTCATCCAACTGCTTCGTGGTCACAGCCGCCTCGCTTGCCAATCTCACACACGCCTTCAGAACTCCCCCCTAACCTGGGGATTATAACATCGACCATTCAACGCCCCTAGGCCAATGGGGCGATCCTCAGATTGAATCACCCGTTGTGCTTGGCGACTCGGTCCTTCTGAGGGTGACCGCCACATATCGGTTAACGTCGATTCCGGAGACCTGCCCTCCCCCTTCCCAGCAATCGCTGGTCCCATCGGCTTCTGTATCTTACTGTTTAGCTGAGTGGGTACGCGGTGGCGGCGTCCTCGCAGGGATCTTCCTCCGCCTGCCGTGACGCCGGGCGGAACGCGCCGTAGAGGCCGTTGGGGACTTCGAGCACGGCTGCACAGGGCAGCGGGGGGGATCTCCCATGGGGGAAACATCAAGGGGCAAGCGTAAGCTCTCTGTCAAGACACACATCCAACTCACGTTGCTCACAGCCGTGTTATCGGTCGTGATGACCGGGTTCGGCGCGCACGCCTTGTCCAAGGCGCATGATGCCGATCGAATGCGTGACGGCGGAGCTGTGACGTTGGGCCAGGCTTTTGTGGCACAGCTTCGGCCGGACGCGGTGCAGACTCGGGTGGACCTCGAGCGTGCGTGTGATCGGTTGGTGGAGCTTCCGGCCGTGTTGGCGGTTCGCGTGTGGGACCAATCCGGCGAAATTGCGGCTGACGCGAGCGTGGCGGGCGAGTTTCTGGCGTTGGTCGAGTTGCCGCGTCATCCCGGGGAACCGGAGATCGTCGTGGAACGGGCGGAGTTGCCGCCTGGCATAGTCTGGGATCGAGCATTCGTGCGGCGCGTTGAGGCGGACTTGGGAGTCCATCCCCGTAAGGAGCGGCCTGCGCGAATGGCGGTCTTGTTAGCGATGTCAACGGGATTTGGGGCTCCCGGGGTTCACGCGACGGTGCTGCCCTATCTCGTGCCGGCGGTTGTGGGGATCATCGCGTTTATCATTAGCTCGCGGCGTCTTCACCGGCAGGTGAGCCGTCCGCTTTTGGAACTCGCGGAGGCGGCGGTGTCGGCCGGCGACGATGGGCCGTCCTGTCACACCGACCGCGATGATGAACTGGGGGCGATCGCTCGATCGCTTCAGGGATTGCACGATGGTCTGGGGGCCTGGCGCGAGCGCGCGGCGGTGATCGAGCGGCGTATGGATTCTCACATCGCCGCGGAGTCGCAACGCATCACTCGTGACCTGCGACGGGTCCAGCGCGATGCTTGGCAAGATCCGCTGACGGGCATCAACAATCGGCGGATGCTGGAGAACAAGTTCGGTGATATTTTCGCGGCGCAACGGGACGCGCGGCAGGATCTGTCGGTCATCATGTTCGACCTGGACCATTTCAAGACGCTGAACGACAGCCTGGGACACGCGGCCGGGGATCACGTGTTGGCATTTGCCGGGGAACTGTTGGGACAGTGTTCGCGCGCGGACGACATCGCGATTCGGTACGGCGGCGACGAGTTCCTTCTGATCTTGCCGGGCCAGTCCGCCGTAAAGGCGCTTGCATTGGCCAACCGGATCATTGCCATGTTCGCCCAGCGCGTGAAGACGATGGTCCCGATTCGGCCGGCGCCGACGATGAGTGCCGGCGTGGCAAGTCTGTGGAACAACCGGCCGGCAGGCCATGGAGAATTGCTCAGGCTTGCCGACCGTGGATTGTATATGGCAAAACAGGCGGGCCGAGGACGGGCGTGCGTTTATGAATTCTGCGAGGTGCTGGCGCAATAAGCGATGCCGGTGGTGCGCCCGCTTACGCGTTCGTCCCGGGGCCATGACGTTTTGGGCGGCCGGCGTCCTGTTTAGCCGCGAACCGCAGGGGAGCGCGCGCTCCCCTGCGGTTCGCGGCTAAACGTCTTGGCGAGGTACCTTACCTGTTTTCGACCCTCGGATGTCCCGGCCCATATCAACCCCGGGGCAATCGCAAGAATGGCCGGGCGGTGGTCTTTGCAGCGGTTTGCGCGCTCGTGTAGCGGCCGACCCCCGTGTCGGCCGTCGGAAACCGCTGGTGTTCTACGGCCGACACGGGGGTCGGCCGCTACATCCGCCATTCTTGCGATTGCCCTGATATCAACCCTCAATCGTCGCATCGACAATTGTGGCGTTCGGCTTATAATGCACATTATCCGTACGCTTGCCTCGCCTGACTTTCTGATGGACCAGCATGTCGCACCGCTCCTCTGTTTACGATCCCATCGTCTTGTTCGTCGCGTGCCTGTCGGTGCTGTGCGTCGCGGGCTGCGAACCGATGGTCGGCTATATCGCTACGGCGAAGGAAGTCGGCAGTCCGGCGCATGGGAAGACATACTACGTCGGCGGCGCGGGGCCGATCGGGAACGTGGGTTCGTGGGACGTGCCGACGGGCTTGTCGGAGGGCGGGTATTCAGGCGCGGTTGAGGTGTTTCCGTGGCAAAGCATGACGCACACGGGCGACCAGATCAATCTGAGTCGCAACCGTGAAAAGGCGATGGATCTGGCCAATCGGATCAAGGCATACCGACGCGTCTACCGCGACACGCCGGTGAACATCATCGCGCTGTCGGCCGGCACGGGCGTGGCGACGTTCGCGCTGGAGTTTCTGCCGGAAGGAACGGGTATCGACCAAGTGATCTTTTTGGGGTGCAGTCTGTCGAGCCACTACGACATGACCCGGGCACTACGACGCGTCAACAAAGGGTTGTACGCCATACATTCGCCTTACGACCGAATCCTCCGCAACGTGGTGTGGTATACGGGCACGGTGGATCGCAGTTCCGCTGAGAATGGCGTGGTGGGTTTGGATGGCTTTTTCCCGCCGCCTCGCGCCGGAGATGATACCGAAGCGCAGTACGCGAAGATCCGAAACGTGCCCTATCGGCCGGTGTTTGCAGAGGCCGGCTATGGCGGCGGCCACACGGAAGGCACGCGCAGCGCTTTCGTGCGTCACTACCTGGCTCCCGTGTTGTTGGGTGACGATTCGGGCCTGCTGGGACGGGCGGGCGCCGCATCGCAGGGGGAGCGACTCGAATCGGAATTCGGCGTTGCAAGTCAGCCGAGTTCGAGGCCGAGCGAGATGGATTCCAGCGACACGGATTGACAGGCGCGCGTGACATTTCAGGCGGACCTATCAGACCATGGCGCCGATGGCCAATGAAACGGCGACGCCCGCTATCATCATGGCGGCTGCCGTTTTGGCGATCATACCGGCCACGCGGCCGAGCGCGGCGAACAGCCCGACCTTCGCACCGGACTTCAGGTCGTCGCGCACGGTCAACTCGCCGACGAGCGCGCCCAGGAAGCAACCCAGCAATCCGCCCACGATCGTTCCGATGATCGGCACCGGTATCGAGAGCATCACCATGCCGAGGAATCCCCCAATCAGCGAGCCGACCATCGCGCGGCGACTCGCTCCGGCCCGACGTGCCGCGATCATCGAGGCAAGGCTGTCGAGCAACTCGGCCACACCCGCCACGACCGCAAGCGCAACCAGCCATTTCCAGCCGATCGGCTGCCAATCGCAGTGCCAGTCATACCCGACTGCCGCCGCAAGGATCAGCCAGGTGCCCGGCAATTGCATGGCCGCGAGGATGACGCCGGCCACGGCGACCAGGATCAAAAGCCCCAAGATCAAGACGTCCATGTCGGTCCCAAGTACTTCTGAACCACGTTTGCACACTGAGAGATTGGAGTTGGGCGGCTGTTCGCGGGTGTCACGACGGGCCGAGACGCCCGCCCCACAGTAGCGCGCGTCCTCGTCAGAACCCGCCCAAGCCATTGAAGAACGCCGCCAACCAGCCGAACACGCCGTTCAATAGCCCGTTCACAAAGCCGAAAACCGAATCCAAAAAAGCCTGAAGCGAGGCCATAAAATCGAAGTTGAAATCAAACATAGTACTGCTCCATGTGCGATTGGGGCGAGGACATCTCCATTCTATGCAAACCTCCTCAGAAAGGTCAAAGACCTGAACGGCGTTCAGCTATTGCCCTGCTATTGGCCCGTCGTAATAAAGGGGAAACAGCGGTTCGGAAACGGCGTTCCTGACCGTGAAAACCACCGGCGAGACGCCGGTGCCACAGTTTTGCCACGGGCTGCTATCGGTCCATACCGGCGGCACGCAAGGTAGTGTGCTCCGTTGTTGCACCTCGTGGTCTTCGCCCGTTGTCGAGTGGTTACATTGTCGTTACACCCGCCAGGCCGTGCGCGTGGTACACTTTGGTTGGTTGATGTAGGCCCCAACGGTGGGGCAAGGGGACAAAGAGGCTAACGCCACATGAATCAATCTTGAACCGCCGACCTCGACGATCCGATGCTATGTCATTAGTGATCGCCACGAACGATCGGCCCAAGTACATCAGGCGCATCGTCGAGCCGCCGATGACGCGGACCGACGAGCGAAGAATGAAACTCACCAAGACACCCGTAAACGAGGAGACAAACAAATGAAGCCCACCGGACATCACAGGCTATCGGTTCCCGTCATACTGGCGATTGCCTGTGCGATGCTCATTTGCGCATCGCAATCGACGACCGCGCAGGACAAGAAGGCCGCGGGCAAAGATGCCAAAGCATCGGCCGCCCCGACAAAGGCCAAGGTCCGACAGAGCAATCGGCCGCCCACAGTGACCGGGGCGCGCCTCGCGCCTATCGGCAAAGACGGCAAGGCCGCCCAGGACAAGGAGTTTGTCGGCCCCGTCAAGCCCGGCGAAGGTCCTCGCCGGGCGTCAGCCAGCCGCTCGATCGCGCGCAGCGGCAAGCGGTCGGCAAAAGTCCCCAAGCCAACGGTCGTGCTAAAGCCAGGTGAAGTCCCGGCCATCAAGTTCGATACGCCGGTGTACGATTTCGGCAGCATTCGCGCCGGTCCCGACGTCGAGCATGATTTCTGGTTTACGAATACCGGAACGGGTCCATTGGAGATTCTCAAAGTGAGGCCTGGCTGAGGATGCACTGTTGCCGGTCAGTATGACCGGATCGTACAACCAGGCGAAACCGGCAAGATTCCGCTCAAGATCAGGACGGCAAAGCTCGGCGCCAAGGTAGCCAAGAGCATCACCGTGCATACGAACATCCCCGGCTCGGATGGAACGGTACGCATCAAACTGCAAGGCGAAGTCTGGCAGCCGGTTCAAGTGACGCCGCGTCATGCATCGTTTGGTCGCCTGGGCGGCGAGGCTGCCAGCAAGGGCAAACTCCGCAAGTTGACGATCATCAACAAGGTCGAGGGGGTGGCGAAGCTCGCCATCATCAAGAGCTCCAACCCCAGCTTCACCGCAGAGGTCGTTGAAACGAAACCCGGCAAGGAATTCGAGTTGACGGTCACTCTGGTGCCGCCCCTCAAGTCGGGCAACAACCGCGGAAAGATCGAACTCTCAACCGGCATCCCGGACAAGCCTACGCTTTCGATTCCTGTCTCCGCCGTCGTCACGTTGGACGTCGATGCCACACCGGACAAGCTGACATTGCCTGGAGAGCGAACCGGCGAGATCTCACGGCAGATCTACGTCAGGAATTATTCCAAGAAGCCGATAAAGATTTCCGGTTTGGGGGCCAGCAATCCGACGATCACGGCATCCATCCAGGAAACGAAGCCTGGGAAGAGCTATCGAATCACCGTCAACATTCCGGCAGACTACAAGGTTGCTGCCGGCGGGGACCATATCAAGTTCGACACCGACTGTCCGGCCGTACCGCACGTCGTCATTCCGATCACGGAACGGAAGGCACGCAGGACCGCCTCGAGATCGAGGAGCCCCAAGCCTGGCGCCGCTAAACGACCAGGATTGAGCAATACCGGCAAGCCGAACAAGGCGTCGATCAGCAACCGCATCCAACCGACGATGGCAGCCGAAGGGATGAAGCCCACGATGCCGGCAAAGACAATCGCCAATAAAAAGGCGTCAGTGAAACCTGCCCCGGCGGCGGAGAAGCCCGCGGACACCGCCGGAAAGGCGATAGGAGAATAGCGGCCACGATTGGGATTCAATGATTGACGATTGATGGGCGCGGAGAAAGCCGCGCGACCAAACGTCAAGAACCGAAGGGATACCGCATTACAGCGTCTGGCCGTGATCCAGCGAGGACGACCGAAAAGGGTGCCCGAACGCGACCGAGGAGACAGTCCGAACGAGCGCGATCGGATGGCGGCCGGTTGATGGCTGAGCGGAAGGGCACCAATGGGGGGGAAAGGTCAGTCGGCCGTTCACGAGTTGCCTGATGGTCGAGTTGGCTGATGGTTGGATGGAGGGGGATTCATGGGTCAGGGTCAAGGGGGCCGCTTGGTAACCCTGAATCCCAAGCCCTGAACCGTGGACCTTCCGAACAGGCACACAGGGAAACTGACATGCGTCGTGACGCCATCACAATCCTAGTCATTTTGCTGATCAGTGCCGTCGCCGCGACCGCCGCCAACACCAGTTGGCACGGGCTCGACTGGATACGCAGGCCGCCTGCCGTCGTCCACCGAGATCCACTCCCCAACGGCATACCGCAGGAGGGCATACCGCAGGAGGTGGACGACGAGACCATGATGCACGAGGAGCGGGGCCCGACAGCCGAGCTGGTGCTCGAATACCTACACAATGAAACGGCTTGCTTCGTGGACGCCCGCGAACACCACGAGTTCATCGACGGACACCTGCGAGGCGCCTTTCATCTTCCGTCCAGCGCCGTTTATGACCGCATGGACGATGTTATCTCCATGCTCCCAGTTGATGGGAAGGTGATCGTCTACTGCGGCGGTGGTGGCTGCGAGGCCAGCGACACGGTCAGGGATGTCCTCATCGAGTACGGGTATGCCGACGTCGAAATATATGACAACGGCTGGGAGGGCGTCATGGCGACCGACACGTTCGACGAGTTCATCGTCACGGGCACGGGGGACGAGGATTGACCATCGAGGCCAAGAACACGGTCCGCTACGTCATCGCCCTGCTCTGCGCTGTCGGCGTCGGCGGCTACTTCCTATATGCCGCCTATCCCAAGATCATCGAGCCCAGGCAGTTCGCGATTGATATCAAGAACTACCAGATTCTCCCGCAGCAGTACCTGAACCTCGTCGCGCTCTATCTGCCGTGGATCGAGGTCTTTGCGGCCATCGCCTTAATCGTGCCCAGGACGCGACGCCCCGGCAGCATCATCATCGCCGGGCTCCTGCTGTTCTTCGTTGCTGCAGTGAGTTATGCGGCCTTCTATAAGGGACTCGACATCACCTGCGGCTGCACGGGCAAGGACAGCGCCGCGGCGGGCTGGCCCACGATCCAACGAAACATCTTCCTGCTGATCCTCACCGCTATCGCCGCCTTGTTGCCTAGGAAGACGACTGCGCCGGCCACCGGCTTCGACGTCATTTCGCTCGGGGCGACCAAACAGCCGGTGGTTGAACGAATCACCGGCTAGAGCATCGCCACACGAAAACGTGCGGGTAGTAGCGTCGGCCCCCCGTGGCCGACGTATGCGAGGAGGAAGCCCTCCACATTATACGTCGGCCA
>JAUVGW010000332.1 GCA_030593565.1 Phycisphaerae bacterium | reverse complement strand
TGGCCGACGTATGTGCGGACGAACGCCGCAGTACTTCACGTCGGCCACGGGGGGCCGACGCTACACCTCGCGGCACTGAAGCGTCCCGCCGAATCCGTCATGGACCCGGCGGCAGCCGAACACGGTTCGGTCAGGCTTGTGCCGCATCTGTCATTAGGATGACGTCAACCGGATCGCCTGCTTCCGCCGCCTTCGTCGGCGTCGGGCGAAACAGCAGGGCATTGGCGTCGGCGAGGGCGAACAGATCGGAGGAACCGTGCCATTTGCAGGGCTCGGCGATCATGCCTTGCTCGGCATCGTTCCAGACGCGGGCGGGAACGAACAATGGCCGCGGATCGCGCGAAGGCTCGATAGGCCCGGCCAAGGTCGCGCGCCATCGCGGCGGCGGCGCCGCCGGCAGGAAGCCCTGTAGGCCACGGACGACCATCCGCACGAACAACCAGGCGCAGACAAAGGCGCTGACGGGGTTGCCAGGCAGGCCGAAGACGTGCTGGCCGTCGGGTCCCCGGCCGTAGGCGACGGGTTTGCCGGGCTTCAGCGAGACGCCGTGAAAGGCCCACCGCACGCCAAGCTCCTCGAACACCTGTGGCACGAGGTCGAGCGTGCCCATCGACATCCCGCCGACCGCCAGGACCACCGGCCGAGCCAGCGCCTGACCGAGGAGGCGTTTCAGGTCGTCGGTCTTGTCGCAGGCGATGACCGGCTCGTCGGGCTCCGCGCCAAACCGACGCAGCAACGCGGCCAGCATGGGCCCGTTGGTCTCGGTGATTTGTCCCGGCTTCCTGGGTTTGCCGATGGGCACCAGTTCGTTGCCCGTCGTGACGACGGCCGCGCGCAGGGGCTCGTAGACTTCGACATGGTCCGCACCTCCGGCCGCTGCCGCCGCGATTTGCGCCGCTTCCAGACGGATCGGCGCCGACAGCACAACGTCGCCTTGGTGTTTGATGTCGCCTTGCGGTGTGATGTGCTGTCCGGGGCGGGCCACGGTGTTGATTCGCACGGTCAGCCCGTCTGTCGAAGGCGTCGTGTCTTCGACCTTGACAATGGCATCGGCCCCCGGCGGCACCGGCGCGCCGGTGTTGATCCGCACGGCCAGCATGGCGCCGAGTTCGTTCGCGGGCGCGTCGCCGGCCGCCGCCAGTCCGACGACGCCGAGAACCGCGCCCGGCGCCTCGCAATCGGTCGATCGCACGGCGAAGCCGTCCATTACGGCCTTGTCGAACGCCGGATCGTCGAGCTGTGCCGTGACGGGCCGCGCCAGGATGCGCCCGACGGCGTCGCGCAACGCCACCGACGTCATACCCACGGGGATAACGTCAGCCGCGACGGCACCCCACGCCTCGGTTAGCGTCAAGAGCCCATGAGGCTCCTTCCCCCATGTCGCGGCGGTGTTCTTTGATGTCATGATTCCCTCCTGAATCGTGCCCCGACGGGCGTCTTCCCGGTGCGGGTGATTCACCGCGATCGTTGCGGTCTGGCGCAGCCCAGCCGTGCTGGGCACCAACCACGGCCAAGCTTCGCTTGACCGTGCCACCCCCCGTGCTACCCCCGTCGGCCGGAGCACTATGTTTTAATGCTGTCGAGCAGGATGACCGCCACGGGGCCGAAGATCAGGACCGGCATCCACACGGGCAAGGCGGGCGAGATATCGAAGTCAGCTACATTCATGTTCTGAAACACGAAGGTGGCGATATAGCAGAGGCCGCA
Source organism: Phycisphaerae bacterium (assembly GCA_030593565.1). GTDB lineage: Bacteria > Planctomycetota > Phycisphaerae > UBA1845 > UTPLA1 > JAFGQA01. Next base: position 4,075 of record JAUVGW010000332.1, on the reverse strand, counting down.
CAGCAGCAGGCATTTTCCGCCCGCCACGACGACGGACGGCCGCTCCCTGTTCAGGAAAAAGGGGATGCCGAGGCACAACATGATCATGTTGATGAGAACGGTCGTCAGCCGTTTGTGCTTGACGATAAGGAACACGCTCGTGCCGGATTCCTTGAATCGCTGTTGCAGCTTGTCTAACTGGGGCAGGCTCAGAAACGAGGTCCACATGGTCGCCTGCAACAGCGACAGTTCCTTCGGCGTGAGGTCCGAGGCGTATTCGCTGATGGGGACCTTGTCGAGTTCGCCGAGCGCATCGGGGCTGATGTCTGAACCGAATTTCATCGTGTAGCTGTTTTTCAGATGCCAAAGGCTTTTCTCGGCGTCCCATTGCGCGCTGTCCGCCCGGATGACTTCCGTCATCCTGTCATGGTCGTCACGGTGCATGATGAGGACGCCGCGCATTTCTTCGGCGCGTGGACTGAATCTCGATGCCGACAGGAGCGCGTTTTTTCGGTCGGGCTGGAACCAAACGGCGAACGAGTATCGGCCCTCGATGTCGGCGTGCTTTCTGGCGAGCTTGTCGGCGATTCTCGGGATGATGACCTCCTGATCGATGAACCACACCGCGTTCATCGCCAGCGCGGCCAGCACGATCGGCGTGGCGACGCGATAGAGCGATGTGCCGGATGCGAGGACGGCCGTCAATTCGTTCGTTCGATGGAATCTTCCTAGGGTGAAACAGGCCGCGGCAAGGATGACGACTCCGGTGAGTTGGGCGAAATAAAGAAACAGATTATGGCCGTAGAAGTCGACGATCTTGAAGATCGTATCAAGCGTGGAGGCGGATTCGACCTCGGTGAATTCGTCGAGGTTGACGAACAGGTCGAGGACGACATAGAGGCCTATCATCACGCACAGGGCGATGAGATAGTTGATGAAGAAGGCCCGCAGGATGTACTTGTCGAATATTTTGAGCATCGCGACGAGTATTCAGTTGACTGCGATCTGTCCTTCGTCGGGCGTTTACGGCCGGCAGCCTCGTGCTGCCGATGATGGCGGAGAACAGACGGTCTGCAACCTCCTTATCGTTTCAGTATTCGCATTGCGACAACCCCGGTCACGAGATACATGAATAGGGCCGAGCCCCACATGACGGTCACGCTGAGTAGGGCGTAGTCCGGCCGGTCGGCAAGGTTGCGTCCTACGATGCTAGCGACCACGACGAACACCATGGGTACGCAACTGATGCCGAAGGCGGTGAGAACCTGCCCGCCGCGGACGATGATCCCCAGGATCGCGCCGAAAAGGACGACGGCGATCGAACAGAGTGAATACGACGCGCGGAAGTGGATTTCTCCGCGCACCTCCGCCTTGAATTTCGCGAGCCGTTTGATCAGTTTGTCGCGAAGGTGGGTTTGGCGTTTGGGCAGTGCCATCTGATAATCGGTGTCGAGCAGCGTGAGGAAGTCGAACGCCTTGATCTTGTCCCGCAGGCCCGGTTGGTCCATGACATGGACCGGGTCGAGCGATTCGCGCTCCTTGCGGACGATCCGGCCGCCTTCGCGGAACGGCAGGCTCTTGATTTCCACCTGTCCAGACAGCTCGACCACAATGACGGGGTTGTGCCGGTCCAGGGAGCTTTTCAGTTCAAATTTCGCGAGGTTGGCGGACATGCTTCGCTTCTCGGCGCCACGCGTTTCGATAACGGTGACCTGGCTGAGTTCGGGCCTGCCGTCGTACTGGTCGGTTCGGGAATACAGCGCGGAGATCTCGAACCTGGTTTTGGGGCTCGTGAGCACATACGCGGGTACATTCGCCAACGTTCCCTTGATGTCGTTTGCCAGAAAGTGGAGCAACATGTCTCGTTTCAGGCCGAACAGTCTGTCTTCCACCTCGGGGATTGCCTCGGGATTCCGGGTGTAGTATCGGAGTCGCTCGAGGTTTTCGAATTTGGTTCTGTACCGGACAGGCATCGGGATCGAGAAGGGGCCCAGGACTTGGTGTTTCAGTTCGTATTCCTGCCAGCGCAAGGAATCAAAGCTGCGGACGCTCTGAAGATCGACGGTGACGCGCGGTGTGCTTTCGCTATTGTCGAAGTCGATGATGGTCTCGTCGGCCGTGCCATATCGGATAGGTTCGTCGTCTTCGACTTCGATGAAGGAGACGCCCGTGAGGCGCAGATACTGATGTCCTTCAGGCAGGTCCTGCGACACATCTTCTGGATCGAGCATCGAGCAGTTGTCGGCCATGAGGCGGAACTTGCCGAAGGAGAGATGCTTCGCCTTGTCGAACTCGCCCTTGACGATAGACAGGAGGTCCTGGCGTGAGAGGTCTTTGATCTGCTTGGAGAGGTTGGGGATCATGAAGTTCCACGACCAGTATGTGAATGTGGTCACGAGCACGCCCAGGAGGGCGGCGGAGAGCAATAGGCGGTGAATGTTGATGCCTACCGCGCGGCAGGCGAGGATTTCGTTGTCGGCAGCCGCCCGTCCGTATGTGATGGCGGCGCTGAACAGTGCGGCAACCGGCAGGACAAGCGTGACGGCAACCGGTGTCAGGAAAAGGAAGATCTTGGCCATCTCGTCCGCGCCGACGCCTTCGCCGCGGAACAGGTTCGCCACGCCGCCGCCCATGACGATCAACAGCGTGAGGGCAATGCCCGTCATGACGAACGTCTTGAGTAGTTCGCGAGCCAGATAGAGGTGAAGGGTAAACATGATGCCTGGTTCCGCTGTCGGCGATCGGGCTTGGCCGGCGGCAGCGCGGCCGCCGCCGTTGCCGGGATCGCCTGATGCGGGATCCCGATCGACCGAAGCGCGACAGCTTGCTCGCGACCGGCCCATCCGTCAAGATGGTCATGGCAAACGTGACGCACGCGCCAAGATGGTGCCGTCCACGTTTTCTTGACTATGCGAGTGATTCTTGCTGACATATAAGGTTCGCCGCTGCCTTAAGATGGGTGAGATGCGGGGAGATCCCGGTCGCCGGTGGGGGAACGGGCTCCGTCGTGATTGTGAGGATAAGCATCGATGCCGAATGTGACGAAAACTTCCACGTCTCGGGCCGACCTGTTGCGCACTTGGTCGGTGGCCGATTCGATGGACCTGTACAAGGTTCGGCAGTGGGGGGGTGGGCTGTTCGGCATCAACGAGCGTGGGCATGTGGTGGTGTCACCGCGTGGGCCGGACGGGCCGCAATTGGACCTGAAGGCCCTGATCGACGAATTGGTCGAGCGCGGCATCGACATGCCGATCCTCGTCCGATTCTCGGATATTCTCCGTGCCCGAATCCGTCAGATCAACGATTCATTCGAGCGGGCCTTTGCCGACCACGACTACTCGGGCGAATACATGGGCGTGTATCCCATCAAGGTCAACCAGCAGCGTCACGTCGTGGAGGAGATCGTCAGTTACGGGAGGTCGTACAAGTATGGTCTCGAGGCCGGTTCGAAGCCGGAGTTGCTGGCGGTCATGGCGCTTCTTGATTCGTCGGAGCCGTTGATCGTATGTAATGGCTATAAAGATGCGGCCTATATTGATCTGGCGTTGTGGGCCGGGAAACTGGGCCGGTCGGTGATCCTCGTGGTGGAACAGTTTGCCGAGTTGGCGCAGATTCTGGATCGTGCGGCGGCGCTGCGCGTCTCGCCGCGGATCGGTTTCAGGATGAAGCTGGCCGCGCGGGGCGCTGGACGTTGGCAGGAGTCGGGCGGGTCGCGTTCGAAGTTCGGACTGACGGTGACGGAGTTGCTGCGCGGCGTGGAACTGTTGAAGCGTGAGGGGATGTTGGAGAACCTCGTCCTGACGCATTTTCATCTGGGCAGCCAGATCACGAACATCCGGGCGATCAAGGAGGCCTTGGCGGAGGCGATGCGGATCTACCTGGAGTTGGCGAAGCTGGGGGCCGGCGTGAAGTATTTCGACGTCGGGGGCGGCCTGGCTGTGGACTACGATGGCAGCTCGAGCAATTTTCCGTCCAGCGCGAATTATGCGTTGGATGAATATGTTGCGGACGTGGTTCATGCCGTCAGCGAGGCCTGCAACGCCGCCGATGTGCCCCATCCCGTGATCGTGACGGAGTGCGGACGGGCCATCACGGC